>CAJQNJ010000050.1 GCA_905479685.1 uncultured Acidimicrobiales bacterium
GACGAGGTCGGGCTCGAGAATCAGAGCTCGAGCGATTCCGATTCGCTGACGCTGACCGCCCGAGAACTCGTGTGGGTAACGCCCGGTATGGCTCGAACGAATACCCACGAGCTCCAACATTCGCTGCACACGTTCGTGGCGCTCGTCCTTGTCGCCGACTCCATGCAAGCGAAGGCCGTCCGAGATCGAGTCTCCGACCTGGGTCCGAGGATCGAGGGACGAGTACGGATCCTGAAAGATGATCTGCATCCGTCGACGGAACGGCTTGAGTTCCTTGCCTGTCAGCTTCGTGATATCGGTCCCGTCGAACATGATCGTGCCCGATGTGGGCTCGATCAGTCGAACGAGGAGTCGACCAAGTGTGGTCTTGCCACAACCCGACTCACCAACCAGCCCCACGGTCTCGCCGCGTCCGATCGTCAAGTTGACGCCTGCGACCGCGTTCACGGTTCCGACGCGTCGATGCAGGATGCCGCCCTTGACGGGAAACCCCTTCACGAGATCCTTGATCTCAACGAGCGGCTCAGTCATCGGAGGCCTTCGAGTAGAGCCAACACCGAACATCATGGCCGGGCGAAACCTCCAACAGCTCAGGTTCTCGTTCGAGACAGATGCTCAGCTCTTCCTGAAGCCGCGAGACACACCTCGACGCGAACCGACATCCTGGCGGGAGGTCGATGAGCGAAGGCACGATGCCAGGAATGGTCTCGAGCCGCTCGGTTGGTGAGCCGAGTTTGGGAATCGATCCGATGAGACCCCTGGTGTACGGGTGCTTTGGGTCATTGAACAACGTGTGGACGTCGGTCTGCTCGACGACCTGACCTGCGTACATGACGGCGACTCGGTCAGCCATTTCTGCGACCACGCCCAGATCGTGGGTGATCAAGATGACCGCGGTCTTTCCAGATTCCTGGAGCTCGCGCATGAGGTCGAGAATCTGTGCCTGGATCGTGACGTCGAGGGCGGTGGTCGGCTCGTCGGCGATGAGCAGTTGCGGCTCACAGGCTAAGGCCATTGCGATCATGATTCGTTGCGCCATACCCCCCGACAGCTCATGGGGGTAGGCCTTGGCTCGAGAGACCGGGTCGGGGATTCCCACCCGTTTGAGCATGTCGATGACGCGTTCTTCCTCGACCGACTTGCTCCAGTCTCGATGGAGCTCGAAGACCTCTTTGATCTGCGCTCCGGCTCGGTGCACAGGATTGAGCGACGATTGCGGCTGTTGGAAGATCATCGACATCTGCTCGCCACGGAGGTCGCGAACCTCGTCTGGCTTCATGTCGGCGAGGTTCATGCCGTTGAACAGGATCTCGCCCGCGACGACCTTGCCGGGATGTGCGACGAGTCCCATGATCGACAGTGCGGTCACGGACTTCCCACAACCCGATTCTCCGACGACACCAAGCACCTCGCCGCGGTCGACGTGAAGCGAGACATCGTCGACTGCCGTCACCAACCCATCTCGGGTGTCGAACTGTGTCGTGAGTCCGCGGATGTCGAGCATGGCGTCATCAGTTGCCGGAGTCGGTGCGGGGCCGGATTCTGTTGACGTCATCGGTTCAGTGTGGGGTCGAGGGCATCGCGCAGTCCGTCGCCGATGAGGTTGAAACCGAGCACTGTGATCATGATCGCGAGGCCGGGGAAGAACACCAAATGTGGTGATGTGAAGACTTGATTGCGCTCAGAGGCCAACATCGAGCCCCACTCGGCGAGTGGCGGTTGCGCCCCGAGGCCGAGGAACGACAGCCCGGCCGCTTCGAGGATCGCCGTGGCGATGCCGAGTGTCGCGAGGACGACCAGCGGGGTCATTGCATTGGGAATGACGCGCCGCAGCAGAATCTGCCGAGGTGCAGCTCCGAGCGCTCGGGCTGCAGACACGTAGTCGGTCTCCTTGATCGCGAGTACCTGGGCCCGCATCACGCGCGCATACGCGGGAATACTCACGACGGCTATGGCGATGAGCGCGTTGCGGAGGCCTGGCCCGAAGACCGAGACAATCGTGATCGCGAGAAGCAGCGACGGGAAGCCGAGCACCACGTCCATGATGCGCATGATGACATTGTCGAGCCAGCCACCCGTATAGCCAGCGACCGCGCCGAGGGATGTTCCGACCACGAGGGCGAGCGTGACGGTGAACAATCCGAGCGTGAGGCTGACCCGGCTGCCATAGACGATTCTCGAGAACTGGTCGCGAGTGTTGCCGTCGGTGCCGAGGATGTGTTGAGGCAGTTCGGGGTCGCAGCCAAGTACATGGATGCATGGCGGGGCGCGTCGAGTGATGTTGTCGACTTCGCCGATGAGCACATCATCGGGGTCATAGGGCGCGATGAGCGGAGCGAAGATCGCCACGAGCACCAAGAACATGACGATCGCGAGACCGATCATCCCCGACTTACGCCCGCGAAAGCGCTTCATCGCCAGTCGTCCCTGGCTGAGCGGTTTCTCGGTGAGGAGCGATTGGTCCGCTGCCAGCGCTTCGAGTTGTTCGATTGCCTGTTTGTTGGTCAGCATGTCACTCAACCCTGATCGTCGGGTCGAGGTAGGCATAGGACAGATCGACGAGCAGGTTCACGACCACGTACCCCGATGCGATCACCACCGTGAACCCTTGGACGATGGCGTAGTCCCGGCCAGTGATGGCATCGAACAGTGCTCTTCCCACCCCGGAGAGGTTGAAGACCGTTTCGGTGAGTACGGCTCCGCCGAGAAGGAGGCCCAGTTGCAGGCCGATGATCGTGACGACAGGGAGCAGCGAGTTGCGCAGGGCGTGGCTTCGAACCACTCGGCCTTCCTTGGCCCCCTTGGCCCGCGCCGTTCGGATGTAGTCCTTGCCCATGACTTCGAGAAGGGAGCTGCGCGTGATCCGGGCGATGATCGCGAGCGGAATCGTGGCCAGCGCCACAGCGGGAAGGATCATGTGTTTGATCGCATCGCTGAAAACGCTCCACTGGCCGGTGATGAACGAGTTGAAGATGACGTGATTCCCGATGAACTCGTGGAGCTTCGCCCAAAACCCTTCCTCTCCGACATCCCATCCCCAGATCTCGTAGTACGGCTCGGAGATCGTACCGGCTGAGAGTCGACCCGAGGGAGGTAACGCAAAGGGCGTGTCCTTCAAGATCACGGCGAAGAAGTAGGCGAGCATGAGCCCGAGCCAAAAGACTGGCATCGAGACACCGACGTTCGCGAATGCCATCGTTCCGCTGTCGATCGCGGTGTTGTGTTTGCGGGCGGCGAGGACTCCGAGTGGCACGCCCACGAGGACTGCGATCATGAGCGCCGAAAACGCCAGCTCGATCGTCAGCGGTAGACGTTCGACCAGGAGTTGGTTGACCGGCTGAGAGAACCGAATCGAGTCGCCGAGATCGAGTGTGGCGACGTCACCCATGTAGATGCCGAGTTGCACGAGGGTCGGTTCGTCGAGCCCGTTTGCCTCGTTGAAGCGTGCGCAGCCCTCAGGCGTGGCCTGTTCGCCGAGCATTGCTGTGCACGGGTCTCCGGGGATTGCCCGGATCAGAAAGAAAACGACGACGATGATCCCCAAGAGGACCGGTATTGCTGACAGAGTTCGTCGAACGATGAAAGAAAGCATGTCGTAACAGTCCGGAGACCCCGGAGAGGGACGCAGCGTTCACGTCCCTCTCCGGGAATCATCTCGGCGTGTTGTGTTATCCCTCCGCGTTCAGGAGACCACCCCAGAGGTAGTCGTAGTAGGTCCACGCACCGGTGTTACCGACGTGGAGCGGATCGGCTGCATCCAGACCAGCGCTGAACGATGCAACAACGTCGTTCGCATCGAGGTCAGATCCGTCGTGGAACTTGACTCCGGTACGAAGGTTGCAGGTCCAGGTTGTTCCAGCCTCGTCCTCTGCACACTCGGTTGCGAGCTGCGGGATCGGAGTGCCGTCAGGTGCGTAGCCATACAGGCCTTCGACCACCTGTGCGCAGGCTCGCAGTGACTCACCGTCTGACTCGTCGGCGCAGTACAGCGAGATCGGCTCGTTGCCCTGCATGAACACGAAGGTGTCTTCACCGTTGTCCATGAGGTTGAACAGCACCTGGCCCCATGGTGGAGCGTAGGCGCCGTCGACGTTGGCTCCGTACGCAAATGCGGTTGACGAATGAAGAACGGGCACCATCGGCACGAACTCCTTGATCGCGGTGTTGGCCTCGGCGTACAGAACGCCTGCGGCTGCCGTATCGGTTGTCTTGGATGCCTCGGCGAGCGGAGTCGTATAGCTCGGATCTTGGTCACCGAACTGCTCGATCTGCTCAGAGAAGTGGCCATCGAGGAAGTTCGTGACGTGTGGGTAGTCACCCGTCCATCCCAACATGTGAATTCCTTCGAGGTTTCCGGCTTGCGACTCCTCGATGAATGCACCGGACTCCATGACCTCGATAGAGGCAGTGATTCCGATATCGGCCAGCTGATCCTGGAGGTCGACTGCAACCGCACCTGGCTCAGGCAGGTAGCCACGGAAAACGTCTCGGTAGTAGATCGTCGTCTCGAAACCATCGGCGAATCCGGCGTCTGCCAGAAGCTGCTTTGCTGCTTCGGGATCAAAGTCGTACCAGCTTTCGCCCTCGCAGCCATTCTCGACCGTGCATGGTGTGAAGTGCGAAGCAGGTTCGGATCCGTCCGGGAAGAACTGGTCGACGATGCGCTGGCGATCGATGCCAACCGCCACTGCCTTACGCACGTCGACGTTGTCGAACGGTGGGAAGGTGTTCGTCATACCGAAGTAGAGGATGTTGGCCTCGGGCTTCGGGATCAACGTCAACTCGGGGTCGTCCTCGATGACCGGGTAGTCATCGGTGCTCGGGAACGTGATGCCATGGACCTGTCCGGACTGGAGCTCGATCAGACGCTGTGCGCCCTCCGTGGCCCACCGAAGAACGGCTGTTTCATGCGGTGCGACGGTTCCGTAGTAGTCGTCATTTCGCGCGTAGACCACCGAGTCACCGGCAACCCATTCGACGAGGGAATACGGGCCGGTACCGACGGGCTCACGCAGCGGAGCGCCGCCGGTTGCCTCGAGGTGTTCGGCAGGTTGGATGCCGTGGACCAAGAACGCGAGCTTCGCGAGGAATGCCGGGTCGGTGTTGCACAGACCGAACTCCACGGTGAACTCGTCGACTGCAGAGATCGACTCGATCTTCTGGTCACCTTCACATGCGCCGGTGAGCGAAACACCCTCATAACCGGGGTCGGGCTCGGCGGCAGCAGTGGTCGTGGTCTCCTCGGCAGGCTCCGTGTCATCGGGTGCTGCTTCGGTTGTTGTCGTGGACTCGTCATCGGTCGTGGCCGTGTCGTCGCTGTCACTTCCACATGCAGCAGCAACCATCGAGAGTGCAAGGAGCACACCCAGAAGTCGTAATAGATTTCTCAATTTGGTTTCCCTCCAGAAAACGTCGGACGGCGGAAACCAGTCGAGACGACATTGTCCCGCCGTCACTGAACCTATTCCCGATTGCCGGGAATACGCAATCGGAGGCGTCATATATGATCGCGGCGAGAAGCTGCGACGTCCGCGTGAAGACCCCGCGTGAAGACCCCGCGTGAAATGGTGCGCAACGACCATGCGGTCGGCCGCCGGGCCTGCCGATGCTTTCGTATGTCCTTGAAGATCGGCTTTGTGGGGTGTGGCCTCATTGCCCAATCGCATGCGATCCGACTCCGCGCAGTGGATACGGCCGACATCGTGCTCGCCTTTGACATCGACGGCGACCGGGCCGCCTCGTTTGCGGACAAGACCGGCGCCAGGGTAGCCACCTCGGTTGAGCAGGTCATCGAGGAATCGGACGCGGTGTACGTGACGACCTGGACGAGCGAGCATCCCCATCTCGTCTCCGCGGTTGCTGCCGCAGGCAAGCCGATCTTCTGTGAGAAGCCACTCGGGGTCGACCTGTCGACTGCGCGCACGATGTTCGACGAGGTGCAAGCGGCGGGCGTCGTGAACCAGGTCGGTCTGGTGTTACGCCACTCTCCAGCGTTTCGATGGATGCATCACCAGATGTCGAGCGGCGTGCACGGCCCCCGAATGAGCCTGGTGTTCCGAGACGATCAGTACATCCCCGTGCAGGGAATGTACGGCTCGACGTGGCGCGGGGACCTCGAGAAGGCTGGCGCCGGAACACTGCTCGAACACTCCATTCATGATCTCGATCTGATCGACTGGATCTTCGGCCCGATCGTTCGGGTCAGCTGCGTGACATCCAACACCCATGGCATCGAAGGGATCGAAGACCAGGCGAGTCTGTTGCTGACCGCCAGCCATGGCGGTCAGGCGATTCTCAGCTCGACGTGGCACGATGTCATCACCCGCCCGAGCCTGCGCTTGGTCGAAGGATTTTGCCAAGGCACGTACGTGGGTCTCGAAGGCGACTGGGTCGGGCCGATTCGCCAGAGCACCGCTGAACAAAAGCAGGTGGAGTGGCAGGGCCAAGAGGTCGTCGAAATGGCCAACGAGATCGATGGCGGCGGGGTGAACCCTGATGCAGACTTCGTCGACGCCGTTCTCAACGAGCGGCCAGCCTTTCCCGACTTCGGCGTCGCGGTCCGTGCACACGCGCTCGCCGATGCGGCGTATCGCTCGGCCGCCGAGAACGGCGCACCGATCGAAGTCTGAGCCAGACGGTCAGGCGCTGTTCGTGGCCTTTCGTGCGATGACCGAGGCGCGGCGCAGAGGTGGCACGGTCTTCGGGGGAACCTTCCGCGGTGGGAGTTCCTCCAGTACGTCGTGTGTCGCCTGCGTGATGATTGCGACGGCTCGCTCGAAGGCCGCTTCAGTCGCGTCAGATGTCTTCTGCACGCCCGTGATCTTGCGTACGTACTGGCGGGCGCCGGCCTCGATCTCCTCGCTTGTTGCGGCAGGCTCGAGGCCCCGAAGGGTCGTGATGTTTCGGCACATGATGATGTCCTCTTCTCAGAATTCGGGTCCTGACGTGGTCATGGTGGACTAGTTGATCGCCTTGTCCATACCTTCCCAGTAGGGCTCGCGGAGTTTGAACTTCTGCAGTTTCCCGGTCGCCGTTCGAGCAAGTTCACTGCGGAACTCGACCGAGGTCGGGCACTTGTAGTGGGCCATCTTTTCGCGGCAGTGATCGATGATGTCCTGCTCGGTCGCCTCTGATCCTTCGTCGACGACGACGAGCGCCTTGACCGTCTCGCCCCACTTCTCGTGCGGAACCCCGATCACGGCGACCTCGGTCACGGCTGGATGGCTGAACACAACATCCTCGACCTCGATCGAGCTCACGTTCTCGCCGCCAGAGATGATGACGTCCTTCTTCCGATCAGTGATCGCGTAGTAGCCCTCCTCATCGAGGATGCCTCCATCGCCGGTATGGAACCATCCGCCCTCGAGGGCCTCGTTGGTGGCATCTGTATTAGCCCAATAACTCTTGAGCACGTTGTTGCTTCGGGCAAGGAACTCACCCGAGTCCGACACCTTCATCTCTACGCCGACCGCTGGTGCGCCAGCACGCCCGAGTTTTTTTGCTCGCTCGTACGGAGTGAGGTCATCCCACTCCTGGCGACCCCGGTTGAACGTCAACAATGGCGCGGTCTCGGTGAGCCCATAGAGCTGAATGAACTCCCAACCGAGCTCGGTCTCGACTCGTTCGATCGTGGCCGTCGGCGGGGGAGCGCCAGCCACGATGATGCGAACCCTGTCCCGACCGGGGATCTCGCCGTCCCACTCCTTGGCTGCGTCGAGTACCGCAGCAACAACTGCAGGTGCGCCGCACATGATCGTGACACCGTGTTCTTCGACCCTCCGAAGAATTTCAGCGCCATCGATCTTGCGAATCACGACATGTTTCACGCCCATCGCGCAGACCGTGTAGAGCATCCCCCATCCGTCGCAGTGGAACATCGGCAACGTGTGGAGATAGACATCGCGGTCCGTCACCGTCGCGTGCCATCCGAATGTGACTGCATTCGTCCAGCGCGCCCGATGTGTCTGCTCGACGCCCTTTGGCCGTGCCGTCGTACCAGACGTGTAATTGATCGATGCGGTGGCGTCCTCGTCAGGTTCCCACTTCACCGGTTCGCCTTCTCGGCCGAGCCAGTCGGCATCCGAATCGGCGCCGAGGATCCACGTTCGTTTGCATGGGACGTCGCCAAGCGAGTCGGCAAGCTCGGGGTCGATCAGCAGTGCCTCGGCGCCGGAGTGCTCGACGATGTAGCCGACTTCCTCGGCGCTGAGACGGAAGTTGATCGGTACGAAGACGCGTCCATTTCCGCTGACCCCGAAGAACGAGGTGAGGAGGCGGGCCGAGTTGTGGGACACCATTGCGACGCGGGCTCCCATCGGGATCCCCATCTCGTCCATGGCGACACCCATCTGCCGCCTGATCTCGCCCACCTCGCGGTACGTGAGCGTCGGCATTGGCGCAGCCACTTGGTCCGGTTCGTCGACCACCGCGATGCGGTCCGGATACACGGCAAGCGCCCGATCGAGAAAGTCGTTGGTCGTGAGTGGCACCCTCATGCAATTCCCCTTGTGTGAGCGATCGTCCCCCGATCATGACCGAAACGTATCTCAACTGATGGATCGGTGCTTCTCGCGCTGCGTGTGCAGAGTCTCCTCAGTAGTCGATGCCGCGTTTCGCGAGGATTCCCTCATCGAATGCGTGTTTGATCTTGACGACCTCGCTCACGGTGTCCGCCACGTCGATGAGCCCTTGCGGGGCATCCCGTCCGGTGACCACGATGTTGACCTCTTCGGGGCGATGACGAATTGTGTCGTAGACGGGCTCGGGATCGATCCAACCCCAGTTGAGCAGATAGGTGAGCTCATCGAGGATGACGAGCTCGTGGGAGCCCGCCATGATCAGCTCTCGAGCACGCTCCCAACCCGCCTGCGCGAGCGTCTTGTCGTGCTCGATGTCATCGGAGTCCCAGGTGAACCCCTCGCCCTCGTTGAACCAGTCGACGCCGAGTTGACGCCCGACCTTCTCCTCGCCAACGTTCCAATCGCCAGACTTGATGAACTGGAGAACTGCGACGTTCCAGCCTCGTGCGACCCCACGGACCATGATGCCGAACGCAGCGCTCGACTTGCCCTTTCCATCGCCGGTATTGACGACGACGAGTGATCTTGCGTACCCCGATCTGTCTTCGGCTGGGTTTTCTGTGATCGGCTCAGTGGCCATGGGTGGTCTCCTCGGTTGATCGAGATTCTTGTGGATCGATGCGGGGGACGACCAGTACGGACTGACCCCGTCGGGTCACCTCGACGTCGGCGCGGTAGTGATCGGTGATGTTCTGTTCGGTGAGCACGTCCACTGCGCTGCCTTCTGCGGCGATCGCGCCGCCCGAGAGCAGAATGAGTCGATCGGCGAACTGCCCCGCGAGGGTGAGGTCGTGCATCGTCGAGATGATCGTGCGTTTCGCCGACAGGCGAAGACGGTCGAGAAGTCGAAGAACATCTTGTTGATGGCCGAGATCGAGCGCGGTCGTCGGCTCGTCGAGCAGCAGGATCGGGGCTTCTTGGGCAAGGGCGCGTCCGATGATCGCTCGCTGACGTTCGCCTCCCGAGAGCGTCTCGACGGTTCGAGCCGCCAATGAAGACAGGTCGAGGTCATCGAGGATTCGCTGCGCAATCTCCACGTCGGACGACGACACGTTGGCCAGCGGATGCAAGTGCGGGGTCCTCCCGAGCAGGACGTAGTCGAGCACACTCATGCCAGTGGGAATGATCGGCGACTGGGGGACCCAAGACACCAGCTGTGCGCGTTGGCGTTGTGAGATCCCGTCGAGATCTCGGTCGAACATTTCGATCTTGCCTGCGGTCACGCCTCCGCCAGCGAGCGCACGCAAGAGGGTCGACTTGCCCGCGCCATTTGGGCCGATGATCGAAAGCCACGACCCTTCGTCTGCGATGAGTGAGACGTCATCGAGGAGTACGTAACCCTTGACCGCGACGCTCACCCCGGTTGCTCGCACCACCGTCATGCGCGTGCCGTCGTTCTCAAGATGAGCACGAAGAACGGAGCCCCGAAGAACGCGGTGACGACACCGATCGGCAATTCGGCCGGGGTGAGCGCGGTTCGGGCGACGAGGTCACACAGCACCAAGAACCCCGCGCCAACGGCAATCGACATGGGGACGATGATCCGAAAACTCGACCCGAAGAGGAGCCGGACCGTGTGCGGCACGATCAGACCCACGAACGAGATCAGGCCACTGACCGCCACTGCGGACGCCGTGAGCAGCGAGGCGATCACCACGAGAAGGACACGCGTGCGACCGACAGACAAGCCCAGCATCGTTGCTTCTTCGTCGCCGACCGACAAGACGTCCAGTGTCCGGCCTGACATCGCCAGGAGTCCGAGACAGATGATCGCGATCGGGGCGAGCTGGATGACCTCGGTCCAGCCGTTCGTGTTCAGCCCACCGAGGAACCAGTTGTAGATCTGGCGGATGTCGTCGGTGTTCGACTGTTGAAGGAACGTCTGGATCGCGGTGAAGAAGCTGGCTACTGCCACGCCAGCGAGAATGAGGGACGTGGTGGACCGCGTGCGGTCGCCGAGTGTGCCCATTGTCCACGTCAGGGCTACCGACAAAAGCGCGCCGATGAATGCGGCGATCTGCACCATGTCCAGGAACCCCTTCCCATCACCCAGGTCGTACACGATCGCGACCGTTGCGCCCAGACCGCCTCCCGCGGCCACGCCGAGCAAGTAGGGATCGGCAAGCGGGTTCTGAAAGACGCCTTGGTATGTGGCTCCTGCGGTTGACAACGCAGCTCCGACGAGGAGGGCAAGCACCACGCGGGGAAGACGAAGACTGCGAACGATCGAAGCCTGCCGCTCGTCGAGACCCGAATCGAAGTCTCCCGGAACGATCGAGTCGACGACTTCGAGCAGCGTGTCCGTGCGATCGATCGAGGTCGGCCCGATGACCATCCCAAGCACCACGGCGACGATGACGAACCCGATCGCGCCAATCAACCACACCAGCTTGATGGCGGCGGGTCGGGCGGTCATGATGCGGGTTCCGGCGGCCTACTGCGGATCTCAGCCAGCCGCGACGAGGGAGATGTCCACGACTGCGGCCCCAGCCGCCTCGATGAAGTCCACGACGCGCGGCCCCCAGCGACTGACCACATCGTCGTTGAGCTCAACGATGTTTCCACTGGCCACAGCGGTCAACTGTTCCCAGCCCGGGCGTGCTGCGACCGTCTCGGCCGACTGATCACAACACAACGTATCGGCGAGAAAGATCACGTCGGGATCCGAGGCGAGGAGGAACTCCTCGCTCAGCTGGGGGTACCCGAAGAACTCGCCATCGGGGTCGGCGGCGTCGGCAGCATTGACCAGGCCGAGCATGGCGTAGATCTCGCCAACGAAGGTGTTCGACGTGACGCTGTAGAGGGTGTTGTCTAGTTCGTGGTAGTAGGTCAATGGCTCTTCGAGCTCGGGTAGCGACGCGAGTACGGCATCGACGTCCACCTGCATCTCGGCGACCAACTCGGCCGCGTCGGCCACATGACCCGTCGCTTCCCCGACCTGTTCGATCTGGGCATACACATCGTCGAGCGTCACCGCAGCGGGCAGGACCAGGTTCTCGATACCGACAGCATCGAGTCCCTCGATCTCGGCAGATGAGACGACGAGCGTGGGTTCGTACCCGGCGATCGCCTCGACGTTGGGTTCGTACCCGGAGAGGTCGGTCACGGGCGCTTGGTCGGGGTAGTACGAGAATTCATCGACCGCAGCGACCAGGTCACCGGCTCCGACAGCGAAGAGCATCTCGGTTGCCGTCGGGCTGAGGGAAACGATTCGGATCTCGACGGCCTCTTCTTCGACCGGCTCTTCTTGGACGGCCTCTTCTTCGACGGGCTCTTCGGTCATCTCGTCTGTCACGCTGTCGTTCACGTCACCGGTGACGGTTGCTTCGGGGTCGCTCCCACAGGCAGCGAAGAACAGACATAAGACGGCCAGGATGGCTCCCAGCGCACGGGTATTCATGATGTTCTCCTGGCTGATCTGCACAGGAGGCTCCAGCGCACATCAGCCCCTTCCTCGAGGGCAATTGATGGGTTGAACTGCAAGGAACGCGACCGGGCTGCGTCCTCAAAGGGACATCACCGTTGCGGGACAGCGTCGGATTCTCACCGAACTTCGGAACCTTGACAGCCCCCATACCCTACCGGGCGAGGAATCTCCCTGTTGCGTGTGCAATTTGCAGGCGCCCGTGGAACACTCCAACGATGTTCCGCAGCTCACGAGCCCGCCTGGCAATTTTGGCTCTGGGTGTTGTCGTCTTGACGGCATGCGACAGCTACATCGAAGAAGTTCGGGTCGAGCGGAGCGGCGATGTCGAATTCGTCGCGCAAGCCGTTGTCGTGTGCACGGATCCTCTGCAGCAGGCAATCTGGGAAGGTGATCCGTGCGACTCGATCGACGAGGCGGTTCGTTCGGGGAGCATCGGTGACTTGCCATTCGACTTCGAGCTCGACCCGGACCGCGTCAGTCTTGTCGGTTCGGGAGAGGCCGATCGCAGAACAATCGACGCGACGTGGAACGGAACTGTCGACGAACTGTCGACGGTTCTTGTCTCATCGGGTTCGATCACCTCGCTCGACGATCAACGTACGGAGGCGATCTTCGTGGCCGTTGGCGCACCAGCCGACGCGCTCCGAGAAAGTACCGACGATCTCGTGGTCGACGAACTCCGAGTCGCTCGATGGGCTCCCGCTGAGTTCCGTGTGAAGGCCCCCGACCTGATCGTGGAGCACAACGGGGACAACATTCAGGGCCGCATCGTCATCTGGGAGCTCGACGGTGATCACCCAGAGGAGTTCCGACTCGTCTGGAGCACGGAGGAGCCTCCACGACGGCTCTGGTGGTGGGTGCTCGGAACCGTGATCCTCACCGTGATTCTCATCATGATGGTGACCATGGAAGGCTCAACCCAGTCCAAACCAAAGACACAGCCAGAGCCAGAACCCGAGGGGTGACGTCAGGCGTCGGGCACGACTGCGTTCGTCGTGTCCGGAGGTTGCACCGGGCCGGCCGGGATCGGTGGGGCGATGTCAGCGTCGGTCATGCCATCGATGGCAGGCGGGACCGGTCCGTTGGGATACGGAATTGTCGAACGAGGTTCGCCCACCCAGGTGAACGATGGTGGGGGAGTGTTCGCTGGTCCACAACTCGCGGCGGCCTCGGCACCGGGCGGGCCAACGATCGCGCCAACGTTGTCGAGCACACACAGGCCTGGGTCGACGATCCCATCAACCAGCGCGAAGACGATGTCGGATTCTGGATGTCCGGTAATTACGTTGCCTTCCACCTGAGCTGCGATCGGGTCGCCAGATGTCCCAGCCACATTGGGCGACAAGACGACACCCGCACGGGTATTGCCCGCGATCCGATTGGCCAGGATCTTGGTCCCGAGCGTGCCGCCGACGTGAATACCCGTGCCGAAGCTCGTATCCCAGCTCAGCTCGTTGTTCGGACTGGACGTGAACCCGTTGTTCAACACCAGATTTGCAGCGATCGAAGCGTCGGCGGTCGGTTGCGTCGGGCCGTCCTCCACCACGATGCCACTGCGGTTGTTCCGACTGGTCGAGGAGAAGATGGACACGCCACCATTTGCGCCCGTCACCGAAAACCCACGTGCAGAGAACTCAACCAAGGTTGTGGTGACAAGGGTCGCGCACGACGTGCATTCGCTGATCGAGACACCGGCCGATGCGTGGCCAGACAACCACGCTTGGCGAACCTCAGCGTTCGTGGTGTTTCGTAACGATATTCCGTTGCCCCCGGTATTCGAGGTCGTCACGTGAAGGGCGCGAAAGCGGTTGAGCGGCGCAGGACGGCCCACACCGTCAACGATGATGGCGTCGCCCAAGTAGTTCCGGATGGTGAGGTTCTCAATTGCAACCCCGTCGGCGGCGACCGTGATCCCCGTGGTGGCCGAGTGCAACCCGTCGACAAAGACGGTGTTCCTGTCTCGACCCCGGATCACGATGTCGGGTGTATTGACGATCACCTCTTCGGTGTAGACACCGGGATCGAGGAGTATCAGGTCGCCAGCCTGCGCCGCGTCCACGGCTCCTTGCACCGAGAAGAAGTCGAGGGGCACACGGATCGCATCGATCTCGGGGGCCGGAAGAGTGGTGATCGGTGGGTCGATCTGAACTCCGTCGGGGGTGGTGCCGTTGAAGATCGGGGACCCGATGTCATCGCCGTCGCGTGCCGCACACGCCGAGAGCGTCAGCGCCGTGATCAACAACAGGGCGGTTGCGCCGAGTCGGAATTCAGGTCCGCGACGCATGTTCTTCCACGACGGCAACGGCCGCGACGAGAGCATCAGCGAAGCGAGGATCGTTTCGAATCGGGACATCATGATCGGCATCGATCTCGACCACGTCTGCGGCGTCGATGAGGTCGGCGAGTCGCCGTTGACGGTGTGGCGGCACCACGGTGTCTTCTGCGGTGACGACCATCGCGCTCGGTCGGCTGATCGTTTGAGCCCAGGACGTCGAATCGAATCGGCCGAGCGCTGCCCCGGCCTCGAGCAGGGCGACGGGATCGGCGGTTCGCACGGTGTCGAGCACCCAGGGTGGGTAGCGCCGACATGCAACCGCTGAGATCCGCCGCAACGCCATCTTCTGTGCTCGTGTTGGAAGTCTGCGCATGTTTCGTGCGCCCGTGTCCAGCACTGAGAATTGTGTACGTTCCCATCTGGTTTCGAGGTATCGATCTGCGGTCGCTGCGAGTACGAGCCCCGTGCATCGATCCGGCCGAGCACGCGCCATCAGCTGTGCCACTGCGCCCCCGAGGCTGTACCCGACGATGATCGCATCGTCGATGTCGAGTGCGTCGAGCACTGCAATGGCGTCGTCGGCGCAGCGTTCGAGCTCGAAGACGCTGTCGGTACGGACGCCTTTCCCGTGTCCGTGCTGGTCGAACATCACGACACGTCGCCCGTCGCTCAGCGCAGGAACCGTCGATTCAAAATTCAACCGTGCGTCGACGTTCCAACCGTGGAGGAGGAGTACCGGAGTTCGTGTGGTCGAAGTCGTCTGTGTGTCCCACACAGCGGTTGTGCCGCGATCACCGAGGGTGACGGACCGGGGCGCTGGTAAAGAGGCTGCGACGCGAGCAGTCACGGTCACCCGACGCTGACAACCTCGACCGAGAGCGTGGCGCCCGTCGGAGTATCGAACGACACCGAGTCGCCTGCGGTGGCTCCCAGGAGCGCTTTACCCAGCGGCGACCCGGGCGACAAGACCTCGATGCCTCCTTGGCGCTCTTCGATCGACCCGACGAGATACTTCTCCGTCTCATCGTCTCCTTCGTATCGGAGTTCGACGACGACGCCCAACGAGACCGTTCCGTCGGAGACGACCTCGACGATCTCGGCGTCCTCGATCGCCTTGGCGAGGAACATGATCCGTCCCTCCATTTTGCCCTGTTCTTCCTTCGCGGCGTGATAGTCACCATTCTCGGAGAGGTCACCGAGCTCACGGGCCGTTTCGATCTTTCGAGCGATGTCGATGCGTCCACGGGTTGTGAGATCCAGATGTTCGGCCACCAATCGGTCGAGGGTCTCTTGTGAAAACTTCTTTGGCTCAGCCATTGGGTCAGGATACGTGGTCGAGCGAGCTGAGGATGTCCGCCAACAGTTCTTCTGCATCCTCGAGGCCAATCGAGAGCCGAACCATCGACTCACCAATTCCCACTAACGCACGGCCATCTGGGCCCAGCCTGCGATGTGTGGTCGTGGCGGGATGGGTTGCGAGGCTCTTGGAGTCTCCGAGGTTGTTCGAGATATCGAACAACTGGAGGTTGTCGAGAAAACGGAAGGTGGCGTCCTTGTCTCCGTCGATCGTCAGCGCGAGCACCGTGCCTCCCTGAGACATCTGTCGCATGGCGAGTTCGTGTTGGGGATGTGTGGGTGATCCGGGATACAGAACCGATTCGAGCCGCGGGTGACCGTCGAGTTTCGTCGCGAGCATCGAGGCTGTTGCACATGATGCGTCGACGCGGAGACGCAGCGTTTCGAGGCCCTTCACGAGGGTCCACGCGTTGAACGGACTGAGGGACGGACCGGTGTGACGCAGAAATGGCATCAGGAAGTCGTCGATGAAACTCTGGCTGCCAAGGACTGCTCCGCCGAGCACCCGGCCCTGCCCATCGATGTGTTTGGTGGCTGAATAGACAACCACATCGGCTCCGAGTTCGAGCGGCTTCTGCAGAATTGGCGTTGCGAAGACGTTGTCGACGATCACGAGCGCACCAACGCCATGAGCCAACTCCGAGACCGCTGCCACGTCCACGATTCGCAGACCTGGATTTGACGGCGATTCGAGAAAGACCGCATTCGTAGGTGTCTCGAGAGCTTCGGCCCACTGATTCAGATCGGTGCCGTCGACGAGGACCGATTCGATGCCGAGGCGCGGGAGAATTTCGGTGAGCACGACGCTGCACGAGCCAAAGAGTGCCCGCGAGGCAACGACCCGATCCCCAGACGAGAGATAACTTGCGAGCGACGCGAACATGGCAGCCATGCCACTGGCGGTCGCCATACACGCTTCGGCACCTTCGACGAGGCGAAGTCGTTCTTCGAACATCGAGACCGTCGGATTGCCATATCGCGAATAGATGTAGCGTTCGACCTCACCAGCAAAGGCGGCCTCTGCCTCGGCAGCCGATCCATACACATATCCCGATGTCGGAAAGATCGCCTCGGCGGTCTCGTTGAAGTGAGTTCTGGAGAGGCCGCCCCTGATCAGCTTGGTGGCCTCGGAGGCGTTCATTTCTGTTGCCATGGCAACCCTGCGCCGCGCCAGCCACCCGACCGATGTCCGGCAGCGTCGACATCGCCCTCGAAACCGTCGAGCACGTTGTACACCTCAGAAAATCCAGCGCCCGTCAACGCATGGGCCGCGGCCGCAGAGCGAGCACCAGAGCGGCACAGCAAGACCACGGGTTGGTCAGCCTCGAGCCCATCGCCGGCTTGGGTCACGAAGTCAGGGTTCGGCGAACCGTCTGGAAATCGGGTCCATTCGACGAACCGAGTTCCAGCGACAGCGGGCACACCAACAAAGGCCCACTCGGCATTCGTGCGACAGTCGACGAGCACGGCATTGGGTCGCGCAAGCAAGAGTTCGTACGCTTCGGATGGGCTCAAGTCACCGGCATAGCTCATGTGCTGAGTCTACGGACAGAGAGCGATAGCGTTGTAGTCGTGAGTGAATCAAGAGATGCTTCTCCAGAGAACGCAACCACCAACTCATCGGTTGAGCGGTTGCGGTATCGACTGCTCAGTGGGCATGACACGCATGCCTTTTGTGTGCGGGTCTCAGACGCATTGGCTGAGGGCTACGAGCTGTACGGTTCGCCCGCGCTCACGTTCGACGGTACGACGACCTACGTCGCGCAGGCTGTCGTCCTGCCGCCCGGGGTCGCGTGAGCGCGCCAGCTGGACAGGGCTATTTCATTTCGCCTGAGGACGGGCCGGGACCAGGGGTGCTGCTCTTGCACTCCTTTTGGGGATTGAACCGGCAAACGAAGGAGGTCGCGAATCATCTCGCAGATGCAGGGTTCACCACCCTCGCGCCCGATCTGGCCGGTGGTCAGGTCTTCGACGATGAGGACGAAGCGTTCGCCTCGCTCGCCAAAGCCGACATGAACGTGACGGCCTCGTTGGTGCAATCGAGCCTCAGCATCCTCCGTCGAGCGCAACTCGAGCCCGCTGCACCCATCGGCGTGCTGGGCTTCGGGTCCGGAGCGTCGTGGGCCCTTTGGTTGTCGGCTCGGCTGATCGAGGAGGTGGCGGCCGTCGTCACGTACTACGGATCGCAGGCGGCTCCGATGACGGGAGCTCGGGCGTCGTACCTGTGCCACTGGGCTGAGGTCGACGCACACGTCGCCGACCTCGAAGTCGCCGACCTCGGCTTGAGCATGCAGATGGCTGGCTTGGATTTTCGATTCGAACACCACGAAGGCACCGCCGATGGGTTTGCCGAAGCAGGCCGCCCCGGCTTCAACCCTGAGGCAGAAGTCGTGGCCTGGCGCCAGACCACCGAGTTTCTGGCAGGCATCCTTCGCCGGTAGCTGGCCACTCGGATTTCTCGGTCCTGACGTGAGTCAGAGGTCCTGGAACCGAGCCGTCGAATTCTCGGTGTTGGCTACCTGCCGAGTTGGTCGACCAGCCAACGCCGAAACGCCGCAGCTCCTGGTGAGAGTGGCCGCCGATTCGAAGAGAGCACCACGAACGGTGTTTCGGTTGTCACCGCTGGCGCCAGTGCGACGAGTCGGCCGTCGTCGATGAGGTCAGAAACGATGTGACCCCATCCAAGAGCGATGCCCTGGCCGCCGAGCGCGGCATGAAGGACGAGTGAATAGTCGTTCGATCGATCGCCGGCGAGGTGTTCGGGCGTTTCGACGTCATGGAGAGCAAACCATCGATACCAGTCGAAGCGAGGTGCGTAGTGCTCCTCGAGGTGGAGCAGTGGGCCGTGCAGGAGTGTGGCGGGCGAGCTGGCGTCGAGTGACGAAGCGAGTTCGGGCGTCGCAACGGGGATCAGCCGCTCTTGGCACAACGGCACGGCATCGAGATCGGAGCGCTCGACGAGGCCGAGGGGTATCCAGAGGTCGATCTCCCCGATGTCGACGTCGGTGTCCGCGTCTGCGGTGACGAGTCGAAGCGAAATCTCTGGATGTGTACGTTTGAATTCGGGAAGACGCGGCAGCAGCCACCAGCTTGCGAGCGATGTCGAGACCGAGATGCTCACGGTGTCGACGTCGACGCGCGCCGCTCGAGTCGACGCAACGGCTTCGTCGATCTGGGCGAACGCCGAGACGATCTGAGAGAGAAGTGCCTGGCCAGCCGGCGTGGTCAGAACACCCGTCCTCGATCGTTCCAACAGTGTCGTGTCAAGTGCACGTTCGAGTCGCGTGATCGCGTGGCTCACCGCTGGTTGGCCCAGGCCGAGACGTTTCGCCGCGCCGGTGAGACTGCC
The DNA here is from genome assembly GCA_905479685.1 of uncultured Acidimicrobiales bacterium. Taxonomy (GTDB): domain Bacteria; phylum Actinomycetota; class Acidimicrobiia; order Acidimicrobiales; family SHLQ01; genus SHLQ01. Next base: position 18,987 of record CAJQNJ010000050.1, read on the forward strand.
GATCGAGCCCGCTGCGGCAAAGATACGCAGCCCCCGATCAGAGACTTGACCATCGATTTGTGTCATATAACTATGACTCAAACACTCGATTGACCATCAGTCAAGTTGCCCCTACCGTGATGCGATGCACGAACGAATCGGCTTCATCGGACTTGGCAACATGGGTGGGCCCATGGCGACTCGACTCGCTGGTGCTGGGTACGAGGTCACCGCGTACGACATCAATCCCGCAGCGGTCGATGTCGCCGTTGCAGGCGGCTGCCACGCCGCACGTTCCGCCAACGAATGCGCACGAGGCACCGACCTGTTGCTCACCTCGCTCCCGCGGCCCGACCATGTGCAGTCGGTCATGATCGACGACGGTGCGCTCGGCGAACTTGCACCGGGAAGCCTTTGGATCGATCTCACTACCAACCGCAAGGACTTTGTGATCGAGCTCGCTGGCAAGGCTCCACACGGTGTCTCGGTCGTGGACAGCCCGGTGACCGGTGCTGTGGACGGAGCCCGCAACGGGAAGCTCACCCTGTTCGCCGGAGGATCGGACGAGGATCTCGATCGTGCCGTACCGGTCCTGGAGCATCTCGGCAGAACGATCCGATGTGGTCCACTCGGGACGGGCAACGTGACCAAACTCGTCACGAATCAGCTCTGGTTCATCCACGCTGCATCGCTCGGCGAAGGTTTTGCTCTGGGTATGGCAAATGGAGTCGAACTCGACGTGCTCTGGGACGCGATCAAGGATTCGGTGGCGGACAGTTTCGTCGCGCGACACGATGCGCCGTCGATCTTCTCTGGCCACTACGACCCAAGTTTCACTCTGGACCTGTGCATGAAGGATCTCGGTCTCACCATGGAGCTCGCTGAGAACGTCGGAACCGATCTGCCCATGACGACAACTGCGCAGCAGACCTTCGCACGGGCCACCGAGCGATACGGGGCCCACATGGGCGAGCTGCATGTAGCAAAAAGAATCGAAGACGATGCACAACTCTCATTTCGTCTCGATGGTGACTGGGTGCCCCACTGGGAGGCGTGAGCATGACGAACATCGAACTATCGGACTTCATCGATCTTGATCAGTACCCGATCCACGAGCCCGAGTCGGCAGAGTATGACCTCGTCGTCGACGCCGCGCGGCTTGGGTTGCGATCGGTCGGCTGTGCCGTGATCAAGGACTTCGTGCTCCCGAGCGCACTACAAACGCTCGGCGCCGAGATCTGGGAGCGGAAACACACGACACATTTCTCCACGGAGGTCATCAACCCGTATTTCCACTTCCACCACCACGACGACTGGCCCGAGCATCACCCGATGAATACGTTCCTCGAGCGTTCGAGTGGCTTCATTCCCGGTGACTCGTGGGAACCGAGCTCAGCAATGCGGATCCTGTTCGAGCATCCCCAGTTGGCGAGATTCTTGGCCGATTGCCTCGAGATTCCCACGCTGCACCCGTACGCGGATCCCCTTGCCGGTCTGACGGCAAACATCTTGGACCCGGGTCAGCAGTTCACGTGGCACTTCGACACCAACGAGTTCGCTGTCACCGTCCTGGTCGAGGAGGCCGACGAAGGTGGCCTCTTCGAATACGTGCCGAACATCCGCTCCGACGGCGACGAAGGGTTCGACCACATCCAACACGTGCTCGAAGGCGGTAGAGATGGCGTGCACACGCTCGACCTTCAGCCTGGAGACATGCAGATCTTTCGTGGCCGGTATTCGCTTCACGCGGTGTCGCGGGTCGCCCCCGACTCCAAACCTCGCCACGCCGCCATCTTTGCGTACACCGAACAGCCTGATGTGATCGGACGGTTGGAGCGAACCGAGCAGCTCTTCGGGCGCGTGCTGCAAGCCCACATCGATGCCGAGGAAGCACGCGTGAGGAGCGACGCACTGATCGACTGACCACCGACTGATGGATGCAACCGCGAATGGGTCCTTGCCCTTCGGCCCCGTAAACTCGACACCGCACAGAGCGACACCGAAACATCGGGCGCGGAAGCAAGGGAACTCACATGGCACACAAGGTTGGCATCATCGGCGGCGACGGAATCGGCCCCGAAGTCATTGCGCAGGGTATGCGGGTGATCGAAGCCGCCGGAGTCGAGTTGGAGACGGTCGACTACGACCTCGGTGGCGAGCGTTACCTGAGAGATGGTGTCATCCTCACCGACGAGATCCTCGAGGAGTGGCGCGGCCTCGACGCCCTCTACGTCGGTGCTGTCGGAACGCCAGCTGTTCCACCAGGGGTCATCGAACGCGGATTGCTCCTGCGTATGCGTTTCACCCTCGACCTGTACATCAACCTTCGCCCCTTCCTGGCCCCCGACGGTAGCCACGAGTTCGTGGTGATTCGGGAGAACACAGAAGGCACCTACGCCGGCGAGGGAGGGTTCCTCCGAAAGAACACACCACACGAGATTGCGACCCAAGGTTCGGTCAATACTCGCCTCGGAGTGGAGCGTGCGGTGCGATATGCCTTCGAGCTTGCAACAACGAGACGAAACCATCTCACCCTCGTGCACAAGACCAACGTGCTGACGTTCGCCGGCGATCTGTGGGAACGCACATTCAACGAGGTCGCTGAGGAGTACCCGCAGGTGGACACCGCCTACAACCACGTGGACGCTGCGTGCATCTACTTCGTCGAGGATCCGCAGCGGTACGACGTGGTCGTCACCGACAACTTGTTCGGTGACATCTTGACCGACCTCGGCGGCGCGGTCTCCGGCGGGGTCGGACTTGCGTCATCGGCCAACCTCAACCCGGAGGGTGTCTCGATGTTCGAGCCCGTCCATGGCTCGGCGCCCGACATTGCTGGCAAAGGAATCGCCAACCCACTCGCAGCCATACTGTCCGGCGCCATGATGCTCGATCACCTGGGTGAGACCGATGCCGCCACGCGTATTCGCACGGCAGCCGATTCCGTCGCAGGCGAGACCGGCACCACCGTGGAGATGGGCGACAAGGTGATCGCTGCACTATGAGCGTGCAAAGCGACCTCTCAGGAATCGACCGCACGGCGCGTCAACCCGATCGTGTGGAGATCTACGACACGACGCTGCGCGACGGGAGTCAGCTCGAAGGAATCTCCCTGACCGTCGAGGACAAGCTCAAGATTGCTCGACAGCTCGATCGTCTTGGTGTCCCGTACATCGAGGGCGGATGGCCCGGCGCCAACCCGAAGGATGTGGAGTTCTTCACGCGCGCCAAGTCCGAACTCGAACTCAACAACTCGACGATGGTTGCGTTCGGTTCGACCCGGCGCGCCAAGGGCAAATCGGATACGGACCCGACCTTGGCGAACCTTCTGAGTGCGGAGACCGGCACCGTTTGCATCGTGGGCAAGACCTGGGACTACCACGTGGAAGGTGCGCTGCAGACCACCCTCGACGAGGGGATTGCGATGGTCGCCGATTCGATCGTCTTCTTGAAGGCCGAAGGTCGACGGGTCTTTTTCGATGCCGAGCACTTCTTCGACGGGTACAGGCGCAACCCGGAATTCAGCTTGGCTGTACTCGAAGCCGCAGCCGTGTCCGGCGCCGACTGTCTGGTGCTCTGCGACACGAACGGTGGGTCACTGCCGACCGATGTGGAGCGCATGGTTGCAGAGGTGTACGACCACCTCGGTGGGCCCGACGGGACGAGCACCATTGGAGTGCACCTCCACAATGACACCGGCTGCGGAGTTGCCAACGCACTCGCCGGAGTTCGTGGCGGAGCGTCTCAGGTGCAAGGGACGATCAATGGGTACGGCGAACGTGTCGGCAATTGCGACCTCGTACCGGTGATCGCCAACCTGAGCCTGAAGATGGGCGTTGAGACAATCGGCAGCGAGAACTTGAAGAACCTCACGAGCGTGGCACACAGCGTTGCCGACCTCGTCAACTTTGCTGCTGATCCGCAACAGCCATACGTCGGGGCCACCGCCTTCGCGCACAAGGCCGGACTGCACACGTCCGCGATCGCTCGCAAACCAGATGCATATGAACACATCTCGCCCGAGGCTGTCGGCAACGGCACGCGGTTCTTGGTGTCCGACATGGCGGGGCGCTCGACGCTGGCATTGAAGGCCGAATCACTCGGCATCGATGTGGACGGCAAGGTCCTGGGCGACATCACCGAGACACTCAAGAATCTCGAATACGAGGGGTATCACTTCGAAGCTGCCGACGCCTCGCTCGAACTCCTGAAGCGCGCCGCAACGGGTTGGGAGCAGGACTGGTTCCGTCTGGAATCGTTCCGTGTGAACCTCGACCACCGCTCGGGCTCGGGAGGCAGAGCGTGGACCGAGAAGGCCGTCGAGGTCGAAACCGAAGCCACCGTCAAGGTCTGGGTTGGTGACGAGCGGATCATTGCCACCGGAGAGGGCAACGGCCCAGTCAACGCGCTCGATGCTGCACTCCGGTATGCCCTTCGACGTCACTATGCCGATCCGCTCGCGCTCATCTCGCTGACCGATTACAAGGTTCGAGTCCTCGACACGGGCCGGGGGACCGGTGCGGTGACCCGCGTCCTTCTCGAGTCGACGAACGGGGTGGAGACCTGGTCGACCATGGGTGTATCGGAGAACATCATCGAAGCAAGTTGGCAAGCACTCGCCGATTCGATCGTCTACGGCCTTCTGCACAAGCCGAAGTAGGTAGCCTGTCCGCATGGCAGCACCTGAGTACGTCCCGTCAGCGCCGACCACGGCCAAGCACTACAACTCGCCGCCGCAGCGGGGCGGCTGGTCTGCGAATCGGCCCGGCGAGACGTTCGCTACGGAGGAGTCGTCGGTCTCGACCCTTGGGTCACAAGGACCCGATCAGGGATATGCACTCAAGCTTGTTGGCGTGTTCGAGAAGAAGATCGCGCTTGCCGGTGGTGAGCATCGGTCAGATGTGAACGCTGGTGTCGTCGTCGTCGCAACGAAACGCGCCTCACAGTTCGGGCGGGCGCCGGTCGTGCACGATCTTCGCATCGCGTACACGGTCTTTGGCTATCTCGATGAGAATCCCGATCCAGAGCTCGTCGAGTTCCGGAAAGAACTGTTCGCAGAGGTGCACTACTCGTTCCACTACTTCGAGCGCCGCGCCATCGCCGACCTCGTGAGCGACGATGTCCTCGCCCAGACACCCGATGAGGTTGCAGTGAGATACCGGGCTGACTGGAGAGATCAGCTCGGACAGTAGTTCCCCGGACTGGTCCTGTCAGTCGACGGAATGGTCCCGACACGATGCTCGACAGTGTTCGCTAGCCTTCTGGCCGTGACTACTCGAGTACGTTTCGCTCCCGCGCCCACCGGCTTCTTACATGTCGGTTCGGCGCGGTCGGCATTGTTCAACTGGCTGTATGCCGAATCGACCGGTGGCGAAATGATCCTCCGGATCGAGGACACCGACGCGGCCCTTCGCAAGCCAGAATTCATCGACGCCATCGTCAAACCCCTGACGGCGCTCGGGATCACCTGGGCCGAGGGCCCCTACTACCAGTCGCAGCGAAAACAGTTCCACGTCGATGCGGTGGAACAACTCGTGCAGTCTGGCCACGCGTACTACTGCAACTTGACGCGGGACGCAGCTGATGCGCTGGCCTCCGACGCTGGGTTGCCGTCGGGATACCACGGGTGGTCACGAGACAAGGGCATCGAAGACGGGCCCGATTGTGTCGTCCGCTTTCGAACCCCCGATGAGGGTGAGATCGTGATTCACGACATCATTCGTGGTGAGGTCCGATTCAAGAATGCAGAGCTCGAGGACTTCGTGATTCGGCGAAGTGACGGATCTCCGACGTTCCTCGTTGCGAACGCGGTCGACGATGCTGACATGGGGATCACCCATGTGATTCGAGGCGAGGATCTGCTGAACACGACGCCGAAGGTGATGTTGTTGTGGGATGCCCTCGATCTGGGAGACAAGCCCCAGTACGCGCACCTTCCTCTCTTGGTGAACGCGCAACGCAAGAAACTCTCGAAACGACGCGACGATGTTTCGCTCATGGAGTTCTTGAGCAAGGGCTACCTGCCAGAAGCCATGGTCAACCACCTTGCACTTCTCGGATGGGGACCACCCGATGACAAAGAGATCCGGCCCATCGGTGAAATCATCGAGTTGTTCAAACTCGAGAACGTCAACAAGGGGTCGGCCTTCTTCGATGTCACCAAACTCGATCACATCAACGGTGAGTACATCCGTGCACTACCGGTCGAAAGGTTCATCGAACTCGCAGAACCATTCGTGTACGGCGTCGATACTGACATCCCTTGGGATGCGGCCAACTACGACCCGGAGGTGTTCGCAATGGTGGCGCCTGATGTGCAGCAGCGGGTCAGCACACTTGCAGAGATTCCCCACTTCATTGCATGGCTCTTCATGGACGAGGTCCCGTACGACCTCGAGAGCAAGGCCTGGAACAAGGCCATGCGTAAGGGCAAGATGACCCCCGAGATCCTGGACGGAATACTCAGCGCCTTCGGAGACGTCGAATGGACCGGCGACGCGATGAATGCTGCTGTCGGCGAAGTTGGTGATCGGCTCGAAGCGCGTTCGCAAGTGCCAGCGCGGGTTGCCATTACCGGCACGAACGCAGGCATACCTCTCTGGGATGCGGCTGCCACGATCGATCGAGAGATCGTGCTGCAACGTCTTCGCGCAGCCCGGGCCCTCCTGTAGGCGCCAATGTTCGCTGGGCAGGTCGGTCGCTACGCCGGCCGCTCGACTTTGAAGAGAGAGTCCGCAGTGCGGTTGTACCAACTCCCTGCATGTCGTCCGACAGCGCGGAGCTCATGAGGGTCGATGTGAAATGCATCGTCGGTGACCCGTTCGGCAACATGAATACGTTGGGCTTCGCCGATCACGAGCATTCCGGTTCCTGGCTGCCCATCGGTTCCGTGTCCGACCGGAATCGACTGCACGACGGTGCACTCGAAGTTCGCGACCGCTTCGGCGACGAGGGGCGCCGCGTTGGTGTCGGCGGTGATGGGCGTCAGCCCACACACTTCGAATTCATCGATGTCGGCTGGATAGGTTCCACTGGAGAGATTCATTGCCTCGACGGTCTCCTCGCTCACGATGTTGACCGTGAACACACCCGTTTCCTGCAAGTTTGCGAGTGTGTCCTTTCGTGAGTTCAAGAAAGGCGCGACGACGAATGTCGGCGGATACATCGCCACCATGTTGAAGAACGAGTATGGAGCCAAATTGTGTACACCATCGGTCGAGATCGTCCCGATCCATCCGATCGGACGGGGCACAGTGAGACCTGATCCGAGTTTGTACGCCTCGATCGGCTCTAGGTCCTTGACGTCGTAGCTGCGTTTGGGCTCGGAGGGCATCGCGGAAGAGTAGTTGGTGGTCTCCAACGGATTGTGAGCCACACTTGTGACATGCGTGGAGGAGTGCGGCA
>CAJQNJ010000051.1 GCA_905479685.1 uncultured Acidimicrobiales bacterium
GCTCTTCCGATCTCATTGAGGCCGTTGGGCACCATTCGCACAGCAAGCGGCCCTCCGAGATGCTGATTGCCGTTTGATCAGGTTGTTCGCCGAGCTGAGCCGATGTAGAGCGGTCATTTGCGAGTTCGATATCGATCGTCACCGGCTGGCGATCGAGGAGCTGCTCCCAGAGTTCTGATGGGAAAAGGTTCGCCGGAGCGAAGAAGACACGAATGGTCGTGCCGGGGTCGACGCCGATAGCAGCAGCCTCGAGCTCGTCCAACGCGATAGTCACGACGCGCCCCTCTGTCGCCTCGATCTGTGACAACTCGACCAGGCGGCTGTCGATCGCACCGCCCAGAAGTGAGCCGATGCGTCCTCCCCCTGGAGTGATCGCTACCGCATCCGTCGGGTCGAACCGCGGCGCGGTCGAGCCGTCGAGGTTCCATGCCACATCAACTCGAGTGCCTCCCCGTAGACATGCAGCAACGCTCAGAGCGATCCCGTACACGGTGGCCAGCGTAGTTCGATATCGTCCTCTTCATGTCTGTCGAACTGCGCATCACGGCTCTTGTGCTCGCCGCCGGTTCGTCGCAGCGCCTGGGGCAGCCGAAACAATTGCTCACCTTTCGGGGTAAGACGCTGCTCGGTGCCACGATCGACAACGTGCTCGGATTCGGTTTCCGACAGACGATCGTTACCACCGGGGGTGCAGCGCCCGAGATTCGTGAAGCTGTCGACTTCTCGACCGTCGAAGTTGTCGACAGTGTGCATCACACCGATGGCTGTTCGTCATCGATCGTGTCAGCGCTTCCCGCGATCGATCCGACCGCCGACGGGTTCTTTCTCTTTCTCGGCGATCAGCCCGACGTCCCGCGAACGGCGGTAGAGGCGCTCATGGCAGCGGCACATGGTGGAGCCGAGATTGCGGTCGTGGACTACGCGGACGGTACTGGGCATCCATTCTGGCTATCTCGTTCGGTGTTCTCGGCGCTCGAGGAGCTACACGGCGACAAGGCGGTGTGGAAGCTCTTGGAATCCGGTCGTTTTGAAGCTGTGCACGTGCAGGTCAACGATGAGACGCCGCTCGACGTGGACACATGGGACGACTACGAGCGGCTCCTCGCCGCCGAGTAGAGCTGCATTTCGGCGCTGCACAGGCCATTGGATATGGGCTTGCCATGACTTGAGATGCATGATGGCGTGATGGAACCAACGTATGCCGTCGTGTGGCCACGCTCCCCCAGAGGCGTCCAGACGCGTCGCAAGGCCGACCGTCTCGAGACCCTCGAGGGTGCCCGAGTGGCATTTCTTTGGGACTACCTCTTCCGGGGCGACGTCCTGTTCCCCGTACTCGAACAGGAGCTGAAGGCCAGCTTCCCCGGCACCGAGATCGTTGGATACGAAGAGTTCGGCAACCTGCACGGTGCGGACGAGAAGGAACGGGTAGGCCGACTCGGCGACGAGTTGCACCGGCGCCACGTCGACGCGGTCGTCTCAGGGATGGGCTGTTGAGGTAGTTGTACGCCCGCCGTGTTGCGGGCATCGATTGCGGCTGAGGCCGCCGGCATCCCATCGGTATCGATCATCTGCGAGGGATTCGACGGTCAGGCCTCGGCGACCGGCCGAGGGCATGGGTTCGACGGCCTCCCGCTCGCGGTGACCATCGGACACGTCGATTCCCAATCGACCGAGATCATGATCAAGAACTTCGTGAATTCGACTGTTGCGCAGGTCATCGAGGGCCTGTGTGGCGCCGATGCCGACGACGCTGTCGAGAACGAGGAACCAACCGCACTCGATGTCGTGGTGTCGGGCGACATCGAAACGATCAATGAGCACTTCATCGGACACAGCTGGACCGACGGGCATCCGATCCTTCCTCCCACCCGAGGGCGCGTCGAGGCGTTCCTCACCAACTCCGGTCACGACCCGTGGAAGACACTTGGGGTCGCAGCCTCTTCGGGACGTGACCTGACCATCTGGTCGATCGCCGTGAACGCCGTCATGGCGGGCTGCCGGCCCGAACACCTTCCCGTGCTCATCGCGATCTCCGAGGTCCTCGCAGATCCCGGGTACGGCGCTGAGCACTCCGGCAATACCACCGGCGCCGACGCGCTGATCGTCGTCAACGGCCCCAACGCAACGAACCTGGGATTCAACCACGGTGTCGGCGCCATGCGTGAGGGTACGCACGCCAACACCAGCGTTGGACGCTGGCTCCGCCTGTACCTACGCAACGTGTTCGAATTCACGACCGATCAGCACGACAAGGCAACCTTCGGCAACTCGACCCGAGTCGTTCTGGCCGAAGACGCCGATTGCCTCACCGAAATCGGATGGCCACCGCTCAGTGCATCGTTCGGCTACACCGCTGGCGACGACACAATCACGATGGCCCGCATGAACAGCGGAACGATCATCGGCAGCGTGTTCGGGTCGACCCCAGATGAGATCATCCCCTACCTCGCCAACGGCCTCACCCGCGTCGCTGCCTGGGACCTCACCCACGTCTACGGCCTGGGCCACGATCAGTTTCAACCGTTGCTCGTCATCTCGCCGATCCTGGCCCGTACGTTTGCCAGCGCAGGCTGGTCCAAAGGAGATGTCCAGGAAGCGCTGTTCGCACACGCCAGAATCCCGGCGATCACGTTCGAGAAAATGATCGGCGAATGGAGCAACCTGACCGCCGGACGACGTCGCCTCTCCAACCTCGTCGCAGAAGGGGTTTTGCCGAGCGTCTTCGCTGAAACCGACGATCCCGATCGTCTCGTCCCGATCGTCACCGGCCCGGAGCGACTCATGATCGCCGTCGCCGGCGACCCCAACCGCACCAACGCCTACGCCCTCAGTAACGACGGGCCCCACGGCTGGTGGACCTCCAAACAAATCGACCACACCCCCTCCAGCGACCTGGTCTGCAACATCGGCGGCAGCTGAGTCCGGGAAGTTCGCAACGTGCGCGTCGCTGACTCCGATTTGGGACGTATGTCGCTGGTCAGAATTCGAGATGCGAGCAAGATGTCGGTAGCGAGGAACCGCTGGGTTCCTGCCCGGAGGAGGCCGCTGTGAGTGACCAACCGATGGCAACGACGTGTGATGTCGTGAGACGCCAGGACGTCCTACCTGTCTGCCCACACTGTGAGGCCGAGCTCCCCGAGATCTACACACGCAAACCGAAGGGGCCGTTCGGCATGGGGAGGGGTTTCGTCTTCTTCTGCCCGAGCTGCAGGAAGGTGCTGGGCTTTGGAACCCAGTGGTATCCGTTCCCAGGGTGATGAGACTCGAGTCTTGGCGTCGGCCGGGCGCTGTCGGCTAGGTCCGCTCGACAACGAGGATGAAGTCGACCTTACGTGTCATGCCTAAGATCTGGCCAAGTGTCGTCTTCCTGACGTTGGGAATGATCGTGACAACCTCGCCACCAAGCCCATTCAAGAATGCTTCCAACTTCGCGGAATCGGTCTCCATGTTGATATCAAACTGGTGCACCTTGTAGCTCATGAGACTCTCCTCCTACCTGCTCATGATGGCACGGTTACTTTGAGGGATCCGTTCCCGAGGGTCGAACGAACACCATGGGGACGATCCCGATCAGCTCCAGCGATCGTGGCGCACGAGTTCGTCGATGCTCAGGCGATCACGTTTCAATGGGCTGTCGGGAACGTCGCGTACCGGCCAACCCAACGTGATGGCCATAGGCATTTCCCATTCAGCGGGAAGGCCCACTGCTTCGCGTGCCTTGTCGGGGTGGTGCAGGGTCACCGGGCACGAGGCAATCCCTTCGGCGTGTGCCGCGAGCATCATGTTCTGAGCCTGTCTCCCGATGTCGAACGATCGCAATCCAGCCGCGGGTGAGGCGAAACCCACCACGACCTGCGCTGTGCCGATCCACGATGAGAAATCGCCGGCCTCCGCGATTGCATCCTGGACGCCCTGATCGCGCACCACGATCAGGCGGTTGAGTTCCAGGTTCTTCGCGCTCCCAGCCATCCGCCCCGCTTGCAGCACGCGTCGCAAGCTCTCATCGGAGATTTCGCTGTCGCTGTAGTGGCGCACATCACGCTTGGAAATGATCGCTTCGTAAGCATCCATTGACGAAGTATCACACGATGTGGGCGTCAAATGTCGATTGTTTGATGCAAGGCGGCAAGCCACTCCCCCGCGATGCATCTTCATCTCGACCATCGGGGCTGCAGACAGCTCCTGGCTTATTGGCAAGATGATGCAACTGATCGGCGGAAAGAGCGGATTTGCCGACTACGAAGCGGCCGACCTCCGCATCCGAACCGAGACCGAGGTGCCCATCACCCTCGTGCGCCCCTACGGGCTCACCGACAGGGATGGCAAGGGCACCTACAACGCCACCGCAACGGTCCCGGTCACGTTCGCGCTACCAATCGCGCGGATCGACCTCGCCAAGTTCATCCTCGACGCAACCACCGACCCGCAGTGGGATGGCTCCAAAGGCGTGCAGCTCACTGGCGCTTGAACCCAATCACGTCGAATCCTCCGTTGACACCGGGTGATAGCTGTCATGTCGGCCCAGAATTGCCAGCGCTCCGGTCGGGAGATGCTCCGCAGCAGTACGTTGGGACACCGGACGGCTGTTCCGATGCACGGACCTCTGACCCTAGGCCGTAAACGCACCTCACAGGTACCGTCAAGCACCCGCAAGGAGTCACAACATTTGAAACACGCGACAACATACAGGTATACCGAAACAAGGAAGCAAATTGAAACGAGCAGATTGCAGCTGAACAGCTCCTCCTGCGAGGAGAACGGATGCGAGAACGTGAAGTGAAGATGATCGTGCCCCACTCATTCGAGTTGCCCGATCTAGATGACGCCGTCTCCGGAGCCTCGGGCGGTGATGTCGAGCAACGCGAGATCAACGACGTCTACTACGACACGGTCGACCTGCGCCTGGCACGGTGGGGGTGCACCATGCGCCGGCGCGTCGGTGACGGTTGGACCGTCAAGATCCCTCTGCCCTCCAGGGGCATCTTGTTGGATCGCGAGGAGGTGGCCTTCGGTGACGAGCCGGGTGAGCCGCCCGTCGCCGCTCTGCGCCTTGTGTCGTCCCTGACTCGAGGTGCCGACGTCGACGTGGTCGCACGACTACGGACGCAAAGACTCGTCCGCACATGGCGCACTGACAACGATGTCCTGATCGCAGAACTGACCGACGACGATGTACGGGCTACCGATGCTGAAGGCCACGAGGTGGCGTTCCGCGAGATCGAGTTCGAGCTGGCGCCCGACGCCGACAGCCATCTCGTGGATGAAGTGGTCACCCGCCTCACAGCGGCCAAACGGTCCGCAGAACGACCGGTCCCCAAGTTGGTGCGAGCACTCGGCCCGGCGGCGATGGAGCCACCTGACGTCGATGTTCTGCCGCTGCCGTCCAAGCCGACGGCCCAGCAGGTGATCCAGTCGGCGATCGCATCATCGGTCGCGCGGCTGATGCTCCAACTCCCGGCGGCACGCATCGGGAGCGACCCCGAGGGCGTGCACCAGGCCCGCGTGGCCGCGCGCCGTCTGCGCTCCGACCTGAAGACGTTCGAGCCGCTGCTCGACTCCGAGTGGGCCACCGACCTGCAGGTTCAGCTTCGGTGGCTGATCGACGAACTCGGCGCGGTTCGTGACAACGACGTTCTCCGTTTGAGGCTCCAGGACGTCATCGCTCGACATCCGGAGATCGACGGTGACGCCGCTCGCGGCGTCTTCCACCAGGTTCGACTCGAGCGCCGTCGCGAGCGCCGCCGACTGCTCAGTCATCTCGGTGACGACCGTGCGACCGTGTTGCTCGACCATCTCGTGGCCGCGTCGGCGGCACCCGCAACGGTCGAACGGGCCGCGCGCTCGGCCCGCAGCACCATGCCGAAACTCGTC
>CAJQNJ010000052.1 GCA_905479685.1 uncultured Acidimicrobiales bacterium
GAGAAGATTCGAGTGGCTGCTGGTGGATCGCTCGAAGGGGTGAAGATCGGCGTGCTCGGATTGACCTTCAAAGCCGGCACCGACGACATGCGTGACTCTCCATCGATCGAGATAACGGGTCGACTTGTCGAAGCTGGTGCCAAGGTGTCGGCATACGACCCCGTGGCAACCGAGTGCTCGATCGAAGCCGTGACCGTCGTTGGTGATGCATATGCGGCGGCCGAGGGCGCCGACGTGCTTGCGATCCTCACCGAGTGGGAGGAGTTCAAGTTCCTCGACCTCGACAAGCTGGCCGAGACGATGAGCAAGCTGCACATCGTTGACGGTCGCAACCTGCTCGATCGCGGCGCGGTTCGCCGACGCGGCTTCAGCTACCAAGGCATCGGTCGCTCGTAGTGGCTCGCGTCGTCATCACCGGTGGAGCCGGGTTCTTGGGCTCCCATCTGGGAGATGCGTTGTTGGCGCGAGGTGATCACGTCGTCGCGATCGACAATCTTGTCACCGGAGAGACGCGCAACATCGAACACAATTTCGGACACGATGGGTTTTCGTTCGTCAACGCCGACGTCTCGAACTATCTGTGGGTTCCCGGCGATGTCGATGTGGTGATGCATTTTGCGTCACCCGCATCGCCGATCGACTATCTCGAGATGCCGATTCAAACCCTGAAGGTCGGATCGCTCGGAACGCACAACAGCTTGGGTCTGGCCATGGCCAAAGGTGCAACGTTCTTCATGGCGTCGACGTCGGAGGTGTACGGCGATCCACTGGTGCATCCGCAGACCGAGGAGTATTGGGGCAACGTGAACCCGGTTGGCCCGCGTGGTGTGTACGACGAGGCCAAACGATTCTCCGAAGCGATCACGATGGCGTATCACACCCATCACGGCCTCGACACGAGGATCGTGCGCATCTTCAACACCTATGGCCCGCGGATGCGACCGAACGATGGTCGTGTGGTGTCGAACTTCATCGTCCAGGCACTGCAAGGCCACGACCTCACGATCTATGGCGACGGCTCACAGACCCGAAGTTTCACCTACGTCGATGACGAGATCCGCGGGTTCCTGGCGTTGCTCGACAGCGATGTGACATCCCCGACGAACATCGGAAATCCAAACGAGTTCACGATTGCCCAACTGGCCGAACTCGTGGTCGAGATGACGAACAGTGGCAGCACGATCAGCTATCACGATCTGCCGGTTGACGATCCGACACAACGCAAGCCAGACATCGCTAAGGCGCAGTCGTTGCTCGGTTGGTCCCCGAACGTGCAGTTGCGAGAGGGCCTCGAGCACACGATCGCGTACTTCGCATCCCTGCTCGCCAGCTGAGCAGCGCCGCGGCAGTAACGTCGCTCTGGTGACCCGGGCCGCGATTCTCGTCGAACAGAATTGGAATGCCGTTCCAGGCGGTACGGCTCGCTCCACGAACACCCTCATCGAATCTCTCCTGCTCCACACGACTGTGGACATGGTCGGGATTTCTGGAACCCATCGAAGCGCTCCGGTGCTCGAACTCCCAGGCGGTCTCGACCGACGCCAAATCCCAATTCCGGGACGTGTTCTGACGGAGACGTGGAGTCGATTTGCTCGGCCTTCGCTCGATCGGTGGATCGACGCCGATGTCACCCATGCCCCCGCCTATGTGGTCCCACCGGTCACGACGCCGCTCGTAGTCACCATCCACGATCTGGCTTTTCTCCGTCATCCCGAATGGTTCACAGCGCATGGTGTGCGCTTCTTCAAGCGATTCCTTCGGTCGGTGGTGAATAGTGACGCGGCGGTCATCGTTCCTTCAAACACGACTGCCGACGATTGTGTGGTTGCCGGGATCGACGAGCAGCGCATCAGTTCGATTCCGTGGGGAGTCGACCCGGCGCAGGTGTCTGCCTCGGAGGTCGACGAGGTGCGCAGGCGTCACGGTCTTGATGAGGAGTTCCTTCTCTACGTGGGAACCCTCGAGCCCCGGAAGAACCTCGCAGGTCTCGCTGCTGCGACCTCTGCGCTCGAGTCCAGCCCTCGGCTGGTCGTCGTCGGTCCCAGAGGGTGGGGGGATGTGACGGTGCCTGGCGGGCTGCTGTTGGGCGAGGTCTCGAACCACGACGTGGCAGCACTGATGGCCGCGGCGTCGATGCTCGTCTATCCCAGCCATTTCGAAGGGTTTGGGTTACCTGTGCTGGAGGCGATGGCGCAGGGCACCCCCGTGGTCGTGACACAGAACACTGCACCGGCAGAGATCGCAGGAGACGGCGGCCTCGCCGTCGATACAACTAGCCCGTCGGCGTTGGCGGCAGCCATAGAGACGCTGCTTCGCGACGAGGGCGAACGACGGGCGATGGGGGAGCGAGGCCGACGTCGAGTTTCTGGGTACCAGTGGTCCAAAACAGCCGAGGCAACGGCGGCCATATATGAGGCGGTCGTTCGATGACGATCCATGTCGGGCTCAATTTGTTGTGGCTGCGACCCGGGGAAGTGGGCGGGACCGAGACATACATTCGCCGGATCGTCCAGGCGGTTGACGCACAGTCGGCAGAGGTCGAGTGGCACATGTTCGGGACTGAAAAGGCCATCGACTCGGTTGGCGGGTCCAACGCAGCGAGTGCTGCGTTTGTTTCTCCGCACCTGGCGAACACTCCAGCGCTACGGGTTGTCCTGGAGCGAACCTGGCTGCGCCAACGAATGGCCGTCGGCCGCCGGGGGCGGCCTGGACTCGACGTGGTCCATCACCCGGGGGGAACGGTGCCGTTCCGGTCGGACACGAAAACGGCTGTGACGATCCACGACCTGCAGCCGCTCGACGATCCAACGAACTTCAGCGCGGCGAAAAGAGCGTTTCTGGCACGGGCGATCCCCACCGCAATCGAGCGCGCCGACCTCGTGCTCACGCCGAGCATGTGGGTCGGCGAACAGATCAAAGAGCGGTTCTCGTGTGACGAGAGCAAGATCCGTACCGTTTCGGCGTTTGCAGAATCTCGATCGGTCGCACCGTCCTCCACATCCTCGACTCAGATCGGGGAGATTCTCGGCCGCGGTCCAATCGTCCTCTATCCAGCGATGACGATGCGACACAAGAACCACGCGATGTTGTTCAGAGCCTTTGCACAGGCGGTGCGGGAGCGGCCAGATCTCCAGCTCGTGTGTGTTGGTGCTGTGGGTCGCGACGACCGACAGATCCGGGAGGAGGCTGTCGCCGCGTCCGACAGGATCCACATGCTCGGGCTGGTCTCTGGGGTCGATCTGAACGTGCTGTTCGAGACCGCAGAATCGTTGGTCTTCCCCTCCCGGTACGAAGGGTTCGGACTCCCGGTGCTCGAGGCGCAGCAGTGTGGCCTTCCGGTGATTGCTTCGAACGCTGGCGCACTTCCCGAGGTCGCCGGCGATGCAGCCAGATTGCTCGATCCAGCCGATCAAGCCGCGTGGACCGAAGCGCTCTGCTCACCGCTCCGAGGCGAAGCACATGAAGCTGCCATCGCGGCTGGGGTCCGCAATACGGCCCGATTCACCATGGAAACATCGGCGACACAGCAGCTGAGCGCGTATGCCCAGCTGGCGACCTAACCTTGCGCTCGGTGAAGATCCAAGTCCTGTGCCCCCATTTCGAGCCAGATAGTGCGCCCACGGGTGAGTTCATGAGCGCGATCGTGAATCACCTCGGAGCAATGGGACACGAACTCCATGTCGTGACCGCGCTTCCGTGGTATCGAGAGCACGCAGTCGAAGAGGGTTGGGGCGGCCGGCTCACTCGCACCGAGAGGCGTGAGTGGGGAGAGATCACCCGAGTCCATCCCTTCCCGACGGACAAGACGAACATCGCTGCCAGAGCTGCGGCCTTTGCAGGGTTCACGGCGATCGGCCTCGGTACCGCAGTCATCGATCGATTCGATGCCGACATCGTGTTCGCAATGTCGCCTCCGCTTTCGCTCGGGGTTGCGGGTTGGCTTGCGGCCAAGCGCCGGGGCGTACCGTTCGTCTTCAATATTCAGGACGTCTTTCCCGATGTGGCGATCGAGACCGGCACGATCTCGAGTCCTCGGGTGATTCGGGTGACGAAAGCACTCGAGAAGTTTGTCTATGACCGGGCGGACGTAGTCACGGTGCTCAGCGAAGAGATGCAGCGCAACGTGGAGAACAAGACGAGTAGCGCGACTCGAATCATTCCGAATTTCGTTGACATCTCGACCTATGAACCGCAGCCACTCGAGAACTCCTATCGCGCGGAGTACGGCCTCGAGGGCAAACGTGTGGTCATGTACTGCGGGAACGTCGGATTCTCGCAATCGATCGAGTTGCTTGCAGATGCCGCGCGCGAAATGACCGATCTCGAGGACGTGGTATTCGTGGTCAACGGTGGCGGCTCAGCGATCGGCGAGGTACGGCGTAGGGCCGAGGGGCTCGACAACTTCCGAGTGATCCCATACCAACCGGTCGAGCGAGTGCCAGAGGTCCTTGCAGCCGCCGACATCCACGTGATCCCACTCCGACGAGGGCTGGCTTGGTCGAGTGTTCCGTCCAAGCTCTACAAGATCCTCGCCGTCGAGCGGCCTGTTGTGGCCAGCGTGGACGAAGGAACCGAAGTTGGTCGTGTCGTCATCGAGGCCGGAGCCGGGCGTTCGGTTGCCCCTGACGACTCCGCGCCGTTGGTCGATGCTCTACGTGAGCTGTTGGCGTCCAATGACGTCCGCCGGAACATGGGGCTCTCGGGCCGCGCATGGGTGGAACGCTGGGTCACGCCACAACGAGCAGCCGAGGACTATGCGTCGGTATTCGAGGATCTTCTGAATTCGTAAAGGATCCGACGGGCGCGAATCTATTGTGGGCGTTTGTCTGTAGCATGATTTGCCGTGGCACGCTCAGACTCGTCCAAGAACTCAGCATCAGACTCCTCGAAGAAGGTCGCCAAGGCCGCTCGGGCTGGAGCGACCCCTTCGGCCTCGGTGGGCCGCGAGCAACGCTCGCTCGGCTTCCCCATGGCACTTGCTGGCATCATCATCGCCGGAGTGGCCCTGGTGGCATTTTCCTGGAACGCACGAGACCTCGAGGCACTTTCGCCGTCATTCGATGATCACTGGCACCTGCCGTACGGTATTTACGATTGTGAGACCGAGGGGTTCTTGGTCAACCTCGAGGATCCCGGGATTCCCAATTCCGGTATTCATACCCACGGTGATGGCGTGATCCATCTCCACCCATTCTCGTCATCGGCGACGGGCAACAACGCCCAAATGGAGCGTTTCCTCGAGGCAACGCGGACCGACTTCGAAGGTGACGAAGCGATGACGTTCGCCGACCGCCCGGCCCTCGAATCGGGAGTGCAGTGTGATGGGGAAGAGGCGATCCTCCAGATCGCCCGCTTCGCTCCTGGCGAAACAACGCCGACCGAGGTCATCACAGAGGATCTTCGCAACTACCGGTTCCGACAGGACCAAGAGGGCGTCGTCATTGCGCTCGCTCCTGCTGGTTTCGACATTCCGCCTCCACCACAAGCTTCGATCGATCAGGCCCAAGGAGCGTCACCGAGCGTCTTGCGCACCGATGGGCTCGAGGACCTCAACTCGGGACTTTCCGGTCAGGGTTTCGACTCCGATGGCAACCTTCTCGATGCGGACGGCAACGTCGTTCTTGACGAGGATGGGAATCCTGCGTTGAACATCCGTGATCTCCAGCTCGAAGACGGTGACGCAACGGAGCCCGACGCCGACGAGTCCGAGTAGACGCTAGGTCGTTTCGCTCGGGGGAGCGCTGAGCTCGTCCTCGAGGCCGAGTTCGACATTGATGCGGCTCGAGGAATCGGCCTTGTTCGTGCCGCCAACGCCGAACAACATGTCGATCCCGTGTTGTTCACATACCACTGCTTCGGGGACGAACCCGGGCTCCCGGTCGCCACCATTGGCGAAGATGAGATGGTGATCAGGAAAATCCTGAGCGATCTTGGCCAGCGACGCGCTCACCGTACGATCCTCATCGACGGCGATGAAGGCGTGGTCGACGGATCGCAGGGCTTCGACGATACGAAGCCTGTCCGCTTCATCGATGATCAGCTTGCCTTTCTTGGCGATCTGCTGTGCGTTGTTGTTCACGATCACGATCAGTGTGTCGCCGTGGGTGGCAGCGTCTTCGATCATGTCGAGGTGTCCAACGTGGATCGGGCTGAAGTATCCGCTGACGATGACGGCAGAGGGTTGTGGCACGAGGTACTCCCGGGAGGTCAGCGGAACAGGTCTTCGCTCGGGTCCCGCACGATTTCGTCGACGACGCTACCTGTTCGGAACCAGTTCGCCGGGATTCCTCTGACGACTGCTGCGGGATAGCCAGCGCTCTTTCCCATCACGAGGTCGGCGGCTGCGGCGAGTTCGTCGACGACGGCGACTTCGGTGACCTGTAGTTCGCGTCCCAGCGCGTCGTTGGTCCCTCGGAGATCGAGAATCGGACCGATTCCTGCGCTGCCGATCGCCACGTCGGTGACCCCGCGGCGCCAAGGTCGCCCGAAGGTGTCCGAGATGATCACGCCGACTTCGACCCCTTGGACGGCGCGAACGACATCGCGGATGCGACGAGCCGAGCGATCCGAGTCGATGGGTAGCAGTACGGCATGACCGTCTTGCACATTGGACAGATCGACCCCAGCGTTGGCACACACGAAACCGTGCTTGGTCTCACTGATGATGAGATCACCCCGTCGCCGCAAGATCCGAACCGATTCGTCCTCGACGATCGCCTTGTGGCCCCGAGGGTCGGTCGTGTCGATCTCGACCACCTGCCCCTCCGCCTTCGAGACGATCTTTTGGGTCACCACCAAGATGTCGTTGGGTTGGAGCTCGACGCTGGCCGCCAGCATGCCTGCAAGATCATCGCCGGGGACGATCTCTGGGAGCCCCGTGATGGGGACGATCGAAAGAGCCTGTGGGATGTCATCTGCCGGGGTGTCGTGCGTTGTCGAGGTGGTCATGATCGGATTTCGGTTGGACGGATGGATGATGCGATTCTCGCCGCAGAGAGCACGGCCCGAGCAAGAGCGGCGCTTCGGGTTGGCCCGGCCATGATCGTGTCGGTGACGTAGGGGACGACTCCGATCGAGGCGATTTCACCGGAGCGATGGGCGTCTTGATCATCGATCACCAATACGTCGGTGAGCGCCGCCCAGAGTTGCGCCACACCGCTTGCTGTTGCGTCGTGACCGAGTTCGTCGAGCATGCGAGCTGCTGGTCCTTTCAGGGCTGCACCCCCGACGATCGGCGAGATAGCAACGCAGGGCACAGACCGTTGTTCGATGGCCTCACGAACGCCTGGGATGTCCACCACAGGTGCGATCGAGACGAGCGGATTGGACGGAGCGATCACGATGACGTCGGCAGCGTCGAGCGCTGCGAGGACCTCTGGGGTTGCAGTTGCGTGCTCGATGCCGTCGAATCGGACCGATGAGAGCGCAATGTCGTGTTGTTCGCCGACGAAGTATTCCTGGAACGAGATCTCGTCGCCGGTGTCGGCTCGGGTGACTCGTGTCGAGACCGGGTCGTTGCTCACGGGCAAGAGCGTGACGTCGATGCCCCACGCTCGGCCGATCTCACTCGTGACGTCGGTGAGCGTTGCGCCTTCGGCCAGGCGAGCAGTCCGCTGGAGGTGGGTGGCGAGGTCTTGGTCGCCGAGGCGGAACCAATTCCGATCGCCGTACCGCCCGAGTGCGTCCATGGCCGCCCAGGTCTCGTTTCGGAGTCCCCATCCACGCTCGGGATCGATTGCCTCTGCGAGTGTGTAGGTGACCGTGTCGATGTCGGGACTGATCGACAGCCCGTGGAGCACCATATCGTCGGCGACGTTGATGATCGCCGTGACCGTTGAGGGGTCGACCACGCTCGTGAGGGCACGAAGAAATCGTGCAGCTCCGACTCCGCCGCAGATCACTGTGATTCGGGGCCTGTCTCGAATGGCAGGACTGTCGGAGATTCGAGGACTAGTCGCCGCTGGCATCGAGGCGCTCCCTGGCGTCGTTGAGTATGTCACGGAGCGATCGGGTGATCGAGATGCTGGGTTCCCAGCCGGTCTGTGCACGGATCTTGGAATGGTCGCCTCGAACGATCGGTGTGTCGATCGTCCGGATGAGGTCGTCAATCGGCGACAAGGTGAACGACGTGCCCGCGTGTTCGATCAAGGCCTCCGCCAACTCGCCGATCGACCGATCGACACCGCTGCAGACGTTGTATGCCTCGCCAGCTGCGCCATGTTCGGCCGTGAGCCGATATGCGCGGACGACGTCTCGGACGTCGGTGAAGTCACGTCTGACATCGAGCGCGCCGATCTCGATCGATGTTGTCCCGTCGCGTTCGGCTCGTGCGATTCGGTGGGCGATACCGGCGCACACGAATGCGGTCCGCTGCCCGGGGCCGATGTGGTTGAAGGCCCGGAGTCGGATGACATCTTGGCCTCGTCCGAGGAAGGCCTGTAGGGCGAGTGCGTCAGCGCCGACCTTGCTCGCGGCATACGGCGTGCGGGGCAGAAGCGGGAACTCCTCGGTGATCGGCAAGCGGTCCTGATCGACCGATCCGTAGACCTCCGCGCTACTCACCACGAGCACGCGGCTGACGTCCCCTTCAGCGGCCGCATCGAGGACGTTCTGTGTCCCCTCGACGTTCGTACGAAGGGTTCCGATCGGATCGCTCCATGAGGTCGGGACGTGAGACTGTGCGGCGAGGTGATAAATCACATGCGGTGCTGCCCCCCCAACGAGGTCGAACATGCCGCTTCGGTCGATGAGGTCGGGTCCGCCACCGACACGGTCGTGCTCGATGACCTCGTCGCCGATCTCGAGGAGGTGGCTCACTAGTGCGCGCCCGACGAACCCGGACGCGCCAGTGATCAGCGCACGCATTGGGCTTGATCCTTCCCGGGGTGCTGGTCGAGGTGGTCCACGAACCGGTAGCGTAGCGGGGCTGTGCAACCGGCCTCCGACTCCTCCTCCGCGGACACGCCCGCACCTCCGACCGTGCGGGTCGTCATCCCGACTCGCGATCCTGGTCCGTGGTTCGATGACGTCATTTCCGCGCTAGCCGAGCAGGACTATCCGCAGCTGAGCGTGACCATCGTCCACGGCGAAGATGAGGCAGCATTGCTCGAGCGGCACCGGTCGGTCCTGCCTGATCTTGTGCTTCTCGAGAGTCCAGACGATGCAGGGTTCGGCGTGAAGATCAACAGCGCTACGGCGGCATGTACGGAACAGTTGATCCTCGTCCATCACGATGACGTGGCCATGGAGGCCGGAGCGGTCTCTGCACTCGTCCGCGAATGGCTCCGACGCCGTGATTCACGCAACGTGATCTCCGCGAAACTTCTCGACTGGTCCGACCCCCGTCAGCTCATGTCGGCGGGGTTCGAGGCGGATCGATTCGCGATGACGGCATCGACGGTTACGTCGGGGGATCTCGATCAAGGACAACAAGATCGAATCGTCGACATCTTCGGTGTCTCGACGGCCTGCCTGCTGGTGGACCGAGAATTTCTGGGCACGATTGGCGGCTTCGATCCCGAGATCGACTGGCACGGCGAGGCACACGACCTTGCGCTACGTGCTCGTTCGGTTGGCGGCCAGGTCATCATTGCTTCTGCAGCGAGCGCACGGCATCGCGCAGCATTCGAGAGCCGAGAGGGTCCGCCGTCAGCGTTTCGCGAACGTCGACATCAGATGCGATCTGCGCTCGGTGCCGCTCCGGCGCGCTCCATACCGCAGCTGTTGTTGGCCTTCGTTGGTCTGCACCTGCTCGAGTTCGTCGTGGCAGCGATCCGGTTCGACATCTCCGATGCCCTTTCCATCCCTGACGCCTGGTTCTGGAACCTGCGCCACATTCGGTCGCTTCGTGCTCGTCGGGCTGCTCTCATGTCGATCGATACGTTCTCGACGGACGGCCTGAAGTTCGTCCGTCGGCGGGGCTCGATTCGGTTGTCCGAGTCGATCGATCGCCGCGTTTCGCAGCGTGAGATTGCGACCGAGACGGGAGAAGCCACGATTTCGGTCGTCCGCGTCGCAGGTGCCATTGTCCTGGGAGCGATACTCACCTTCGGTGCTCGGCATCTCTTGACCCGTCCGATCCCTGAGATCGGTGAATTCCGAGCGCTTCCAGACGATCTCGGCACGCTCACCGCCGATTGGCTGAGCGGTTGGCGAGTGTGGGGGATGGGGAGCGAGGGGTTCGCCTCGATGGCGCTCCCGTTGCTCGATCTTGCCGGGTTGGCCACGTTCGGATCCGAATCGTTCCTCCGAATGATTCTGCTCGTGGCGCCGATTCCGATCGGGGTCATTGGGGCGTGGCGACTTTTCAACCGGTCTGGCTCCGACCGGGCGCCCGTCGTGGCGGCTTTTCTGTACGCCGCATCGCCGCTGCCCTACAACGCAATCGCCGGTGGGTCGATGCACGGGTTGCTGCTCTACGCGTCGCTGCCGTGGATCTTTGGTCAGCTCGTATCGCTGACCCGCAGCACCACACTCTTCCCGTCGAGGTCGGTCAACTCCTCCCTCGTCTCGCTACTCACGATTCTTGTCGTCGTGATTGCGTTTTCGCCCTTTGTAGGCGCGGTCTTCGCCGTATTGGTCATTGGATTGGTCGTCGGATCTCTTCTGGCTGGAGATATGCGGGGTGTGCCGAGCCTCGTCATCGGCGCAGCCGTCGCGTTGGGTGGAGCAGTCCTCTTCAACGCGCCGTTCCTCTCCAGTATTCGCTCGTGGGAGCTTTTCGCGAGCGCCCAGAGCACGGAAGCCACCGATACGCCGCTCACGACGATCCTGACGCTCTCCACCGGCCCTGTTGGATCGAGCATCCTTGGTTGGGCGATCTTTGCCCTGGCGCTGTTCCCGCTCCTGTCAGGGGCAGGTGGACGGTTCACCTGGGCGATGCGGGTCTGGGGCGCGATGTTGCTGTCCTGGGCTGTCGCCTGGGCAGGCGTACGAGGATGGCTCCCCGTCGGCATGCCCGTGCTGGAGGTGCTCTTGGCACCGGTGGCCCTCGGGTTCGCTGTATTGGGAGGTTTGGCGTCGATGGTGGTCGACGTGGACCTCCTCGGTGCGAAAGCTCGCCGCCTCGTCCCCTTGGTCGTTGCTGCGGTTGGTCTCGGCTTGGCGTTGCTTCCCTTGTTCGACGGAAGTTTCACCGGTCGTTGGGAGTTGGCTCGTGTGGACTTGTCCACGACGTACGGTGCCATCGAATCACCCCCGGAGGAAGGAACGTATCGAGTTGTTTGGATCGGCGACGCGCACGTCCTGGGAGCGGCGGCGATCCCGACGACCAACGGGCTCGCGTGGGCCCCGTCGTTTGATGGGGTTCCCGATGTGCGGGCGATCTTCGGTGGGCCGAACACGGGCGCCACCGCAGAGCTGACCGACACGATCGCTGCTGGACTCGATGGCCGCACCTCGCGTCTCGGTCGCGAGCTTTCGCGATTCGGAGTTCGATACATCGTCGTCATGGATCAACAGGCGCCGATTCCCGAACCGTCTCGCGGAGAGCTCGTTTCCGACATTCGCGCCGCAGGGCTGAACGCGCAGCTCGATCTGGTTCGTACAGGCGTGGTGAACCCCGCTGTGGTCATCTACCAGAACACTGCGTGGGCCCCCGTGCACAGTGCTGTCGCGCCGTCCTCACTAGAAACCTTGCGCCTTGACGATCCAGCGCCAGCTGTCGTCATTCGCGAGGGTCCGGTCGAATGGTCCGGCCAGACCCGCGCAGAACGTTCGCTCTATGCGTCCTGGGAACCGTCGTCGCGTTGGACGCTCTCGATCGAGGACAGGGTGATGCCGCGAGTCGATATCGGCCCGGTCGGAATGGGATTCGATACGGCGACCGCCGGTGAGTCGACCAGTGCAACCTTTGGCTACAAGACAACTGATCTGCATCGTCTCGTGCTCGGAGTACAGACACTCGCGTGGATTGTGCTCATCGGGACTCGGCGGTGGCTCGTTGGTCAAACGCGTCGAAATGCACGCCGCAACGCACCGAAATCGGACCAGACCCGATGAATGCCTTTCGACTGCCCGGGATCGTTGTGGTGGTGGGACTGTTGGTCGGCGCGCTCACAATCGACCAGTCCCGCGCCGAACCAGAGCCGATCGAGCAGGAGATTCGAATTCCTGGTCCTGCGGTGGCCGCAGACGATGCACGCTCGTCCACATGGTTCTGTGCAGCGGCTACGTCCACCGAAGATGGCGTCGCCGACTCCGAGGTCGTGTTGGCGAACACGCTGCTCAAAGAGTCCACGGCGGCGGTGTCGGTGTTCGTCGGATCTGCCGGAGCTGCGGTCGATGCACCAGTGACAGAGTTGGTTGTCGCCTTGCCTGCCCAATCGCTCACGAGCCTTCGTCTTGCCGATCTCGCGCCTGGAAGCCCTGTGGTGTCGCTTGCCGTCGAGGTCGACGGGGGCGGCGTTGTGGTCGACAAGATCTCGTCTGGACCGACCGGTGTCGCGCGAAGCGCGTGCGCGATCGATGGCTCGACCGAGTGGGTCGTCACGTCGGGTTCAACGGTTCCCGGTTCACGGCTCCAGATGGTCGTCTTCAACCCATTCCCCGACGATGCCGTGGTCGACATCGACTTCGTCTCAGAGGTGGGCGCTCGAAGCCCCGAAGACCTCGTGGCGCTCCACATTCCCGCCCAATCGTCGCGGATCATCGAGATCGGCGAGGTGTTTGCCGCGTCGGAGAGCATCACGACCTTCGTACGGGTGCGATCGGGTCGAGTCGTCGTCGAGGGAATTCAGAGCTTCGATGGCTCTGACGCGCCATTGGGCTTGAGCGTGATCACCGGTGCTCCCGCAACCGCAGAACGTTGGATGTTCGCAGGGATCTCACCGGCTGCTGGGCCTGCTCGGCTGGTGGTGGTGAACCCGAGCGAAACTCGAGTCCGCGTGGATGTCGAGGTATATCCCTCCGGGGGAGAACGTTTCATCGAGCCGTTCGAGGTCGTGCTTCAGCCGGGACAGAGTGACGTCGTCGATTTGGTGAGTGCAGGACGACTTGCGGGAATCTCGTCGTTCTCGGTGGTAGTGCGCTCACTCGACGGACCGCGGATCATCGCAGGCATGGAGCAACGTCCAGAGATCGAGGAACCCGATCCGCTCGCTGCGATTGTCGAGATCGAGGTTGATGCGCCGTCCACAGGATTTGCTTCGTCGGTGGGTCAACCAGTGGCTGCTTCGAGAGTGTTCACCACCGTCGACATCTCAGCCGATGACGATCGGTCGGCCCTCCATGTCTTCAATCCGACTGACGACACGTTCGTGACGATTCGGACGACGATCTCGGTCGACGGTGCGAGTCGTGAGGAGCAGTTGGAGGTGGGACCACAACGTACGATTCGAATACCGCTCACGGAGCTCGGTACCGGTCGGTATGCCCTCGAACTCGAAGCAAGCGGTCCAATCGTTGCGACGCGAGAGATCACGGGGCTCAGCTCGCGGTCGTGGGCGCCGTTGCTCCCCGCGGTCAGCTCGGTCGAGTAGCTCCGTCGGACTCGTCGCGGAGTTCGGCGAGTTTGGCCCACAGATCCGCAGATGTGGGTGGCCCGAGGAACGACGCACGAACTACCCCTGAAGCATCGGCGATGATCACGGCGGGAACAGCCGTGATGGCGTACCGCTCGTGCAGCGCTGCGTCCGAGACGACCTCGAGGTTTTGGATCGCCACCTCGTCACTCTCCACCAGTTGGGTGGATGTCCACACCTTCGCGCAGGTGGAGCAGGTGGCCGAGGTGAACACGGCCACCAGCCACGGCGCGTCCGGACGGGTGAAGTCGGCACGGTCGATCTGAGCTGGCGTTTTGTGATTCGGCACTCCGGTGGGAGCGTCGGGTGCTTGGCGCTGCATGTACCACCCCACGCCCAGCGCAAGTGCTGCTACTGCGGCAACGATGATGATCTGCGTCATGAGCAGGGCGGTCGGGGACTACTCAGCAATTTCGAGATCTGCGTCAGCGGGTTCGGCGTCCTCTGACAGCGAGTCCTCTGACGTGGTGTCTTTGGAGTTGGTGTCCTCGGACGTGGCCTCGCTGGGGGTTTCGTCGGCCCCATCGGACTCTGGTCCATGTGCATCGTCGGCTTTGAGTGACGTGTCCGACGGCAGCGTGAGGTTCGCTCCGGACAAGTTGAGCAGGCGATAGACCTCGTCGCCCGAAATGCTCTCGTGTTCGAGGAGTGCTCGAGCGATCAGATCGAGGCCCTTGCGATAGTCGGTGAGCAGCTCTCGGCATCGGTCCTCGGCCTCGATGAGCGTGCGCCGGACTTCTTCATCGACGAGGCGAGCGGTGTCGGGTGAGTGGCCCTTGGACTGCATCATGTCTTCGCCGAGGAAGACGGGGCCGTTATCGGACAGCGACATCGGGCCGACAACTTCGCTCATACCCCACTCGGTGACCATACGTCGTGCGACGTTGGTCGCCTGCTGGAGATCGTTGGCGGCCCCAGAGGATGACTCGTTGAAGACGAGTGCTTCCGCGACCCGCCCACCCATGGCCATCACCATCATGGCTTCTGCTTCGTCCTTGTCCATCGAGTGGCGATCAGCCGTCGGGAGGGTCATCGTCACACCGAGCGCCATTCCGGTCGGGATGATCGTGACCTTGTGGACGGGGTCGTGATTCTCTTGTACCGCTGCGCACAGCGCATGACCGGCCTCGTGATAGGCGGTGCGCTCGAGTTCTTCTTCGGTCTGCACCATCGACGAGCGCTCGATGCCGAGCATGACGCGGTCGCGAGCTTGCTCGAAGTGACGCATGCCGATCTTGGAGTCCCCGGCTCGGACGGCGAACAGTGCCGCTTCGTTGACGAGGTTCGCGAGGTCGGCGCCGCTCATCCCAGGCGTGCCTCGGGCGATGATGCTGACATCGACCTCGTCTTCCTTGCGCTTGCCTTTCAGGTGCACGGCGAGGATTTCTTTGCGGTCGTCGAGCTCGGGCAGGGGTACGACAACTTGGCGGTCGAAACGACCGGGTCGCAGCAATGCGGGGTCGAGGATGTCGGGTCGGTTGGTGGCCGCCATCATGATGATGCCTTCGGAGGCTTCGAACCCGTCCATCTCCGAGAGCATCTGGTTGAGAGTCTGTTCACGTTCGTCGTGACCGCCGCCGAGGCCGGAGCCACGCTTGCGGCCGATCGAGTCGATCTCGTCGACAAAGATGATTGCCGAACCCAACTTGCGGGCGTTCTCGAACAGATCGCGGACTCGAGATGCGCCCACACCGACGAACATCTCCATGAAGTCCGAACCTGTGACGGACATGAACGGCACGCCGGCCTCACCAGCAACGGCCCGAGCGATGAGGGTCTTTCCGGTTCCGGGAGGGCCGACCAGCAACATGCCCTTGGGGGTCTTGGCGCCGATTTCGGAGAATCGGTCTGGGCTCTTCAAGAAGTCGACGACCTCGGTGATTTCTCGTTTGACGGCCGCATACCCTGCGACGTCGTCGAAGGTCGTGCCGGGGCGTTCGGTGCTGTAGGTCTTGGCCTTGGAACGGCCAACCGACATGATTCCGCCCATCTGTCCTTGGGCCCGGCGCTGCATCCAGACGAAGAAACCGATGAGCAGGCCGACGGGAAGCAGAAAGAAGAGCAGTTGGATGATGGCGCTCTCTTGTGGCGTCTTGAAGACGACGCCGGCGTCGGGATTGTCCTCAGATGCTGCGGGAACGTTCGAGTTGAGCAGCGCAAGCTCATCTTCGTATGCGGTGGTCGGCCCGTTGGTCCGGTACACCTGGTCGGTCGAGTCGTTCAAGACGAACGTGATGTCGCCGTTGACGTTGTTGCGTTCGACGGAACGTACCGTGGAATCCTCGAGCCATGCCATGTACTGGGTGTAGGAGATCTCCTCGCCGGAGTCTCGATCCGTGTTGAAGATCGCGAGCATCGCGAAGATGAGGACCGCGAAGACGGCCCACATGGCCCACTTGGTGGACGTTGTTCGCTCCGGGCCTGGTGCGGCGGGGGGCTTTGGAGGGGTTGATGCCATGAAAAATACCCTAGTTGCTTGCTTGTCAAATCGGAGATCGTGTCGACGGTGTTAGCGATTCAACCCAGATTGCCATCGAGAATTCCGAAAATCGGCCCTGGTGCGCCCGAATTCAACTGATCCTTGATCTCTGTTTCATCGAATCGCGGCATGTGGTCTCATTCGCGCGGTCCGCGCGATCAGTGAGGTCTGCAACTATCGTTTCCCGAATGAGCCGAAGCTGCGCCCGACCTACCTGCTCCGTGTCTGCTGCTGCAACCATGTCGTATGACTATGAAGCACAGCTGGTCTGGCTCGAGGGTCTCCACGGTGAGCCACACCCCATGACGCATGACCTGTGCGCGGTACACGCCGATCGTTCCAAGCCCCCGGTCGGCTGGGAGCTGCGGGACGACCGTGCACCTCGGGGCATCTACGCTCTGCACGCCAGCTGAGTGGTCGAGGAGAGAACCACTCGCCCCGCAAAGAGCTGGGGCCCAGCTGAAGCAGCCCTGGCCTGGCCCGCCGCCGTTTTCGTCGGCACACTCTCGTACCTTTTCGTGCTTCAGGCCGGCGACTATTCGAGCGCAATTCCAGAACGGCCCGGCGGCCACATCGGTCGTGCGGTCGGCCAACTTGCGAGCGGCGAGGCCCTACGAGATGACACCATGCCGCTCGTCTGGCAGATGTTGCTTCTGATACCAGGTTGGGTTGTCCTGCTCGGAGTGTGTTGGATGTTCGCCGGTGCGCTCGGACATGAGCGCGTTGGTTGGTCGCTCCGCGGAGAACCGAGCGATATTGCGCTTGGTGTGTTCTCTGGTGCTGCTCTGCAGGTTCCGCTCTTGGTGATCGTCGTGCTGATCATGCAGGCGATCTTTGGCGATTTCGAACAATCCGGGCGGGCGCTCGCTCTTGTCGACCTTGCCGATACCTGGCCGAAGGTGATTCTTCTTGTTGCCGCAGTCGGCGTCGGTGCACCGATTGTCGAGGAGATGTTCTATCGCGGCGTCGTGCAACGGTGGCTGGTGGATGCCGTCGGCCCAGTGCTCGGCATCGGTATAGCGAGCGTGATCTTCGGCGCCGTGCACCTCTCGTTGATCGAGTTCGTGCCATTGACCGTCGTTGGCGTGATCCTTGGCATCTTGTTCTGGAAGACGGGCAGGCTGCTCCCCGCCGTCATCGCACATATGACCTTCAACATGTTCACGCTCGTGAATCTCTTGGTCGCCAGCCGTTCTGGCTGAACGTGAGCCGATCGAACCAATTCCAACGGGTCGTTCGCCCAGGTTCACTCACCCGGGTTCCTTCGATGTCGATGTGGCCCATTAGCGGCGAACGAAGGGTGGCCCTGATGAAACAACCGAGCGAGCAACAGAAGAAGTGTCCGAAGTGTGCCCGGCTCATGGTGGCCCTGACACTCGACATCGAGAACGAGAAGCGAACGCTTCGTTCGTGTTCACATTGTGATGTGCGCGAATGGGAAGCCGTCGACGGGGAAATCGACCTCGCGGGCGTGCTGAGCGAGCTTTCTGGTTCCGAATCCAACTGACCACCACATCGCTCCCACGAGGTGGGAGAATGCATCAATGATGACGGCCGACTCCACGGGGTCCAAGACCCAACGGTCGGACTTGGTCGAGCGCATGGTGACCGCGCTCGTGGTCATCGGGAGCTCGCTGTTCGTCTTCTGGCAGCTGCACCCCGACCTCATCTTCTCGAACACGACGCCCACTGGTGGGGACATGGGCGCGCACGTGTGGGGTCCCGCGTTCCTGCGTGATGAACTGTTGCCACGACTGCGTCTCACGGGCTGGACCCCCGACTGGTACTCGGGCTTCCCGGCGTTTCATTTCTACATGGTGATTCCAGCGCTGTTGATCGTCATTCTCGATGTCGGGCTCCACCCGATCTTGTCGATTCCGATCGTCCTGGCGATTCTCGGCGCCGCCATCTACTGCCGGTCGATCGGCCAGCTGCAGCTGTCGCGGCGGTTGATGATCGCGGTCGTGATCGTCGCCCCATTGCTGATCGGATTGCCCTACAACATCGCGTTCAAGCTCGTCGCCGTGAGTGGCGTCGTCATGTTCCCGGTTGCCGCATGGGCGCTGGGCCATCTCGGTGGACTGCGCTTTCCGGGACCAGCGGTGCTTTCGCTCGCGAGTCTGGCGTTCGCGTTCGACCGCTCGTTCAACATCTATGGGGGCAACATCGCGTCGACACTGGCGGGTGAGTTCGCAGCATCGATCTCGCTCAGCCTTTCGCTCGTTGCCCTCGGGTTCATCATCCGCGGCACACGGACGGGCGAGTACCGAGGATGGGCAGCGGTGTTCATTGCGCTCACCGGGTTGTCCCACCTGCTTCCAGCGTTCTTCCTGCTCGCAGCGACGTTCTTGTTGATGGTCATTCGATTGGCGCAGCGTCGATGGAATTCGGTGCCATGGCTGCTGGTCGCCGGCGGCTTGTCGGCGTTGTTGTCCGCGTTCTGGGTACTGCCGTTCTTCTTGCGGACGGACTATTTGAACGACATGGGGTGGGAGCGAATCGAGATTCTGCATTCGCCGCTGGTGACGCGAAGCAACCTCAATCCAGCTGATGTGTTGAGTGACTATCCGCCGCTGCCCGTGCTGTTGGTGTTGGCCGCCGTCGGCTTGGTGCTTTCGGTGAAGGACCGAGTCGAGCTCGGTGTCCTGCTTGCAATGACTGCGGGGGTGATGGCAGTCGGGTTCGTCTACTTCCCCGATGGACGCCTGTGGAATGCTCGAATTCTGCCGTTCTACTACCTGAGCGTCACGTTGCTCGCCGGTGTCGGTGTCGCCTTGCTCATCAAGTTGTTGTTGTCGACGCCCGGTGCGGTTCGAGCGGGGTTGTTCGGGTCATCGGTGATCTTGTTGCTTCCGACCCAGATCCGCGATGCGTGGGTGTGGCCAGAGCCCGGGGGCGACTTCAATTACCTCGCCGATGCGCTCGGGTATTCGGTTCGGGTCCTTGCGACGACGATGATCATCGCTGTCGTAGGCACCGAGATTCCTCGGCAGCTGGGCCGGGTTGTACGGCTTCGGTGGGTCCTTGCCGGCGTGATTGCGTTCTGGGCGCTGATCGCGAGCCCAGCTCGTGACACCCGAATCGATTCGCTCGACACGTTCGAAGGTGCCTTCTGGGCGCTCGTGTTGCTCGCTGCGATCGCAACGCTGGTCACGGTGGCCTGGAGGATCTTCAGCCGGCTGTCAACATCGCCGGTCGAGGCCGCGGCGTCGAGTTCGGTTGGTGAGGCCGAGCTGCTCGATGTCGAACTGACCGACCTCGAACTTGCCGAGCAGGTCCTCGCTCAGTCGGAGTCTGACTTGCCCGAAGCAATACCCGAGCAGGTGGACGTGGTCGTGGGTCGTCCTCGATTCGATGCACCGAACGCTCGGGCAGCGAAGCTTTCGGCACCGTTGGTCGCGGCCGGTGTGGTGTTCGTGTTGCTCGGATTGGCGCTCGACGTGGTCGGCGGGGTCACCGAAACCGATGAGGGGAGATCGTGGACCTTCGCAGGTCTCGATGTCACCTCGGACGACAACAGTTTCGTGACCGGTTGGTCGAGATGGAACTTCTCGGGCCTCGAGGGCAAAGGCAGGACAGAGGGTGCTGTTGGCGACGTGGGCCAAGGCGGGTACGAGGAATACCAGTACGTGCAGCGCACCATGCTGGGCGTGGGGGAGCAGGTGGGTTGCGGACGAGCGATGTGGGAGTTCGCCCCCGAGCTGAATCGTTATGGCACGACCATGGCGATGATGTTGCTGCCGATGTGGACCGACGGGTGCATCGGGTCGATGGAAGGGTTGTACTTCGAGGCGACCCCGACGGTTCCGTACCACTTCTTGTTGCAGAGCGATCTGTCTGCACCGAGCCGTCAGGTCGGCGATTCGGAGTCGGTCGGCGGGCCGTCTCGCGCCATGCGTGATCTTCCATATGACGACTTCGACATCGAGCAGGGCGTCGATCGGTTGCACGAACTCGGGGTTCGGTATTACTTGGCCTTCAACCCGCAAACGATCGAGGCGGCGCGACAGCACCCCGAGTTGGAGGAGGTCACGACAGCGTCGCCGTGGGTCGTGTTCGAGACCCAAGCAGACCTGGTCGAGCCACTCGCCACGTCGCCGGTCGTCGTCGACGGAGTTCGTAATCATCAGGACCAGTGGCTCGATGTCGGTGTGGAGTGGTTTGCCGAACTCGATGCGGTTCGTCCGGCATCATCTGGCCCGGACAACTGGCCACGGGTTCCAGCCACGACCGTCATCGAGCGATACGAGGAGGAGTCGAGCCGTGTCGAGGAGAGCAACGGAAAACCGAAAGCGGGTGCTGTAGGTTCCGACGCCGCCAGCCTGGCCGAGATCTTGCCCGTCTCGGAGATCACAACCGCCACGACTGTGTCAGATGTCCTTGCCGAGACCGATCGGATTTCGTTCACCGTCGACCAGGTCGGCACCCCAGTTCTGGTGCGCGCATCCTATTTTCCGAGTTGGAAAGTCAACGGTGCCGAAGGCCCGTTCCGCGTAGCCCCCAACTTCATGGTCGTCGTGCCGACAGAGACCGATGTGGAATTGATTTATTCTCGAACGGGAGTTGATTGGCTGTCGATCGTGCTGTCCCTTGCAGGAGTCGTGGGCCTGATCGTGTTGGCGCGCTGGCCGAAACGCACATGAAACGGCGGCTGCGATTGTTCGTGGCCGTTGCGCTCACGGCAACGGCGATCGATCTCTTCGGGTATCTCGCGCTCCGCGAAGCAGGTTTTCGCTGGTGGGCGGCAGATATCGCCGCACTCGTGGCCGCCGCAATCTTCGGTATTTCGGCCCATCGGCGGTTCACGCTGCGAAACGATCCCAACCTTCGTTGGATTCATCGACCGGTGGCGTTCACATCGTCGATCGCGATCGCTGGCCTTGTCGATCTGACGGTGCTGTTCAGTTCGAGCGACCGCGGCTGGTTGGCCAAGTGCGTCGCGATCGCAGCGGCGGCGCTCGTGCGAGCCGTGTCGAACCGGTGGTTTCTCTTTCAGGTGGTTCGGAGCGAACAAGGGTCTCCGGCTCGGAGAGTTCCTCCCTCTGACCCTCTTCGACTCTCGGTCGTGGTCCCGGCGTACAAAGAATCCGCCCGGATCGCCGAGACGATTCGCGAACTGCACGAACACATCTCGAATCTGGTCGACCCGAACGACTTCGAGCTGGTCATCGTTGACGACGGATCGGGTGACGGCACCGCTGATGCGGCCACCGCGACGGGTTTGGCCAGGGGAATCCTTCTCCCGGAGAATCTGGGCAAAGGTGGTGCGGTTCGAGCTGGCATGCGGGCAGCGAACGGGCGAAGCAGGGTGTTCCTCGATGCCGACCTCGCGTACGGGCCCGATGAAGTGATCCGGGTCATGGGCGAACTGGAAAACGGGTGGGACGTCGTCGTGGGTTCACGGCGTGACTCACGCCTGGTCACCCAGACGAGCGCCGGGTTGGTTCGAGATGTTGGTGGGCGACTGGTGAACATCGCGACGCACGTACTGCTGCTCGGTCAGTACCGCGATACCCAGGCCGGATGTAAAGGGTTCCGGAGCGACATCGCCGAGCTCATCTTCTCCAAGACACAGCTGAACGGTTTTTCGTTCGACATCGAGATCTTTCATCTGGTCGAACGGTGGCGGCTGACATTGAAGGAGATCCCGATGTCGGTGGCCGAGACCGACGCGTCGACGGTCAACCTGGTGAGCGACACGATGCAGCTTCTCGCCGATCTGGGGCGCATCAGGAGATGGTCGGCGCGTGGGGTGTACACCGACCCCGAGGCTGTTGCGGCACTTCCACCGGCCTCTCTGGCACACTGATCTGGCACTGACCCGGGATCGAGTGGAAGTGAGCCCATGGGCGACATCGATGCAATCTTCAAGGCCTATGACATTCGAGGGCTCGCTCCCGAGGAGCTCGACGCCGAACTGAGCCGCAACATCGGCGCAGCCTTCGCGCGTTTCGTCGCTGACGAGGATGGTGCAGAGACCATCGTGGTGGGCCATGACATGCGGCCGACCGGTCCTGAGTTCGCGGGCGCATTCTCTGCCGGCGCGATGAGTCAAGGCGTGAACGTGGTCGACGTGGGCTTGATTTCCACCGACATGCTGTACTTCGCGTCGGGTTCGATGGATGTGCCGGGAGCGGTGTTCACGGCTTCGCACAATCCCGCCGAGTACAACGGGATCAAGCTGTGTCGCCGAGAGGCCGCACCACTCGGTAGCGAGAGCGGGTTGGAAGATGTCAAGGAAATGGCCCGCGAGTTGCTGCCTCCCACCGGTTCGCCCGGCGAGCTGTCCGCACGCAACATCCTCGACGATTTCGCCCGGCATGTCCTGTCCTTCATCGATGTCGAGGACCTCCGGCCGCTCAAGGTCGTGGCCGACACGGCGAATGGTATGGGCGGCCTCGTCGTGCCTGCCGTGTTCGCGCATCTCCCATTCGATGTGGAGATTTTGTACGAGGAGCTCGATGGAACGTTTCCGAACCATCCCGCCGATCCGTTGCAGGAGGCGAACCTGGTCGATCTGAAGGCTCGGGTCCTCGAGGTCGGCGCCGATATTGGCCTGGCCTTCGACGGCGACGCAGATCGTGTCTTCCTGGTCGATGGCGACGCTGTTGGGGTGTCGGGGTCGTTGACGACGGCGCTCGTCGCTCAGCAGGTGATCGAACGCGAGCCCGGTGCAACCGTGCTCCACAACTTGATCTGTTCGAAGGTCGTGCCAGAACTCGTGGCCGAGCTGGGCGGGACGCCGCTCCGGACCAGGGTGGGTCACAGCTTCATCAAGGCGGTGATGAAAAAGACGGGTGCGGCCTTTGGTGGCGAGCACTCGGGTCACTACTACTTTCGAGACAACTACCGTGCTGATTCTGGGTTGATCACCGCAGTCGTTGTGCTGGCGGCGATGAGCAGGGCCGACGCAAGTCTCGCCGAACTCGTGGCTCCGCTACGTCGGTACCGCGCCTCGGGCGAGCTCAATACGAAGGTCGATAGTACGGATGTGGTGATCGAGCGCGTATCGGCGGTGTACGCGGACGCCGAGCAGGATCGGTTGGATGGGCTGACGGTCGATCTTGGCGAGTGGTGGTTCAACCTTCGGGCGTCGAACACCGAACCCTTGCTGCGTCTGAACCTGGAGGCTGCGAGCACCGAGGAGGTCGATCGACGGGTGGTCGAGGTGCGTGGCCACATGGCCGGGTAGATTCGAGCCATGGCACTCGAAACGCAACTTCTCGAAATACTCGCTTGCCCGAGTGACAAAGGGCCGCTGCTCTACTTCGAGACCGAGCAGAGCCTCTACAACCCGCGCCTTCGTCTTCGCTACGACATCGTCGATGACATCCCCATCATGTTGATCGACAAGGCCGAGACGCTCGATGATGGCGAGCACGACCGATTGGTGGCGTTAGCAGCCGAGCTCGAGATCTCGCCTACCTTCGAAGCCTGAACTGCCGATAGGGGCGGGACATGGAACGGCTGGACGGTGTGGTCATGCACTACGCCTGGGGATCGACGACGCACCTTGCGCGTATGCGTGGTGAGCGGTTTTCAACGCGTCCAGAATCGGAGCTCTGGTTGGGTGCGCATCCGGTCGCGAGCGCTGTGCTGCCGAGTAGCGGAGGCATCGGTCTGCTCGAAGCGATCGAGACCGACCCCGACCTCGAGCTCGGAGCCGACGTGGCTGCGGCGTTCGGAGGACGCCTTCCGTATCTGCTGAAACTACTCGCTGCTGACTCTCCGTTGAGCGTGCAGGTTCACCCCTCGGTCGCAGAGGCCAAGGTCGGGTTCCAGGTCGAGAACGATTCGGGGCTCGGTGTCGACGACCCGCGGCGTTCGTTTCGAGATGACAACCACAAACCCGAGTTGATCGTTGCGCTGACCCCGTTCGAGGCGCTGGTTGGTTTCAACACCCCTGCCGCGGTGCTCGAGTTGTTCGATGCGTTTGCGGTCGAAGAGTTGGCGAGCGTCCGAGACCTCATCGACGAGGAAGGCGTGCACGCTGGGCTGGAAGCCATCGTCACGCTCGACAGGTCCAGGCTTGCCTCGGCCACGATGGCCATCGTCGATCGGTTGGACAACGTCGCACCGTCGAGACACGACGACGCGGAGTTGATCGGACGAATCGCCGAACTGTTCCCCGGTGACCCAGGCGTCGTCGTGGCGATGCTTCTGAATCGAATCGTTCTGGAGCCCGGAGAAGGTGTCTATCTGGGTGCCGGTGTGCTCCACGCATATGTTTCTGGCTTCGGTGTCGAGATCATGGCCAATTGCGACAACGTCGTCCGCGGCGGCCTGACCTCGAAACACATCGACACCGAGACGCTGTGCCGCATCGTCGATCCAGATGCTGGCGCACCGACGATTCTGCGTCCGACAGGATCTGAAACCACCTATCGCACGCCTGTTCCCGAGTTCGAACTCACCCGTCTTGTCGCTCCTTCGGGATGGTCGCACACGCCGGTGGGGCCCGAGATCGTGTTGGGAGCGTCAGGCACCACGACGGTTTCGCAGGAGGGAGTCGAGCTCGAATTAGGACCTGGCGAGGCAGCATGGATTCGTTCTGGAACCGGTGACTATGAGGTGACATCGGATGGTGACGTATTCGTGGCCTCGGTCGGGGCGAGCTGACCCCTACACTGGCCGAGGCTGAACAGACGTTTCAGAGTGGCCAGTTGGCCCCAGCCGTCTCGAACAATCTTCACGCGCACAGCGCTTAGGAGCACCAGATGACGACCCCAGACTTCAAGGTCGCGGACCTTTCGCTTGCCGAGTTCGGTCGCAAGGAAATTCGCCTCGCCGAACACGAGATGCCCGGCCTCATGGCCCTACGGG
>CAJQNJ010000053.1 GCA_905479685.1 uncultured Acidimicrobiales bacterium
GGGCCTCGGAAGTAGTAGGCCTCGGGCGCTGCGACTTTGTCGATGTCTTTCTTGTACTTGTCGGCTGTGCCCTTGGTGAGATGGAACTTCAGTTCACTGGTGTCATTGAACGTTTCATGGATGATCAACGCGTTCTCACCCACGACTCGGTAGGTCTCGAACCTGAGCAAGCCTTCCTCGAGCGAGTGTGCGTCGGTGCCGACTCGTTGCCACCAGTACTCGAGCTCCTCGAGATCGGACGCGCCATTGTTGGTGCAGGTCCATTTCGCGGTGACCTGGATGGCCGTCTCGGGGTTTGGCCGCTGGTAGTCGTTCTTCACGTATCCGAAGAGCAAGTCGCCGAACGCAACGGGCACGTTCTTCGAGCGCACGGCCTCTCTCGCTGCGGTTGAGATATCGATGCCGCGCACGAGATGGAGCTGGGGTGTAGCGACGCTGGTGAGTGCAGCCATGTGTTTGGTTGCCGTGGTCGAGAAGTAGTTGACGAGGGCGTCGGAGCTCTCGAAGACATGGTGCACGAGGACCGCATCTTCGCCGACTGCGTGGTTGATCTCGGTCGAGAGCACGCCGTCGTCGGCACGAGCGCCCGAGTGAATGTCTTCCCATTCGCTCAGCATTTCTTGCGAGTCGGCGGATGTTCGGAAGCGTCGACCCGGTGTCGTTGGTACCCACTTGCCCGTCACGCTGATCTCGGTTCCGATCCGTGACGGCTCGGCGAGAAACTCCGGTAGTGGTTCTGCGGTCTGCGTCATGTGCTACTCCTCCATGTGGCGATGCACCTATTCGATACCGATCGGTTATAAATGTCAAGGAATTTGTTAACGTTCGGTTCTATTTTCTGTACAGTGGGCGAATGAGCGAATCAAACGCCCGCCAACGAGGTCGTCCGCGCTCTTTTGACGAAGAGACCGCACTCGACGAGTTGACGGCGCTTTTTTGGCAGAAGGGTTACACGCAGACGTCTGTCGCGGACCTCGTCGAAGCCAGTGGCGTGCCCAAACCAAGCTTGTATCGCATCTTCGGATCCAAGGAAGAACTGTTCGCGTCGATCCTGCGCCGTTACATGGCGACGCGAATGGACATGATCTCGACGCTGGTTGCACACGCCGGACCGGGCGTCGACGGCATCCACACCTTCCTCTCCCTCATGCGAGACGACGTCGTTTCGGGCACGAGCCAGAATGGTTGCCTGCTCGTTGCTGCCTCAGCCGAACTACACGGCAGCACACCGGGTTTCGACGACTTCGGCTCCGCGTACCGAGGTGCGCTGCGCGAACGGATCTACACGTTGGTCGAACGGGCCGGTGGCGCGGACAACGACATCGACCAGCGCGCCGACCTGATGCTGACCTGGTTCATGGGGCTCGATGTCACCACCCGGGGTGCAGGCGATGAAGCCGAGATCGACAGGGCGATCGATGCGATGCACGCAACGGTTGACACCTGGCGATAGTTCGGCCGAGGCGAACCAACTTGCTGTTTTGTCGTGGTCAGCGAGGCTGAACTGGACGAGCCAGACCCGGGACGAATCGGGGCACGTTGTAGATCGCAAGACCTGCAATTCCAACGGAGACCGCAACGACTGCCCATCCGTCAACGGGGAACCGGAAGAGTTCGAAGAAGTCCCTGGTCCAGTCGATGACCATGATGAGGGCGTAGCTGGCCCCCATTGCGGCTGCGAGAACGACCTTCCACAGCCTGAGGGGTCTACTCGCGCTCAACAGAATGGCTAATCCGATACCAAGCAGCGTGATTGTGGCCAACGTTCGGGCTTCCTCGATGGGAAGCCCGAGGGAGCGCCGAGCGGTCTCGTAGGCGATGAAGGTGGCTGCGCCCGCAATCACCCCGGTCGTCACCGAGAACCGCAACACTCGGCTCAGAAAGCCGCTTCTCACGCGGCTCACCTCGGGGGAGAGGGCGAGGAAGAATCCGGGGACACCAATGCTGAATGTACCGATGAGGGTCAGCTGTCTCGGAAGGAATGGGAAGGGGCTGCCAGCAACTACTGTCAGCACCGTGAGCAACACCGCGTAGATCGCTTTGGCAACGAAGAGGTTGGCGACCCGCTCGACGTTGTTGATGACCTTCCGGCCTTCGTCCACCACGATCGGCAGAGAAGAAAAGGCATTGTCGGTCAGGACAAGGTCGGCCACCGCTCGGCTCGCTGCGCTGCCAGACCCCATCGCAATGCCGAGGTCGGCGTCCTTGAGGGCCAACACATCGTTCACGCCGTCGCCCGTCATTGCGACGATGTGTCCACGGGCTTGGAGCGCCTTCACCATCGATTGTTTCTGACGTGGCGCCACACGCCCGAACACAGCGCTGGCTTCGAGCGCTGCTCCCAAGGACGCATCGTCTGTGAGTTCCCGAGCATCGACAGGGTCACCGTTTCGTTCGAGGCCTGCTCGCTCGCTGATCGCGGCGACGGTGTCGGGGCTGTCGCCCGAGATCACCTTTATCGTCACGTCCTGGTTGGCGAAGTAGGCCAGGATGTGGGCGGCATCGGGCCGAATCTCGTCCCGAAGTTCGACGATGGCGATCGGCTCGAGATCATCCGGGGCGCGGTCGCCAGTGGGTCCCAGGTCGGACGAGGCGAGGGCGATGAGGCGCTGGCCGGCGCTGCTCAATCGGGCGACGAGGCTACGGCTGTCGGGGTCGTCGCCGAGGAGAATGTCGGGAGCGCCGAGGTAGACCCAGCCTCTGTCCGCGAACTCGACAGCCGACCACTTGCGGGCGCTGGAGAATGGCTCATACGTGATTGCTTTCCAGTCGGACTCGAACCCGACAGCAGCGCGGATCGCTGTCATCGTGGCGTTCGGTGCGTCATCTGCCCGAGCGAGGGCGGCAAGCGTCTCTGTAGCTTGCGCTGCGGTATGACCCGTGAGCGGGTGGAGGTCAGCGTAGGCGATCTCGCCGGTGGTGATCGTTCCCGTCTTGTCGAGGCAGAGCACATCCACCCGGGCCAGAACCTCGACCGTCGAGAGCTGTTTGGCCAGAGCGTTGCGCCGCGAGAGCTCGAGCACGCCAGCCACGAATGCCAGGCTCGTGAGAAGCACCAGCCCATCGGGCACCATTGCGACCGCGGCGGCGACCGTTCCTTGAAGTGCGTCCTGCCAGGTGTCTTCGACGTCGAGCAGCGATATCAGCAACATGATCGAGGCGACCGGAATGATGATGGTCAACCAGAACAGAATCTTGTCGATCGCTTGGCGCAGGAGTGATTCGGCTGCGTTGAAGACTCTGGCCTCGGTGGTCAGCGTGCTGGCATAGCTGTCGGCCCCGACGGCGGTTGCCCGGATTCTCCCTGAGCCGGCGACGACGAAGCTTCCGGAGAGAACCCTGTCGTCGAGGATCTTGATCACTGGATCTGACTCGCCGGTGAGCATCGACTCGTCAACCCGTAGACCCGTTGCCGAAAGGACGGAACCGTCCACCAGAACCTGACCGCCTGGCGAGAGCACGAGCATGTCGTCGAGCACCACGGCATCGGCGTCGACCGTTTGGCGTTCGCCGTCTCGTACGACCTCGGCCTTGGGTTCGGTAAGAACCTGAAGCTTCTCGAGCTCCCGACGAGCCTTCACCTCTTGCCCCACGCCGACCACCGTGTTCGAAACGACAACACCGACGAACAGTCCGTCCTGCCAATTCCCTGAAATCAGTACGAGAACGAACAACACCAACATGATCGCGTTCACGCGTGTGAGCGCGTTGGCGCGCAGAATCTTCGCGAAGCTTCTGCGAATGGGCTCAAGCGAGCGGTTTACCCGTCCGTCGTCGATTCGTTCTGCGACCTCCGCAGAGGTAAGGCCCATTTCTGGGACAAGGTCTGCGGTCATTCCGAGAAGCTACTCGGTTGCGCCGCGGGAGCAGCTGAGCTAGCGGTCGCTTTCGAGGTGCATCGCTGCTTCCTCGGGACTGACCAGCCCGGTGGTTGCGACCCTCTCAGCGATCAGTTCGGACTCCGTGTCAGGAAGTCCGCCAGCTGTGGGATCGATGAACCGTGCCGAGTCGTGTGGAGGCGGTGTGTCGGTTGGCTCTTCTCGTTCGAAGCGTTCGGCGAACGAATCGTGATGGTCGGCGTCGTTCAGTGAGCCAGCAGGCCCGACTCCGGCCGGGTCGGTGGGTGGGAACCCAACTGTTCCAGGAAGTGCGTCGTCGCCTACCTCTTCGCCGAGTTCGGATCCGTCGGTGGCTTCTGCTGGGTCAGGTATCGATGGCTGATCGATTCCACTGGTCATCGTGGGTGGCCTCCAAGGCTCGGTCCTACACCTGCAACCGTAGGCCACGCGTCTGACACCTCGAAGGGCCCAAGGTCCCCATGACCGATGTCGGCCTCAACACCTGCGCCGCACCGGGGTCGCCGCGTCGAGCGCGGACCTTGGACTCTCGCCAGGAGCAGGGTTCATCTGCTTGGATCGAACGTGATGTCGAACAAAGACAAGAAGGAAACAGAGCTCGACGAGGCTCGAGCAACGATGATCGAGCGTGATCTCGTGGCCCGAGGCATCACCGATCAGCGCGTGCTTGGTGCGATGAGAGCGGTCCGTCGAGAGCACTACGTGCCAGCCAAGCTGGTGGAGCATGCCTACGACGACAACCCGCTACCGATCGGTTCGGGGCAGACCATCAGCCAGCCCTACATCGTCGCAGCGATGGCGCACGCCGCCGAGATCAGCCCGTCTGACCGTGTGCTCGAGGTGGGCACGGGGTCGGGTTATGGCGCGGCGGTCCTTGCCCAGTTGGCCGCGGAGGTGTGGACGATCGAACGTCTTGCGAACCTGGCCGAGTACGCCAGGGGAGTGCTCGCCGCCGATGGAGTCCACAATGTCCATGTCGTGACCGGCGACGGCACGCTGGGATGGCCCGAGGAGGCACCGTACGATGCGATTGTCGTGACCGCTGGCAGCCCGGGAGTCCCTGCGGCGCTACAGGGTCAGTTGGCGGTGGGCGGCCGGCTCGTCCTTCCGGCCGGCACCAAGAGACGAGGGCAGACCCTGACTCGGGTACGGCGGTCGAACGGGGACTTCAGCCGCGAGGATCTGGGTTCGGTCACATTCGTGCCGCTGATCGGCGAACAAGGCTGGAAACCAGACGAACCCGAATTGGCCTGAGGCAGCGCTATCGCGGGGTCGTGAAGGTCCGCGCGCGCGACAAACGCGCGGGCTACGTTCAGCGGTTGCGGTTGGAGTGCGTTGGTACGGCGAGAGATATAGGCATTTTGGGCACTTGAGGTTCACCCTCTGTGGCCGATACTATTGCTACAGACGGCGGATCTTGCGGTCCGTAGCGGAATGTTTGCTCAAGGGGGCGTTTGGTGACGAAGCTGGCGCAGGTGTGGCGACCACTGCTCACGTGGGCGTATCGTCGACCACGACTTTTCCCCTTGGGTGTCGACTTGGCAGCATGGTGTATCGGTCTGCTCATCGGCGGGCTCCTGATGATTTTGAGTCGGGGTGGCACGAATGCCCCCGAACTGATCGCTGTCATGTGTGCAGCGATGGGGCTCCAATGGCTCCTCGGTACGGTGGTCGGTCTGTACAACCATCGCTGGCGGGTCGCGTCTTTCGACGAAGTGATGGCATTTGGCGCGGTGTGGGCTGTTACGTCGGTTG
The DNA here is from genome assembly GCA_905479685.1 of uncultured Acidimicrobiales bacterium. Lineage (GTDB taxonomy): Bacteria > Actinomycetota > Acidimicrobiia > Acidimicrobiales > SHLQ01 > SHLQ01. The sequence goes on from CAJQNJ010000053.1 coordinate 5,613, forward strand.
TGCTGATTGTCGGAAACTTCATCGCTCGTAATCTCGGCACCGACCTGCGAACGTCGGCGGTGATCATGGGATCGCTGGCGACGCTCACTCTTGCGGGTCTCGTTCGTGGTGTGTGGCGGCGTTTCTGGGAACAGAGCCGTCGTCCCGATATCGACGACTGTCAGAGAACGATCGTGTTCGGTGCGGGAGAGGGCGGCTCGCAGATGATGCGTGCGATGTTGCTCGACTCTGATGGGCTGTATTTTCCCGTTGCCCTTCTCGACGATGACCCACTGAAGCGAAACCGCCAACTCGAGGGCGTTCGTGTGTCGGGCACCCGGGCCGATATTGCCGACGCTGCCCACCGGACCAAGGCAAGTGTTCTGCTCGTGGCGATCCCCTCGGCGAACTCGGCACTCATCAAGGAACTGACCGAACTTGCAGTGACGGCCGGTCTCGAGATCCGCGTGCTTCCTGCCGCGTCGGAACTGGTGGGCCGAATGAGTCTCGCTGATGTTCGTCCTCCAACCGTTGACGATCTCCTCGGCCGTGACCCAGTCCAGATCGATCTCGACTCGGTGGTCGACACCATTCGTGGGAAGCGGGTACTCATCACCGGTGCTGGCGGTTCCATCGGCTCTGAGCTCTCGCAGCAGATCAGTGGATTCGGGCCGTCGAAGTTGTTCTTGCTCGACCGTGACGAGAGTGCGCTGCATGCTCTGCAGCTTGCGCTCGAAGGACGAGCTCTTCTCGATTCGGACATGTTGGTTGTCGCTGACATCCGCGATCGAGCGCGCATCTACGACGTGTTCGAATCTCTTCGTCCCGATGTCGTGTTCCACGCTGCCGCACTCAAACATCTCACGTTGCTCGAGAATCACCCGGGCGAAGGTGTCAAGACCAACACGGTTGGCACGATGAATGTGCTCGATGCAGCGGTCGCTGTGGGTGTCGAGCGGTTCGTCAACGTGAGCACCGACAAGGCTGCCGATCCAACGTCTGTGCTCGGTGCCACCAAACTCGGGGCTGAGCGTTTGACAGCGCTGACCGCAGAGTCGACGGGACTGCCGTATGTGTCGGTCCGGTTCGGAAACGTGCTGGGCTCTCGTGGATCGGTTCTACCGACATTCATGGGTCAAATCGAACAAGGTGTGGCGATCACGATCACCCATCCCGATGTCACCCGGTACTTCATGACGATTCCCGAGGCCGTCCGTCTCGTGGTCCAGGCCGCGGCAATCGGTCGACCGGGCGAGGTCATGATCCTCGACATGGGCGAACCGGTCAAGATCGTCGACCTTGCCACCCAACTCATCAACTCTTTACGCCCGGGCACCGAGATCGAGTTCACGGGGCTTCGACCCGGAGAGAAGCTCCACGAGATCTTGGTGGGTATCGACGAACAAACCGAGGTTCGCGAGCACCCTCGGATTCTCCACGCCAAGGCTGAGCTTGCTGATCCTTCTGAGTTTCTCTCTTCTTCTGATGTCGCAATTCTTCACAACGCCGGCTTTGTTGCCGACATGGACGACGACCGTCCGAAGCTAACTTTCGTCGAAAGGCGCGCTGTCTAATGTCTCAAAGAGTTGTTGTTATCGGTCAGGGGTACGTGGGTCTGCCCGTGTCGATGGCTGCCATCAAAGCGGGCTTCGATGTGGTCGGGTTCGATCTCGACAAGCGCAAGATCGACGGACTGGCCGACGGCCTGACCCACATCGACGACGTCACCGATGACGACGTGAAAGCAGCGCTGGCAACCGGCCGCTTCCTTCCTTCCACCGAGCCGCGTCACATTGCGGGCTTCGACTATGTCGTCATCACGGTTCCGACCCCATTGCGTGAGGGTGCGCCTGACATCAGCTTCATCGAGTCCGCTGCCGAGCTGATCTCGCGTTTCCTGCGCCCTGGCGCGACGGTGATCCTCGAATCGACGACCTATCCGGGGACGACCGAGGCCGTTGTTGCTCCGCTCCTCGAGGTTGGTTCGGGTCTGAAGGCGGGCACCGACTATCACCTCGGATTCTCGCCGGAACGTATCGATCCTGGCAACGAGACGTGGACGTTCGAGAAGACCCCGAAGATCGTCTCGGGAATGAACGAGGCGTCTCTCGAGTCGGTGCAGAACTTCTACGACCAACTGGTCGAGACCACTGTGCCGGCGAAGGGCACCCGTGAGGCCGAGATGGCCAAGCTGCTCGAGAACACGTTCCGCCATGTCAACATTGCGCTGGTGAACGAGCTGGCGATCAATGCTCGCCTGCTCGACATCGACATGTGGGATGTCATCAAAACCGCCAGCTCCAAGCCGTTCGGTTTCATGCCGTTCTATCCTGGCCCGGGTGTCGGTGGGCATTGTCTGCCGATCGACCCGAGCTATCTCAACTGGCAGTTCGAACGCGAGCTCGGCACGGTGAGTCGGTTCGTCAAGATCGCGAACGACATCAACAACGGCATGCCCGCACATGTGGTCAACCGTGTGCAGCGCGGTCTGAACGATCGGCGCAAGGCGGTCAACGGCAGCCAGATTCTGGTGCTCGGTGTTGCGTACAAGAAGAATTCGGCCGACGCGAGAGAGACCCCGGCTACCGGTGTGATCAACGGGCTGTTGGCGCTCGGCGCAGATGTGCACATCCACGACCCTCATGTCGTCAACTACGAACTCGACGAGCTCACCACACGTGTCGAGCTGTCTGCCGATGAGATCTCTGCAGCCGATGCCGTTGTGCTCATCACCGATCACGACGACGTCGACTACACGCTCGTCACCGAGCACGCCGGCTACATTTTCGATGCTCGAAAGCGCCTCGACGGTGGCAACGTCGAAAGTATCTGAGGGTTTTCAGAGGTTTGTGATGGCCGCTGTGGATACACACACGGGAGACGCGGAAGCCGGGTACATCGGTGGCTACCCACCCGACTATGTACCGACGGTGAAACCCGGTTCGCGCATCGAAGCGTCGGCGAATGAAGCTGTGGCCTGGGCCGCAGAGTCCCTTCAACCGACGTATCTCGACCAGGTGGCAAAGATCATCTTTGATGTGATCGACGGTCGCGCAACAGTTGCGGATTTGGCAGACGACATCGAAGATGTCTTCGAGGTCGACCGTGAGGCAGCGGTGTGGCAACTCGACAGAGTGCTTCGACTGCTCGATGAGGGGCGTCTGATCAGTAATCCAACGCTTTCGGAGCCGATCTCGGGCGCCCTCCGGTCGAGCGTCCTGCCCGCCCCCGACTATTGAGCGCAAAGCGGGCTTCGCACCGTGAGTGCTGAAAAGACTCGGTTTTTCGAGATCGGCGAGTACAGGTTTTCGATCATCAGTGACGAGCCCGACGTGTTTGATCTCATACGTCAACCGTCGGCCGATCGCCACCCGGACGAAGATCTCGGTCTGTTCGTTTTCCAGGTCTCCAAAGCCCCCACCGATGCAGGGTTGTGGAGCCTTGTCGGAATGGACGGCGCTGTTCTAGCTCGGGAAAAGCAGGCCGAACAGGTGGTCGAAATCCTCAACCGTCACCTGGAAGCACTCGCTGTGCCGCCACGCTCTGCTCATCACCGCCTCGCACTACGAACGGTTGTTGGCCCACGCGGCGACAGCATCTTGGTTGACCCGCGGCTGGTCAAGCGCCAGCCGGTCATCGAACGAACCTTTGCCAAAGCCGGTCTCGGCGTTGTTGACGCGCTGTACGTTGACATCGACGCGAAGTCGGCGTTCGTGGTTCCGACAACACACGATTCCCGTAACGAGTTTGCGGCCCCAGTCGGTCATATCGACCCGCTCTCGATACCCCGTTCAAAAATACTGGCCGTGTTGTGGGCAGTAAACTCCGAAGATATCGA
>CAJQNJ010000054.1 GCA_905479685.1 uncultured Acidimicrobiales bacterium
ACATCGAGTGAGAGCACCGGTGCGGGCTGATTACCGATCCACTCGATCATCCGGCGGGCGACACCGCGGGGTGCCCCGCCCAGGCTGTAACCGATGATCGCATCGACAACCAGCCCGGGTCTCAGGGTGTCGAGGGCTGCGAGGGCTGCCAGTTTGCCGGGTGTACCGCGATAGACTTCGAGCTGCTCGTTTGGAACCGATGTCAGACCTTGCGGATCGGTGATCGCCACCGTGACATCGGCTCCTCGATTGGCGAGATGGCGGGCGGCGCAGATTCCTCCTCCACCGTTACCCCCGGTGCCCGCAAGTACGGTAATGGGCGTGGAGGCCCAATTGGCGCCGAGCGTTTCGAGGACGGTGAGTGCGAGGTTGCGGCCGGCATTCTCCATCATCTGATAGAGGTTGGGGCCAACCTCCTCGATGGCGACGCGATCGACTTCTCGCATCTGATCGGTTGTGACCGCAGGTACTGTCACCCCAGCATCGGTCATGAAGGTTTCGGTCGTCATGAGCCGAGAACCCCATCGGTGATCAGGACGGCTCGCTCCTGGGGTACGCGCCCCGCAGGGATCGTCGGGTCGGCGGCGAGCAGACGCTCGAGCATCGAGGTCTTGTCGGCGCCTGCCACGATCCATAGGATCGAACCGACCCGTTCGAATGCCGGGAAGGTGAGGGTCATTCGACGGTGTCCTTTGTAGGGTTGGGTCACGGCGACGCGCTGGTTAGTGATGTCGAGCACCGGGTCGCTGGGAACGAGCGACGCGGTGTGGCCGTCGTCGCCGAGACCGAGGTGGACGACATCGAGGACTTCGGGAAGCTCCGCTGCGTATCGGTCGGCGGCGGCCTCCAGATCCAGCCCTTCAACGGGCATCGGGTAGACGGTTGCCGGAACCTGGTCGAGCAGGGCGCTGGTGAGCCCGGTGAGGTTGCGGGCACGGTCACCGTCCGGAGCCACTCGCTCATCCACTTGGTAGATATCGACACGCTTCCATTCAAGATCGGCCCGGGCGAGCGTTCTCAAGACGGGCCAAGGTGTCCGGCCACCCGACAGCGCCAACGACACCCGCGGTTTGTCCCGGAGACGCTCCGCCAGCGATCGGAGAAGGATGCCGGCGGCCGCTTCGGTAAGGTCGGGTCCCGCGCGGACGACCTGCATCAGAGCGCCGGATCCATGGAGTCGGTCATTTGGTGATCCAATGCCAGTCGGAGCCGAGGAGTGCATCGGCCTCGGTCGGACCCCAGCTACCCTGTTGATACGGTACGACCGGTCGACCCTCGGAAAGCAACTGCTCTACGACTCTCCACGCTTCCATGACCCCGTCTTGACGAGCGAATAGAGCCGGGTCACCGCGGAGCGCGTCACCGATCAGCCGATCGTAAGCGTCGCGCCCACGAGGCCGATCATGCTCCAGATGCAGCTCAATCGGGCGGCTCACCATGCTTGGTCCCGGCTTCTTGATTTGCATCGAAAAACTAATCCCGTCGTCTGGCTTAGTGCGAAATGTCAGACGGTTCGGGCCGGGCCGACAGTCGGCGTCGGCGAAGAGTGGACGCGGAGGCCGGGCGAATTCGACGACGGCTTCGGTGACGGTCGAAGTCAGCCCCTTGCCCGCGCGGATGATCCAGGGCACCCCGGCCCACCGCCACGAATTCAGCTCGAGTCGCACCGCGGTGTAAGTCTCCGTGTCCGAGTCCGCGACGACACCGGCCTCTTCGCGGAAGCCGGCATACTGGCCGCGAACGACGTCGTCGCGGGTGGGCGTCACGATGGCCTTTAGCGCTTTGACCCGCTCGTCTCGGAGTGCATCGGGGTCCTCGGACACCGGTGGTTCCATGGCAAGCAACGCCAGCACCTGCAGTAGATGGTTCTGCACGACATCGCGAAGAGTGCCCACCTTGTCGTAGAACGAGCCCCTTCCTTCCACGCCAAAATCCTCTGCCATCGTGATCTGCACGCCGCGCACGTAATGCCGGTTCCAAATCGGTTCCAACACGGTGTTGGAGAAGCGGAAAATCATCAGGTTCTGCACGGCCTCTTTGCCGAGGAAGTGATCGATCCTGTACACCCGTCCTTCTGGGAAATGATGGTGAACGATGTCGTTGAGCTCCGCGGCGGTCTGCGCGTCTCGGCCGAACGGTTTCTCCAATACCAGACGCCCCCGATGGTTGAGGCCTACCGAGCCCAGGCCCTCGACCACATCGTTGAAGAGGTCTGGGGGGATCGCGAGATAGGAGACGGCACACGTACTGCTGTGTGCTCGCTTGGCGATTTCCGTGTAGGTGGCCGGGTCGCGGTAGTTACCGGAGACGTAGCAAAGGTTGACTGCCAACCGGGCGAACACCTCATCGTCGATTGCGCGACCCACCGCCTCGAGAGACTCTCGAGCATGACGACGCAAGGTCTCATCATCCCAGGCGCGGGATGCCACCCCGATCACCGGCATGTCGAGGTGACCGGCGGCGGTCAGGTCGTACAGAGCCGAAAACAGCTTCCTACGGGCGAGATCGCCCGTGATTCCGAACAGGATGAGCGCGTCGGCGTAGTTCGTCTCCGTCATGTCGGGTCGGCTTTCTCATGGTGACCGCCGAACTGCCTGCGCATCGCGGACAATACCTGATTGGCGAATTCGGCGCCGCTGCGTGACTCGAACCGGCCGTAGAGCGCAGCCGAGAGAACCGGTGCGGGAACGCCCTCTTCGACAGCACTCAATACCGTCCACCTTCCCTCCCCCGAGTCCGACACGCGGCCGGCGAACCCGTCCAGGTTTGGATTATCAACGAAAGCGGCGGCAGTGAGATCGAGCAGCCACGAGGCAATGACGCTGCCCCGCCGCCACACTTCGGTGACCTCAGGAATATCGAGCTGGTACTGATAGTGATCGGGCCGCCGAAGCGGGGCCGTTTCGGCGTCGACCCCGGTGTCGGCAAGCCCGACGCCGGCATGCTTCAGGATGTTCAGGCCTTCGGCATACGCGGCCATGATGCCGTATTCGATGCCGTTGTGGACCATCTTGACGAAATGACCGGCTCCACTCGGCCCACAATGCAGATAGCCGTGTTCGGCAGGAAGAGGCTCACCATCCCGGCCCGGTGTCCGGTCGGCTGCCCCGACGCCCGGTGCGAGTGTTCGAAAGATCGGGTCGAGGTGA
>CAJQNJ010000055.1 GCA_905479685.1 uncultured Acidimicrobiales bacterium
GGGCTCGTTGCTCTCAGGTACCAATGGATTCGTCGGCCCGTGCATCGTCGGCCTCTGCCCCGATCAGACCAGGAATTGCCGTGCTGAGCCAGAGAAATCCGAGACCGATGAGGAAGAACAGACCGGCGCGCCAGAACGTCTCGACCTCGGCGAGATCGACGGTGAGGAGTTTGGCTACGACGAGTGCCAGGGTCGCGAAGCCGATTCGAGTGACCGGAAGATGCCTTTGCATGAGTCCCGCCACGACCACCAGGACGCCGATCACGGCCCAGATGATCGAAATGATCACTTGCCCCTGTGCCACGTGCACGAAGACCGAGAGCACCCACAGGAGCACTCCACCGTACGCACTAAGGGCAAGCAGCCGACCTTCGAACCTGTCTCTCAGCCAGAACCCGATTGCAGCTGCGGCTGCGAACACCAAGAGGTGAATCAGATCATCACCGATCGGCGGGTCGGTGTCGATCGCCTCCGCGGTCGTGATCCCGGTGGCAACCAGAATCACGAGTGCCGTCACGATCGACTGCCACAGGAACCATTCATCATCGATCCAGCGACACAATGCGAGCAATACAAGCGCCTGCACAGCGAGCACGCCCAACAGCGTCGATCCATCGAGCAAACTGATCAGCCCAGCAGACAGCACAAGTGAGGCCGCCAACAGCTGGGCGGCACACAACCATCGCGGAATGCTCGACTGCAGGAGGGCCGATCCGACAAGAGCCACGACAGCAATTCCCGAAGCGATCAGGAATGTGTCCGACCCTGCGTCGAGGTCGTGGAGAATCACTGTTGCACCCCAGAGCCAGACAGGAACCGCGAGGATCACGCGTCCGGCCAAGCGATCGACCTCGCCAGACTCAGCACCGAATCGTCGTTCGTGCAGGATTGGTGTACCCCAGTGGGCCAGGGCGGTGAGGGTGAGAAGGATTTGGACCGTTGCCACCGATTCGTTCTCCCCCGACGCGGCCAGCCCGACCAACATCGTGGACACGACGACCAGTGCGTAGAGCGCCGACCAGGACCGCTCGACATGCAGCACGTGGAAGACCACGACGATGGCCAGCGAATACGCAACAGCAGCGGCGATACCGAACTCGTCGGCAGAATCGAGCCACAACGGAACGATGAGCGAACCCCCAAATGTCGTGAGGGCAACCAACATCGAGTCGGCAACGCGGGCGAGGACGACGCCAACCACGACGACCAACACGGCCGCAATCGTCGAGATACGGATGCTCCCGAAATCCATCCAGCTGTACGCGGCCCCTGCCGTTGTGAAGAGGATGGCGACTCCGACCGAGATGAGCGACGATTGCCAGGACCGCGTCTTTTCGGTGGGCCGAAGCCCGAGCGCGATGAGCGCACTGGCAATTCCGACGGCACCGACGAGTTGGAGTTCTGGTCCGATCCAGCCCTTACTTATGGCCGTGCTCACGAGAAAAGCCGCCGCGAGGAACAGGAGAACCAGGCCAGCCCATTTCAGGACGAGTTGCGTCGTGATCTCTTCGAGCCAGCCCGCCGATGACCCTGCTGTCTCGCCGCCCGCAGAGATCGGAGGCTGGGCCGGAGGTGGCGGCATGTACCCCGGTGGCATGGTTGCGCCGATGACGGGAGTACCGGTCCGACCGCCGAGGTTGCCTGTCGAACCGATGGCGGGTCCGGTGGGAGGAGGAGGATCGCGAAATTCTGCGAGCTCGCGTTCGAGATCGGTGATCCGACGTTCGAGTGAGGCGAAACGATCACTCAGCTCCCTGTCAGAGTTATCGTTCATCTCTCAAGTAGATCATGCCAACGTATCCAACGATAGGGGCGAAGGACCTGAGCTTCACGCCTCGTCATTCGTCGCCACGAGAGGCAGGGTGACCCGATCGAGATAACACCACGCCCAGTTTTCTCCCACTTCGACCGAACGCGCGAGGGGATGATCGTGTTGGTCGGCGTGTCCTCGGGCATGCCTGTGTGGTGAGCTGTCGCAGCACCCAATGTGCCCACACGTCAGACACATACGCAGGTGGACCCATCGATCGCCAGTCGCCAGACACTCCTCGCAACCAGCCGTGATGGGCGTGACCGTGCGGACCAGATCGAGGTGCTCGCACGTGTCTCGATCAGCGTCGACCACCGAAGTCACGACGGTGCCGAGAGTGACACCACCGGCGGTCTCGTTCTGTGGAGCCTGCGTTCCAACCACGTCTTCCACCACGACGTCGATCAGTGTCTCGGGCAGAGCAAAGTGGCCAAGCGCATGCGAGACAAGCGCATCGATCGAGGAGGATTCGTCGGCGACACAGTGCTCGATGAGGCCGGTCGCCTGTAGTTCATGGGCCTGTTCGTTCGTGACCGAACGAGCCAAGATCGGGGTCGTGGAGGATGTCGAGATGATCGAAGCGAGGTGGTGTACTCGCTCCTCTGAGTCATCCGCGATCACGACCAGGCGAGCGCGCTCCACACCGGCCTCTTCGAAGATGAAACGCCGGGCTAGGTCTCCCTGCACAACTCTGCGTCCCTCACTCTCGGCATGTGCGCCAATAACTGGATCGAGCGTTGTGATCACGTAGCCGATATCGGCGAGATCGAAGGCTCGAGCCATCGATCGTCCATACGGTCCGTAGCCAGCGATCACCACATGGTCCTCGAGTTCGGAGTGTCCGTGTACGGCCACATCCACGTCGAAACCGGGTTTGGCGACGTCGACGGGATATCGAGCGATGAGAAATGTGCTTGCTCGCTCTCCCAACTGGGTCCCGAATGGGGTCAACACCATCAAGATCACGGTGACGGCGATGAAAGCCTGGGAACCATCGGACATCCCGAACGGCTCCAGTCCGGCATCGAGTCCTACTCGCTCCAAGACGAACGAGAACTCCCCGATCTGTGCCAACGTCAACGCAGCGCCCGCTACCACATGCCGGGGTTGTCGTAACGCCATTGCAGCGACGCCGGTACCGAGGAGCTTCACCACGACGACGCCTACTGAGATCGCAGCAACGATCTGCCATTCATCGATGAGGTACCCGACATCGAGCAACATACCGACCGATACGAAGAACGTTGCCGAGAAAAGAATCTGCAGCGGCATGACATCGGACAGCGCCTGGCCACTCAATCGGGACTCGCTCACGACCAACCCGGCGAGAAACGCTCCGAGCGACACCGACACGTCGGCGAGGCTCGTCAAATACGCGGTTCCGAAACACACTCCGACGATGGTCAGGAGGAAGACCTCCGAGGAACACGTCTTCGCAACAGCGTCCAGGATGCGCGGCATGAGGGTGCGTGCCGCCGCGAGCACGACAGCGATGATGCCGACGGCCTTGCCCAGTGCGATCAGGAGGTCCTGGGTAGTCGCGCCGCCGGTTCCGAGCATCGGCACCACCAAGACCATTGCGACGATCGCCAGATCCTGAAAGATGAGGAAGCCCACAGCGACACGACCGATCGGCGTCGTTGTCGTCTTGCGATCGGCTAACAACTTGAGAACGATCGCGGTCGAACTCAGCGCAACGAGGAGACCGCTGAAGAGGCTGGTCTTCCAATCGACCCCGAAGGCCATCACCGCACCGGTGACGATCGCCGTTGTGATGCCGACCTGCAAAGTGCCACCCACGAGAATCAGCCTGGCGAGCTGACGCAGCCGGGTGAGGCTGAACTCGATCCCGATCGTGAACAGGAGCAGGACGACGCCAAGATCAGCAGCCTGATTCACCAAATCGAGATCATCGACAAGCCCCAGGGCATTGGGTCCGATGAGCACACCGGCAACCAGGAACCCCACGATCGGTACCATGCCGATACGCGCCGAAATGTACGCGATAACCGCAGCTGCCGCCACGAGGACACCCAGATCCGCGAGGAGGGGCGGTGCAGAGGCAGCAAGAATCGTCGATGTCATCGTGTCGAAATCGTATCGACGAGGAGGTGTCGTTGCGCTGGTCCAGTTGTCTGTACTGTGCATGGATGTCGTCGGCTCGAGAGGTGATTCGCCAGCTCGTTGCGCCCGTGTACCTCCCCGTTGTGGCGGCCTCGATCGCGTGGGGCATGTTGGTTCCGGTACTACCCCTCTACCTCACTGCGGAGGGAATCTCTCTCGATCTTGCTGGCCTGATTCTCGGCGCAGCAGGGATCGGGGCTGCACTCGGCGGTTTGCCTGCCGGTGCGCTGATCGCGAAACGTTCCGAGAACGAGATCATGATCGTCTCGATTCTCGTGATTGCCGCGTCCACGGCGCTCCTCGGTGTTGCACACGCCGTTCTTGCGCTCATTGCCCTGCGTGCAGCGTTCGGTGCTGGTCTGTCCGCGATGCGCCTGTCGCGTCAGACCTACGTCACTCGACGGGTGCGCACGAACGTCCGAGGTCGCGCGCTCGCCAACATCGGCGGTGCCAGTCGGGCAGCCCATTTGATCGGACCGATTCTTGGTGGAGTGCTCGTCGATGTCGCCGGCTTCGAGGCAGCGTTTGCGGTCGCAGGGGCACTGACGCTCGCAGGTCTCGTCCCGTTGCTGCAATCCAGAGGAGGTTCACTGCCGGTCATGACAGGGCTGAACGAACGGAGCTCTGGCAGTCTGCTCAGGGCACTCCGACCACACTGGAAGCTGTTGTTGCGTATTGGGGTTGTGCCAGTTCTAGTCGTCGCTGGTCGCGAGGGACGACAGGTCGTTCTTCCCCTCATCGGCGACGACCTCGAACTCTCGGCGACGGCGGTGGGGGGATTGGTGGCGATCAGCGCCGCTGCTGATCTGACACTGTTTCCGGTTTCGGGGTTCCTCATGGATCGCTTTGGGAGACTCTGGGGAATGATTCCATCGTTCATGCTGATGGCTATCGGGCTTTTCGCACTGGCTCTTGCATGGGCCGCGGACTCGGTCCTGCTCGTCATCCTTGCCGGAGTCCTCGTTGGCATCGGCAACGGACTCGGTGCCGGGTGTCTCCTCACACTGGGAAGCGATGTAGCGCCACCTGCGGCGACAAGTGAGTTCCTCGCGGGCATCGCAACCATCCAAGAATCGGGTCGGGTCATTGGGCCGCTCATCGTAGGAATCGTCGGATCGGCCTTCTCGTTGGGGGCTTCTGCCGTCGCGATCGGAGCGCTGCTGGTGTTTGCCACGGTTTGGCTCGCGTTCGTGATCGGCGAGACGAGTACGCAGCCGACTCCAGCCAAGGCCCCGCACTAATCGCTGCTGCTCGACGTCAGAACGCCGCGGCCCGAGGCGTGTACTCCTCCTCGAGATACTGCCGCTCCTGCACCGTCAGCACCAGATCCATGGCCGCAAGTGCATCGGCGAGGTGGTGTTCCTTCGTCGGGCCGATGATCGGAGCAGCGACGAC
>CAJQNJ010000056.1 GCA_905479685.1 uncultured Acidimicrobiales bacterium
GAAGGTCCCCGAAATGATGACGGCATCGCCCGGCTGAACGTTTTCGGCGCCAAGCGAGACCGTCTTATCGCGCAGTCCAATGCCGCTGGTGGTGAAGTAACAGCCATCGGCAGCGCCGCGCTCAACGACCTTCGTGTCGCCGGCGACAACGGTTACGTTCGCTGCGGCAGCCGCAGCTGCAACATCGGCGACAACCTCTCGGAGCTCTGCGAGTGGCAGGCCCTCTTCGAGCACAACCGCAACCGACAGCCACGTCGGTGTTGCGCCCATGACGGCAAGGTCGTTGACGGTGCCGTTGACCGCAAGGTCGCCGATCGAGCCGCCCGGGAAACGGCGCGGTGTCACGACGAATGCGTCGGTGGTGAATACGACACTCTTTCCATCGGGGATATCGAGAACCGCGCCGTCGTCGAGACGGTCGAGCTCGTCGCCGCCGTACGCGCTGCGGAACACGGCATCGGTCAGCGCTTGGCTGGCCTTGCCCCCAGCCCCATGGGCCATGGTGATGACCTCGTCGGTCATCTTCGGTGGCCTCAACCGCCACTCCTCGATGCGGGCGAGAACTTGTTTGCGATCGTCTTCAGAGCTCATGCGCTCGTCACAGGGATTCGTTTCTTGGCGCGAAAGCGGCCGTAGTTGAAGTACGCAGCGCATGCGCCTTCCGACGAGACCATGCAGGTGCCGATCGGTGTTTCCGGTGTACATGCCGTGCCGAACACCTTGCACTCCCACGGACGAATTGCGCCTTTGAGCACCTCTCCGCACTGGCACGCCTTGGGGTCGGCCACCCGCACACCTGGGAGTTCGAAGTGCTTCTCGGCGTCCCAGTCGGCGAAATCGTCTTTCAGTGTCAGGGCGGATTGGGCAATGAAGCCCAGGCCTCGCCATTCGAAGTGCGGACGAAGCTCGAACACTTCGCCAAGCATCTTGAGTGCAGAGGGGTTGCCGCCGTCGCGCACCACCCGCTTGTACTGGTTCTCGACTTCAGCACGGCCCTCGGCCAACTGGCGGAGCAGCATTGCGACGCCTTGAAGAATGTCGACCGGCTCGAACCCGGTTGTCACGAGCGGCAATCCGTATTCGCGAGACACGAACTGGTACGGCCCGGTTCCGATCACGGCGCTCACGTGGCCAGGGCCGAGGAACCCATCGAGCTCCATGCCCGGCGAATCGAGGATGGCCTTCATCGGCGGAACGATGGTCACGTGGTTGCAGAAGATCGAGAAGTTCGAGACGTTGCGTTCACGAGCCTGCATGGCCGTGATTGCGGTGGACGGGGCGGTGGTCTCGAATCCGACGGCGAAGAACACCACGTTGCGGTCGGGCTCGTTCTCGGCAATGGCGAGGGCGTCGAGTGGCGAATAGACCACGCGGATGTCGGCACCCTTGGCCTTGGCTTCGAGCAGTGTGCTCGAACCGCCGGGCACACGCATGAGGTCGCCGAAGCAACACATGGTCACACCGTCTTGCGATGCGATCGAAATCGCATCATCGATGCGGCCCATGGGAATGACGCACACCGGGCAGCCCGGACCGTGCACCATCTCGATGCTCTCGGGCAGCAACGACTCGATGCCATGGCGATAGATGGCATGGGTGTGTCCGCCGCAGGCCTCCATGAACTTGCGAGCTGGTTGACCGGCAGCCAGCTCGGCGATCTCGGCGATGAGGACTTTGGCCGCTTCGGGATCTCGGAATTCGGTAACGAACTTCATGCGTGAACCTCCGTTGGCGCAGTGACAGGTAGGCGGCTGCAGATCTCGCCGATCAGCACACCCTGTGCCTCTTGAATGCGATGTACCGACGATGAGTCGATGATCAGCTGGTGGTCGACATTTGCATGAGCCGCCATTGGGCCACCTCCGTATCCCGCACACGCAACGATGACCAGCTCAGAGGCCACGTGCAGGTCGAGTACCGACAAAAGGTTGGCCGATGACCCACTCGTGCTGAACAGGACGACGACGTCGCCGGGCCGTACGGAAGCTTCGACTTGGCGAGAGAAGATTCGACTCACGCCAAGATCGTTGGCCAACGCCGTGAGCGTTGCCGGGTCTTCAGCCAGCGACATCGACCGCACACCCTTGGCCTGGAGCAGCCGAGCGAGCTGAGCCGCATCGCACGCGCTGCCGCCATTTCCGATGCTGAACACCATTCCGCCTGCTGCGACAGCCGCAGCGATCTGTTCGGCGATCGCATCGACCGTGGCTGCGTTGACGGCGACTGTCTGTGTCGCGAGTTCGGTCGACTCGGTCTGCTTCGCGCTCTCCGAGGCCGCCATCGATGCCAACAACGCTGGCTCGTCGTCCTCGGCAGCGTCGAGAAAGGGGTACAAGAAGTTCGTTGGGTCGCCGCCCTCGCTGGCTGACCCACCGGTGAGGCCAGGGTGCTCGAGGCCAAGCTGCACGAGCTCCCACAGCACGTGGTACCAGCACACCAGTTCGGGCTCGGTCTGGTCGGTCCCGGTGATCAATAGCTGGGCGTTCTCGGGGAGCGCGCGATCGAGGGTTTGGTCGCCAGATTCGATGATGAGCAATGCATCGTCGGGACGTACGACATGGTCGAGGTCTTCCATTGAAACGGCGAACGAGGGGAGTGATCGTGCGCCGGTGATTGCCGGATGCACGAACTCGACCGCGACATGGCGGGCATGGTCGGGTCGGTCGAGCGCCGAAACGATCAGACGGCCTCCAGCGGTGAACGTTCGTGCAAGAGCGAGTGCATCAGCCGGGAGGGAGCCAGTCGTCATGAGGGTGCAGGTTCAGCGCCGGGGACTCCAACACCAGGAACGTCCGCGCTGAATGCCTCGACCTCTTCCTCGTAAACCCCGCCGAGCATTCGCATGAAGTCGAGCTGAGCTTCAGCCTCTTCCTCATCGATGATGCTCATAGCAAAGCCGACGTGCAGTAGTACCCAGTCGCCGACCTTCACTCCGTCGTCGAGCACGATCACGATGCTGACCTCACGGCGCACACCTTCGACCTCGACGATTGCCGACTTCTTCTCTGCGGGAAGAATCTCAACAACTTGGGCGGGAATTCCAACACACATCAGCGGACCTGCTCATTCGAAGGGTTGGGGACACGAGGGTTTGGGACAAGGATGTCGCACACGCTCTGAACAGCCTCTACTACTGGGCTGTCGGGTGCGAAGTCGAGCAGGGGAATGGTGGCTGCATCGGCATCGAGCACTTCGTCACCCCATGGGATGCGTGCAATGAGATCGAGATCGTGGTTGTTGCAGAACTCGCCGATGCCAGCAAAGTCGTTGTCGGATCGGCACTTGTTGGCCACAACTACAACTCGCCCGATTGCGGTCTCGGTGGCGAGCTTGGCCTGAAGCTTCACTGCCTCGAGCGAACGAAAGTACGGCTCCGCGACGAGCACAAGTGCATTTGCTTCGCGTGCTGTGCCCCGGCTGAGGTGTTCGGGCGAAGCCTCCATGTCGATGAGGGTGATTGTCTCGGGTAGCGCATCGAGATCGCCCAACAATGCAGAGACGACAGCGTGAGCCGAACACAAACAGCCTTCGTCAGCGTGTTCGGGCATACCCATGCGCAGCAAACGTACGCCGTCGGGGGCGACCAATGTGTGCTGGTCGAGCACATCGGCCAGCGGTTCGTTGAGCGCCGGCCCGTCGAACGAGCGAGAGACGAGCGATGTGGGCGGAAACGGTACGGCCTGGACTTCCTCATTCGACACACCCAAAGCAGCGTGTAGGTTCGGGTTGGTGTCGGCATCGATGGCAACGACATCGCGACCCGACCGTGCGAGCAGCCGCGACGCAGTGGCAGAGAACGTGGTCTTGCCCGCCCCGCCCTTACCAGCGACAGCGAGCTTCATTCGGCACGTTCAGCGACGGCGTCGAGCGCTGCAGACAATTGGTCTCGTGCGAGCCGCAGATCGGCAACTGCCTGTGTGAGTGCCTCACGACCTGACTCAGTGACCATGTAGACACGCCGGTCGGGGCCGTTGTCGGAAGGCTCCCACTCTGAGCTCAGCAGGTCCTTCTGTTCCATCGAGCGGAGCTCGCGGTACACCCCTGCCATGTCGATACTCAGTCCGAAGCCTCGAACAGCTTCGGCCAACTCATAGCCGTAGGAACGATCGGATTGGGAAAGCCCAAGAAACAGCAGGGGTCGAAGGAAGCGTCGTGGCAAGACCGAAGCGTGCTTCTGGCCGGTCGCGGGCGTGCTAGTGGTGGTCATGATTGTGTCCGTCATGGGTGTGGCCCTTGGGTGCGTGCTTTTCGTCCATGGCGTGGTTGTGCTCGATTCGATGTGCCATGCAGGCATCTGCCTCGTCAACCGATGCGTGACACCAGCAGTCGTCGCTGCACTCGCCGTGCGCGGGCTTGGTGAGATCGCTGAACGAGTCGGCGAACTCACGGGCGCCCTGCTTCAGGCCGAACTCGGAAAGTGCGTACCACTCACCGTCGACGGTGAGATAGCCCTCTTCGACCAGTCGATCGAGATAGCTGACACCGTTGCGGGCCTCCACACCGAGGAATCGTTCGACCATCGGCGCGTCGACGATGTCGCCGAAACCTTCGCCGCGCAGCCAGAACATCACCTGCAGGATTTCGCTGCGCCAATAGAGCATCTGCAACGCTGACGATTTCGGTGCGATGAGCGACGCAATTTCGTCTGGAGCGTTCATGCAAATCTCCCAAATCTGCGGCCAGCTAGAACGTATCTGGGCTGTGTGTATACTACACCTAGCCCAGGCACGGACAGCAACTGGAGACAGTATGGCGCAGTACACGAAGTTGCCAGATCACTCGCACAGCGACAACGAGCTGATGCCACTCGTGACCGATCCAGCAAATGCGTTCGCTCCAGTAGCAATGCGCAGCCAACTTCTCCCACCCCGCGACGAGGTCTACCGAAGCAAGCTCGAAAAGGTCTACCTGTTCTGGATCGTCGGCGCATCGTGCGATGGCTGCACCATCGCCGTTACCGGCGCCACCCATCCACGCCTCGAGGACCTCCTGCTCGGGCGTGTTCCAGGACTCCCCAAGGTCGAACTCATCCACACCGTCGTGTCGGTCGAGTCGGGTCCGGAATGGACCGAGAACCTTCGTATGGCCGCCGCCGGTGAGCTGGACGCTCCCTTCCTCATCTGCTGGGAGGGCTCGATCATGGACGAGACCTATTCTGGCGATGGCTACTGGATGGGTCTTGGCGAAGATCGCGAGACCGGCCGTCAGATCACGAGCTTGGAATGGCTCGACCGGATGGCGCCGCTCGCCGCAGCCGTGATCGCGGTTGGAACGTGCGCAACCTGGGGTGGAATTCCCGCTGCAGCGAACAACGTGACGAACGCCCAAGGGGTCATGGACCACCTCGGTAAGGACTACCGGTCCACGCTCGGCCTGCCGGTCATCAACGTGCCCGGTTGTTCACCCGTTGGCGACAACGTCCTTGAAACAGCTTCGGCTGCACTGCTCTTTCTCAACGGCCTCGCACCGTTGCCTGAATTCGACGAACTCGGCCGACCAGCATGGTTGTTCACCGAAACGGTGCATCGCCATTGCCCGCGCGCTGGCTACTACGAAGAGGGCGTCTTCGCCGAGGAGTACGGCGACAAAGAATGCCTCGTCGAACTCGGTTGCTGGGGCCCGGTCGTCCAATGCAACATTTCCGAACGAGGCATCGTTGACGGCCACGGCGGCTGTATGAACATGGGCGGCATCTGCATTGGCTGCACCATGCCCGGCTTCCCCGACAAGTTCGCACCGTTCTATGTCGCCCCGCCCGGCTCCTTCATCAGCGGAATGACCAGTCGAACGATGGGTTCTTTCATTCGCCGAATGCGGCACCTCACAATGCATGACAAACAACGATCGGTCCGTTGGGAAGGTGAGGACTCGCCCAGCGGTTGGGCTCGCTACAAGAAGCCACCAGTCGGCGCGGAGAAGGCAGTCAACCGCTTCTACAAGTCAATGACCAAGCACAACGCCGGCATAGCAAAGAAATAGGTAGGTCCTATTCATGTGCTTCAAGAACCTGCCAATCGAATTCGATAGCAACGGCAAGGCCAAGTTGCTCGAGAGCGCTGGCGACCCGTACGGCACCGCCACAAGCCCCATCAAGCAATATGTCCGCGTCTCCGCATCCAGCTCCGAGTTCAACGAGGGTCCATCGGCAATCGCTGGATCTGCGGCGAGCACCACCCCACCCCGCCTCAGCGGGTGGGCAACGAACTAGGTTGAACTATGACATTTACAAACCTGCCAATCGACGTTGGTAGCGACGGGAAAACCAAGATTCGCGATGGGGTCGCCGATCCCTACGGCGTCGTCACGAAGCCCATCCAGGAATATGTTCCGGGTGAATCGGGTGCAAGCGCCGCGCCGCCTCGGTTGCGTGAGTGGAGCATCGACCCGGTTACCCGTGTTGCTGGTGCGTTGGCCGTGCACACAACCCTCGACCTCGAGAACCGCAAAGCCGTCGATGCGTATTCGCAGGCAATGCTGTTCCGCGGCTACGAAATCATCTTGCAAGGCCGCGATCCACGCGATGCGATCGACATCAGCTCTCGTGCGTGTGGCGTTTGCGGTGGTGTGCATTCGACCGTTTCATCGATGGCCATCGAGCAGGCCTTCGGCATCGTGCCGCCCCCGCTTGGTGTTGTCGTACGAAACCTCGGCGAAGTGGCCGAGATGTTCTACGACCACCCCATTCACCTCGGCCTGCTCGCCGGACCCGATTACTCGACCGCTCTCGTGTCGATGACCAACCCCGAGCTCGTGAAACTCGCCGAGAGGACGCCGGCGAAGAACGCACATATTCACGGGTACAAGACCGTCAAAGACATCATGGATGCCATGAACCCGCTCGAGGGGCAGATCTACCTCGAGGCGCTGGAGTACACGCGCATCGGTCGCATCATGTGCACGCTGATGTACGGCAAGTACCCGCATCCGTCGACACTCGTGCCCGGCGGTGTTTCGACGACGATTTCGACCTCGACGTTCAACGAGTTCTACACCCAGCTCGCAAAGATCTTCGACTACGCCAAGCGCCTCGCTGGCTGGTGGGACGACATCTGCGACTTCTTCCTCGAAGCCAACCCAGATTACGAACTGGTCGGCGCACGTCCGTCGAACATGATCCAAACCGGCATCTGGGACGACCCAAGTGTCTACGACGCCACGTTCAAGAACATCGACGAATGGGGCAACGCCCGCTACTCGGCTCCAGGAGTCATCGTCGACGGCAAGCTCGTCACCTCTGACCTCACCCGCATCAACATGGGCATCGAAGAGTTTGTCGAGCACAGCTTCTACGAGGACTGGACCAAGAACGGCCCGCAGCGCTTCGAGACCGACCCGCTGGGCAACCCGCTGAGCCCGTATCACATGATGAACAAGGTCACGATCCCTCGCCCTGAGGGCAAGAACTTCAAAGAGAAGTACACGTGGGATACCTCCCCTCGCTGGGATCGCATGTCGATGGAATCTGGCGTCTACGGACGGATGTGGACCACGGCGCTTGCCGGCAACTTGCAGGACAACCCGTACATCAGCTCGACCGGCGACGGTCTCCGTATGTTGATGCCACGCCACGAGCTTCCAGAAATGGAACTCAATTGGAAGATCCCGAAGACGCTCAACGCCTTCGAACGAAACCGTGGCCGCGCCTACGGTGTTGCGTTCACGGCTGCGATCGGCATGATCAACCTCATGCAGGCGTTCGACCTGTGGCGTGCCGGCCAGACCAAAACGGCCACCAAGTTCACCGTTCCCCAAGATGAGCGGGTCGGCTATGGCTTCTGGGAAGCTGGCCGTGGGTATCTCACCCATCACCTGCACATGGATAAGGGCAAGATCGTCAACTACCAGATCAACACGCCTTCTACGTGGAACGCAGCGCCACGCGATCCGTTCGGCATGCCTGGTCCGTATGAGGAGGCCATCGTCGACACGCCGATTCTTGAGAGCGTCGGCGACGACGATGTCAAGGGCATCGACATCTTGCGGGCCATCCGAAGCTTCGATCCGTGCATGCCGTGCACGACCCACATGGACACCGGCAAGGGCATTATCACTCGTGAGGTCAACTCCTGCAGTTGCACGCTCGAGTAGTCGATGCCGGTAAGTGATCAATCTCGGTCAGGTGTTGCCCGGCAACTTCCGGATCTCGTAATTCCAGGGCTCACCGTTCCCGACCCGACGCTGGCCAATGAGAAGCAATATGTGCTGCCCGAACAAGACACGGGTCGCGCGCTCGTTGGCGGCATTGGGCTGCCGTGGCTGCGCGACCTTGACTACGGGACTCAATGGGTGAATCGGGTTATCGACCTCGACTGGCCAGACCACGTCATTGTCGAAGACATGTCCTATGCCGCGCATCGTGTCTTGCATCGGCTGCAGGAGGTTCGACCGAACAAGGTTGTGCTCGTTGGCTGCATGCCACGCCGTGAAGACCCGCCGGGAACGATTCGCCACTACGACCTCGACCTCACTCCGCCCGACGACGACGAAGTCCACCAACGACTCACCGAAGCAGCTTCGGGCATCATCGATCTCGATCACACACTGGCCGTTGTTCGCTACTACGGCGAGTTTCCGGCGGACACTGTGGTGATCGAAGTCGAACCCGAAGACGACACGTTCGGGCTTGGGTTCTCCGACGTCGTTGAAGCTACTGTCGACGAGGTGCTCGCTCTCGTGAGGTCAGAAATTTGAGTCGCGGCGATGAACGCCTCGAGTTCGATCAGATCCTTCCTCGGATCGCAGATCTGGCCGAACGTTTGGCCGAGCACGAGAACAAAGACGTCGCAGACACCGCAATCGAGATGCTCGATTGGATCGACGTGTTCCACGCCAACGGGGTTGGTCGAATGGTCGAAATGTTGCGCGAATGGCGTGGCGAGATTCTGCTCGAAGCGGTTGCCGCTGACCCGGTCGCTGGAGCGCTGCTGAGGGCGTACGGGCTCGGCGACGACACCGATCTCGACGCCGCCCGTGTGAGTGTGCAAGCAGCGCTAGAGGAAGTGCGCCCGTATCTGCATTCTCACGGTGGCGACATGGAAGTGGTGCACCTCGAAGACGGAGTCGTGCGGTTGAAACTTCACGGCAGCTGCGATGGTTGCACCGCATCTGATGCAACGATTATCGAGCAGGTCGAGGCTGCCTTGAAAGATCATTGGGTCGACTTCCGGCGAATTGAAGTCGAGGAGATGACCGCCGAACCACATCCGCCTCCCGTCGTTGGCAGCATCACAACCGGCCTGCAGATAACGAGTCGCAAGATGTCGGGGCACGCAGATGACTGACCCCATAGATCGCGTCGGCGACCTCACCTTCAAAGCCCGGGCGCTTGCCCAAGCACATCCACTCACGGTGACCGCAACGTCATATCGCGAACAGATGATCGAAGAAGAACGCCGAACTCAGCCAATGTCGGAGTTCGCCGACTGGGCGGGAACTGCGTTCTTGGTCGGCTATTGCATCCGACGCATCGAAGAAGCCGATACTGGAAACCTGCCCGAGACCACGCCACAAACCGACGCCCTCGTGCCACTGGCGCACGACACGGCTCGGCTTTCTGACGAGGTGAAACACGGGCGACCGGCCGGCACACAACTGTTGGAAATGTCTCTGGTCGGGCAGTTACTCAACACGGTTATCAGTACCGAGATCGAAAAGCGAGCCGAGCACTGGAAGGGCCAAATCAGCAAAGCCGATTGGGCCATGTTCGAGGACTACGTCGCCTGGTGGGTTATCCACGGATACTCGATGCGGGCGGCAGAGATCTCGCGTTCAGGTTCGTGAACATTCTGGTCGCCGGGGTCGGAAACGTGCTCCGAAGTGACGACGCCTTCGGCGTGGAGGTCGCCAACCGGCTGCTCGAACGGGCTACGGTTCCGAACGTCACCGTGGTCGAAACTGGCATCGCTGGAATTCAGCTCGTTCAGGATCTCCAGGATGGCTACGACGCAGTCATCGTGGTCGATACCGTCGACCGGAAACGACCTCCCGGAACGGTGATGACGATCGACTTCGACGTCATCGACGTACGCGCGTTGGACCACAACGTGAAATACGACCTGCTCGCCGACATGCACCTGGCTACCCCTGAGCGCTCCCTGATGGTTGCCCGGGCGCTGGGTGTTCTGCCCCCAATCGTGAAGATGGTTGGCGTGCAGCCCGTCGATGTCGACACCATGGCGATCGGCATGTCCGACATCGTTACTAACGCCATCGACGTGACTATCGAAGAGATCGATCGGTGTATCGCCTCGCTGCAACTGACCGGAACGACATGAGCAACGACGGCCCAACGGCGTTCTCCGCTACCGATTCTGTTGCCGCCATGAAGGCGCGGTTCGAGTCGATCGATCGTTCAACCGATGCGTTGAAGTGGGCCGCTGCCGCCTACCGGCTGGGTATGGCCACCGCCGAGCAACCAACAGCGCACCCCGAGCAGAACCTCCGAGGCGCGCTCGGCTACTACCAACAGGCAGCCGAAGTTCTCACCGTTTCTCGGGCACCCGTTGAGCATGCCCGCATCCTCAACGCTGCTGGCTCTGCTCATCGCATGCTGGGCGACCCGAGCACTGCAAGCCGTTTGTTCCAAGAGGCGCTCGGTCTGATGTCGGGCAAAGGTGTTGACGTCGAAGAGGCTTCGGTGCTGAACAACCTTGGCCTTGTGCTCACCGAAGGCGGCCGACTTGACGATGCGGTCGAAGCGTTCACGATGTCGCTCGACATGGTGCCAGGCGACGACGACGAGCAAATCCGAACGATGCTGGCCACAAAACACAACCTCGGCCAGGTGCATTTGGCGCGAGGGGGCGTCGACGGGTGCGACGCTGCTATCGCTGTGCTGTCCGACGCTGCGAGCACTGCTGGTGGAACACAAGCCTCGATGCACACAGCAATGATCGATCACACACTCGGTATTGCGTGGAAGGCAAAGGCCGGTGTCGATCCATCCGGGAGCGAGCACCACCTGGGCGAGGCAATCACCGCGTTCGAACGGTGCCTGGCCGTCTTCACCAGCGTTGGCTTTCCGATGCAGCATGCGATTGCAAAGCACAACCTTGGTCACGCCTACGCCGGTCGGGACGACGTTGCCTCACTTCAACGAGCCCTTGCGTACTATGAAGACTCGCTCAACATTTTCGACCCTCGGCTGCACCAGCCACAGTGGCAAGAAGCATTCGCCAACGCCGAGGCCGTCGAGGCGCGCCTCGACGTGGCCGTGCCAGGAGCGACTCGTGCCGACCACATGGCCACGCTCGCTGGTTCGATGGACGACAACGAACGGCTGATGTTCCTCCGTCAACGCCTCGTGCAAATGGAACGCCTACCAAACACGAACCAGCTCGAACGACTGACCGCCATGTCCTACGCGATCATCACCCAACCAGCGGAGTCGTTCGTGGCGTCGATTCGCACCATCATCACCGTGCTGATGGAGCTACCCGAACCATTCCTCGAGTCCGCTCTGGAATCGCAACTGGCGGCCCACGCCATGCTGGACAACCACGACCAGCGTGCTGCGGACTTCATTCTCGACGAGGCAATCAACGCCCTGCTGTTCGGCCCGCAACGGATACGCGTAAGGGACATGCTGGAAGACATTGGTTGGGATCGACCATGACCGGCAACGATCCAGCAGCCGTAGCCGATCGTTTCATCCAAGCAATTGTGTGGGGCGAACACGTTGTGGTTTGGGCCATGCTCAGTGAGGCCGGCCGTGAGCATGTGCTCGAGGCGGGTGGCCGTCGGGGGCTCGACCCTCTCCAGGCACAACGCATCCGTCAGGGCACCAGCCCCCAAGACGAATTGGACTCGTTCCTCACGGGCTTGGTCCACGGTTTGCGAGTCGACTTCGCAGCCGTGCCTTTGGACGACGTGCGCGCCGAAGTCCCAACGATCCCGGAAGGCGCCGTTGCCCTCGAGGTCGCCTTGCAGTGTCCAGCGACGTTCGGCGAAGACCCCTGGGCCGCTGGCTCAATCCTGGTGTCACGCCTCGATGACACGTGGCTTGTCGACCGCGTGCGCCCTCTGGTGAGCCGAAGTGAGTGAAACCCGCCATTACGAGGTCGCAATGTCGGTTGAGGCGCTGGCCTCTGCATGGGCTCGAACCGAAAACGCCCCCGATGGCTCGATTGTGGTTGCCGATAGCGAGATTTCAGGGCGCCTACGCGGCGGAACACCATGGCGGGCGGCCAGCGATGACGCGCTGATGATGGCGATGGTGATCCGCCCCACCATCGACCCATTGCAGGAGGCGCTCCTGTGGCTGGTTGCCTCGCTGGGAACCGCCAATGCCCTGGCGGACGTCAGCGGAAACAACCACGAGATTCGTTGGCCAGACACAGTTATCCGAAGCGATAGTGATGCAGTGCAGTCCTCGGTCAATGTGACGACTCAACTCGGACCTGGCCGGGTCGAACACGCCGTCCTCGCTGTCCGTGCCGACCTCGGTGGGCTCGATGTCGCCAAAGAACAATTGCTGAGTTCACTCGAGCAGCACCTTCAGGCCGCCACCCGTCTCGTCGAGAGCGATTCCCTGGCCCTTCTCGAATTGTTCAACGATCGATGTTCGGCGATGTTTAGGCGCGTGCTCGTTTCGCTGTTGCCGAGAGGCGAGGCGCGGGGGCGGGTCACCGCGGTCGACAAAGACGGGTTTCTTGTTCTCGAGTCCTCGACCGGGATGCTCGAACGAATTGCGCCTGCATCGTTGCGTTCGCTCGAGCTCGTCGACTGACTACATGTAGACAACACCTAGTGACATAAGCTACAGTCCTGGGTGTTCATCGAGCCTAGATAACGAGCTCTAGCGAGCCGGAAGCGCTGAGCTTTTGGGGGGGTTTGCCAACATGTGGTTGTGGTGGATAGCGAATGCTGTCATCCTCCTCGTTGTTGTCCCGCTCGTTATTTTCTTGGCCAACCGGGTGATTCGGCCAGCAGTCGAGATCCAGCACGCCTCCGATGACATCCTCGAGCATGGCGTGATCCTCACCGAGCACCTCGTGCCGGTTCCCGCCCTCATCGAAACCGATGCGTCCATCACCGGGATAACCGGTGTCGCCGTTCGATATGTAACCGCTCTACGCCGGATGGTTCGATAGATGCCCGCTGCCGCAGTTGTTTCCATCATCTTGTTCACCATCCTCATCTTGGCGATCGCCGCGTACCTCGTTCGTGTGATTCTCATCCTCCGCCACGTGAACGACCAGCTCGGCAAGATCACGTTTGGGGTTCGGGCCATTGCCCACCAGACCAAACCCATCAACGAACTCACCGAGTCGATGGACGCCAACCTCGGCGCCGTCGCTGGAGCGCTCGGCGACCTGGTCGCTGATGTCTCAAAAGTAGAAGAACCCGCCGCATGAACGAGGGGAGTTGAGCATGGGACTCGAATTTCGATGCGAACACGTTGGTGTAACCGACTGCAAGGCAGCCACCGTCGCCGACTCCAAAGACGAGCTGCTGGCCAAGGTTGCTGCACATGCTCGCGACACTCATGGTGTCGAACTCAACGACACCCTGATCAACTACGCCTTGAGCACGGTCACGGAGAAGTAGGAGTCCTATGCCGCTCATCGCTGTTTCATCTGGTTGGGTTATTGGCTGGGTGATCTTTCTTGTCGTCGTGCTGCTCGTCGTGGCGCTCTTGTTGCTCATGATCAAAGGCGCCCGAGATGCCGCTATCAAGGCGGAGTCGATCGTCGATGCCTTCAACGAGTCCGAGGTAAACACCGACGGTCTTTGGAACGTCGACACGGTGAATCGCCACATCGTCGATATCACGTCGTCGGCTCGGGCAGCACGTGAGTACCTCGAGACAGCCGGAGGGGAGTCATGAGCACCCACAGTCTTTGGTGGATCACACTTGGCGCCGGCTTGGTCGTTGCCGTTGTGGCCATCGTTCTGCTGCAAACGTTCTTAAACCAGGTGAAGCGTGTCGAGCGTGGATCCGAAGCGATTTGGGAAGCGGCGAAACCAGTCGCTCGGAACACGGCGACAACGTGGATGCTGACGCAGACATCGGTGCGTCTCGACCGTCTGACCGAAGAAGCGCTCCGACACGATGCCTTGCTTGCTTCGGTACAGAGCGCTTCAGGACAGAGCGATCGTGGGGGGGACGCCTGACATGCGCAACCTACTCATCACGCTCACCGTTGTCGAGATCATGCTGGTAATTTCAGTTCTCGCGTCCTACCTCATTCGGATTTCAGCTTCGCTTCACGAGACAGCGCGACATTTGGCGAAGTCGACGTACGGCGTTCGCGCCGTCGAGACGCAGTGCTCGACGATCGGCCCGAGTGTGACCAAGATCAATGAACAGCTCGCCACGATCTCGGGCGCCCTTGGTGGCGTCGCGGATCGTGCCGAAGCCATCGCCGACAACGCCTGAACTGTTTCGGCACTGCGATCAACCGCTCATTCGGCGGGTGATACCGGATTTGGTAGAGATTTGACGCTCTGGCAATACTGTCTGACCAGCAGACGACATTGACTGGGTGGTTAGATTCATATGACACGGGCTGGTTCGGTTGGAGTAGGTAAGCAAAAGGCAGACCGCACGAGGACAAAGAGTCGCTGGATTGCGCTCCTCGTGGCGCTCGCGGTCCTAGCCACTGCGTGTGGAAGCTCGGCTGACGATGCAGCCGATACCGCTGCAGAAGAGACGACAACCACTGCGGCCGAGGCAACAACAACCACTGCCGCGCCAGAACCAGAAGAGACCACCACC
>CAJQNJ010000057.1 GCA_905479685.1 uncultured Acidimicrobiales bacterium
GCCTTTGCCGATTCGGGCTTCAACAGCATGATGAAGCGGGTCGGAGGTCTCAAGCGTTACCTCTTTGAGGAAGAGCAACAGGTCGAGATACCACTTCAGCACCCCGAGCGTCTTCGCGACTACGTCTTCACACCCGAGCCCGTCGCCCAAGCCGATTTCTTCGTCAACATGCCAAAGTTCAAGGCCCACCCTTGGACCACCGTGACATTCTCGATGAAGAACTACATCGGGATTCAAGACGATCGACACCGACTGATCGACCACGACCACAAGCTCAACGAAAAGGTTGCTGACCTCCAGTACGTCCTGCAACCGCAGTTCATCGCAATCGACGCCATCACCGCTGGCGAAGGCCGGATGTTGACACCGATCCCGTTCGATCTCGGCCTCGTGATCATGGGCGACAACCAGGTTGCCTTCGACGCCGTGTGTTGTCACATCATCGGTGTCGACCCGCTCTCTGTCGATCACATCCGCCTTGCGTACGAAAATGGCTTCGGGCCGGTCGATCTCGAACAGATCGACATCGTTGGTGATGTCACGTTGGTCGAGGCTCAGCGCAAGGCCTCGGGATTTCGAGTTGGCCTCATCCGCGTCGAGGAGTACTTCGAGGGCACCAGCATCACCGCACATGCGGGGCCGCCCCCAGACGGTGACGCTGACGACTACTGCTGGGGCGGGTGCCCAGGGGCGATGGAAGAAGCGATCGAGATCATGCGGCTGTTCGACGACGCCACCGACGACAAACTTCCGCAGACGCACATCGTCTTCGGCGCCTACGACGGGGACATCGATGCTGGTCCCGATGACAAGGTCGTCTTCATCGGCGACTGCACATCGTTCTCCGGCGAGGTGGCCGGCACACCGGTGGACATCGAGAGCGTGTACATCAGTCGAGATTCGCTCGATCCGCTCAAAGCCAAGGGCGCGGACATCTTCGTCAAGATCGCCGCTGTCGAACGTGAATGGCGCAAGACTCGTAATGACCGCGTCATCGAAGTCAAAGGTTGCCCGGTGAGCGTCGCCGAACAAGTGCTTCTCCTGGTCAAGCTGGGTCGACTCAACAACCCGTACTTCGATCCGTCGCAAGCTCTCAGGTTCACAAACTGTTATTTGAGCGCAAAGACTCAGAACACTCTTCGTGCACTCCGCAGAACGCCGTACAACACCCCGGGGCCAGCAGTGCGTGGGGATGCGGCCCATCTCTGATGTCACCCTGGTCGGACCTCTGCATCGATCATTCTTTGGGTATGAAGGGCTTGGGATCGTCAACGACTCCCTTGTCCTCATCGATCTACTGAGGGGCCTCATCGGGTGGGGGAGTGGAGGACGGGGCCGTCGAGTAGACGGCTTCGCCGTGAATACTCACATCGAGGCCCATGAACTCCTCGGATTCGCTCACCCGAAGGCCGACTGTTGCATCGAGAAATTTGGCGATTGCGAACGTCATCACAGCGGAGAATACGATCACCGAACCCATGGCGATCAACTGACTGACCAGGAGATCGAGTCCGCCTTCTGCGCCGCTCTCGTTGACATCGAGGCTGGAGAGTAGGCCGAGGAGAATCCCGCCCACGATCCCACCCACACCATGGATTCCCACAACGTCGAGGGAGTCGTCGTAGCCAAGGCGATCCTTCAGCCGGACAGCGAAGTAGCAGATGGTCCCAGCGACAAGGCCGAAGAGAATCGATGACATCGATGAGACGTAACCTGCAGCAGGGGTGACTGCAACGAGGCCGGCCACGAGGCCCGAAGCCGTTCCGATCATCGTTGCTCGGCCATCTCGAATCCACTCCGTTCCAACCCAGCCGATCATCCCGGCTGCGCCAGCAACGAACGTGTTGAGTAGCGCCTGCACGGCGATGCCATCGGCAGCGCCAGCAGATCCGGCGTTGAAACCAAACCAACCGAACCACAAGATTCCGGTACCGATCAAGAGAAGCGAAAGGTTGTGTGGTGCCATGTCATCTGAGCCGAGCCCACGGCGTTTGCCGATCACGAGGGCCATGACGAGCGCTGCCACGCCGGCGTTGATGTGAATGGCGGTTCCGCCGGCGAAGTCGAGTGCGTGTGGTGAGAGCTCTGTGTGCCAGCCGGTGTAGACCCAGTAGGTCACGGGTGTGTAGACGAGTGTGGACCAGAGGGCCACAAAGGCAACCCACACGCCGAAACGCATACGGTCCGCCACTGCTCCCGAGATCAACGCGGGAGTAATCGATGCGAATGTCATGAAGAAAGCGACGCCGAGGAGGTCGTCACCCGAGAGGCCGCTCAGGCCAGCGACATCGAAGTTGCCGATGAACTCACCTCCGAAGAAGCCCGTCTTTGCATCGTTCGAGTTGTTCCCCAACGAGTAGGTGAACAGCACCCACAGAATGGGAACGACGGCGAC
Organism: uncultured Acidimicrobiales bacterium; assembly: GCA_905479685.1. Taxonomy (GTDB): domain Bacteria; phylum Actinomycetota; class Acidimicrobiia; order Acidimicrobiales; family SHLQ01; genus SHLQ01. Next base: position 2,396 of record CAJQNJ010000057.1, read on the forward strand.
GCACGCCATGTTCATCATCAACATGTTGCCGACGTTCTTTGCCCGCACCATTCCGCCGTAGAAGAGTGCCAATCCAGGCACCATGAACACGACGAGCGCAGTGCTCATCAACATCCAGGCAATATCTCCGCTTTCCATCGTTCGCCCACTTTCACGTCATGGTCCAGATCCGGACAAGAACTCCGGTGAGACGCCACAATGCGGGCCGCCGGGGCGACCCGCAAAGTGGATTTGGTGTTGTTCACATGCACGTAACATTGCGTGCACATTCGTGAAATGAAGCGGGGTTCCTCGCTCAGCTGATCACCGTGGTCGATGGCATGAGCGGAGCCGAGACGGGGTCGTAGCCAGGAACGCCATGCTCGGAGAGGTCGAGGCCAGCAAGCTCTTCCTCTTCGCTCACTCGCAGCAGACCAGCGGCCTTGATTGCGCTGAACAAGATTCCCGTAGCGACTGCAACGAAGGCGAAGATCGCAACGCCACCGATGATCTGGTCGATGAGAAGTCCGGCGCCACCACCGGTCAGCAGTCCGCCGCCTGTGCTGTCGACCGGTGAGGACTCCGAGGCAAACAAGCCAGTGGCAATGAGTCCCCAGAAGCCAGCTACACCATGGACAGAGAAGGCGCCGACCGGGTCGTCGATCTTTGCTCGCTCAACCGCCTTGATGGAGAACACGACAATGACGCCAGCGACGAAGCCGGTAATGACCGTTCCGATCGAGATGAAGTTGCCGATTCCCGAGCAGATGGCCACCAAGCCTGCGAGCAGGCCGTTTCCAGCCATGGCGACGTCAGGCTTGCCACCCACAAGCCATGAGACGATCATTCCGCCCATAGCCCCTGCTGCAGCGGCCAACGCTGTCTGCACGGCGATGTAAGGCACGGCCATGTCAGCCTGAAGCTGCGAACCGGGGTTGAAGCCGAACCAACCGACGAAGAGAATGAAGACACCGAGGATTGCGAGCGGAATGCTGTGGCCGTTGATGGTCCGGGGCTTGCCGTCGGGTCCGAACTTTCCAATGCGTGGCCCAAGAACGATCGCACCCATCAGAGCAGCAACTCCGCCGACCATGTGCACGAGACCGGAGCCGGCAAAGTCAACGAATCCGAGCTCGTCGAGCCATCCGCCGCCCCACTTCCAGTTGACGACAACTGGATAGATGATCGCGGTGATGAAGATCGAGTAGAGCAGGTATCCCTTGAACTGTGTTCGTCCGGCAACGGCGCCCGAGACGATCGTCGCAGCTGCGGCAGCAAATGCGGCCTGGAAGAACCAGTCAACGGGGACTGCCAACGGGTAGTCGGCGACATCACCTGGGAAGAGGTCTGTCATACCGGCGACGCCGAACTTGCTCCAACCGCCATTGGCGATACCGAAGATGCTGCTGCCGCTGTATGCGATGTTCCAGCCGATGAAGCCGAACATGAGGAACCCGACGGCGACATCCATCAGGTTCTTCATCATGATGTTTGCGGCGTTCTTGGCTTCGGTGAAGCCTGCCTCCACCATGGCGAAGCCTGCCTGCATGAACAGCACCAGCACGCCGGCGACGAAGATGAAGATGTTGTCGAGCACAACCATGTTGAGCAGCGCATTACCCTCGGCCGCTCCGCGGTCGAGTTCATTGATGGTTTGAGCTGATAGTGGTTCTGTTGCGGCTAGCACAGCTACAGCTGCAACAGCGCCACCCAAAAGTTTGCGATTCATGTGCCCTCCTACGAGCATCGGTCATGTTTTGGATGGCGCCACAACGCTGGGGCGCCGCCAATGAATGTGCCCGCTTCAACGCGAGCTGGCCACATGGAGCGAGTGCTGTTCACTTCCGTGAAACACCCGCGTAACAGTTGGTGGTGTCAGCTCATTCGCTTGGAAAGTTTGCGCCACAACATCTCGGGTCCGTCGTGTTCGATGTAGCACCCCTGGAGGTGTCGTCGTCCCGATTGGAGCTCGTAGGAGAGTCGGCCGTGAAGAAGGCGTCGGTTGTCCATCATCAAGAGATCGCCCTTTTGGAGGACGAACGTCGCACGGCGCTCAGGCGCATTCAGAAGGGCGCGTAGGGACGCGCGCCCCGAGTAGAACCGGGCCAGTGTCTCCGGGTCGACCGCGTCCACGAAGTCGAGCCGATCCGAGTTGCGGATTCCCACGAACGTGCCGTCGATGTCCGTCTCGAGTATTGCCGACCGGCTTGTGAGGTCCTGGTCGCCATAGTGATACCGAAACGTCACCGGCACGTTGCACAGCGCGTCATGCCCCTCGGGGTCCACCCATGCGAAGTCGTGGAACGCCGCCAGTCCATCGACGAGCGTCGACTCGCCCCCATTTGCATGGTTCTCTATGCAGTGGAGGAATTGAATGCCAGGTACAGGGCGTCGGTACGGATTGTCCGTGTGGGACGTCAGCATGCGAGGTGTGTACGCCAAATCGACTGGGTTCGGCTTGGTGAAGACGTCGAAGAGTTCTCCGAAGTTGGTGGGCCGTACCGGTCCGAACGCGCCAGCGAGCTCTGTCAGTGAACCCACCGAAGAAGGGGTTCCCGAGAAGATGACGAAACCATGGGTCCAGAACGCATCGAGGGCACCGAATCGAGCCTCGTCATCGTCGTCGTTGGGCCAGGAGAACCGGGGAAACGGGTCTGGCTCGGTCGCCCATGCAACAGGGTCTGGAAGTCGTGACGGGTCACGAAGCCAACCCAATTCTGTAGCGATCGAATGGAGGTCGACCCGTTGGGTGTGCCCATCTGACCAGACGATTTCGGATCCATCATGGGTTGGGGTGAGTCGCGTCACAGTGAGGTCGGCGTCGAGAGCAGTCGGGTCGTACAACCGCTGAAAACTCCCGACATCGATCGCTCCATCTGCTGTCGTTCGCTCACGTAGCCAGATTGGGTGCAAGCGACGCGATTTGGTCTGGTTCATGAACAACAAGGTGTTCGAGTCCGGATCGACAACAAGTGAGAATGACATCGGCACGTACTCCTGGACGATCGTTCAGCCGGGGATTTCTGCCATGATGCCAGACCGGTGCCGTCACGTCGACAGATCGGCACCGATTTTCGCATCGGCGCGAACAGCTCCTTCGAATCGGAGGTCGGCGCAGGGCCGGGGTATCTTTTCGGCATGCGCCCAAACCCTCTTCGTTCCTCGTTCTCTTCGGGCAAGACAGCAATCGGAAGCTGGCTCTCCACCCCATCTTCGATCACTGCAGAAGTTGTCGCTCAGATCGGCTTCGACTACGTGTGCATCGACATGCAACATGGCTTGATTGGCTACTCCGACATGGTCCCGATGCTGCAGGCGATCAGCCTTGGGACGACGACAGCAACGGTGCGAGTGCCTTGGAACGAACCGGGAATCATCGGCAAAGCTCTCGACGCTGGTGCAATGGCGATCATCGTGCCGATGGTAAACACTGCTGCACAAGCCGAAGAGGCGGTGACACGTGGTATGTACGCCCCACGGGGCTCGCGCAGCTCGGGCCCCATCCGTGCCCAGCCCCTCGAAGGTCCTGACTACGCAGAGGTTGCCAACGATCATGTTTCGATCATCCCGATGATCGAAACCGTGCAAGCGGTCGAGAACCTCGACGAGATTCTGTCGACGGCGGGCGTGGATGCCATTTACGTGGGGCCGAACGATCTCGCGGTCTCGATGGGGCTTGGTCGCGACAGTGCAGATCTGGCTTTCCTCGATGTGCTCGATCAGATCGTCGATCGGTGTCTAGCCCACGATGTCGTACCTGGAATTCACGCGGTGCCGACGACTCTGGTGGACCGTATCGGTCGCGGATATCGGATGCTGACCGCGCAGACGGATCTCTCCGCTATGCGGCTCGGGCTTGTGGATGCACTGTCGATTGGTCGCGGTGCGAATGTAGAAGACGTCGGTGCGGGGGGCGGATACTGATGGCGCGAGAGCAGGGTCTAGCCGGACAGTTCGATGCCGACTCGGCGACCGTTCGATCGATCTACGACGAATGGGCTCCTGTGTACGACGGCGACCTGGCGTCTTGGGGATACGAGGCGCCAAGGGTTGCTGTTGGACTCTTGGCGGCGAGAACGTCCCAAGACGACCAGATTGTCGACATGGGATGTGGAACCGGGCTGGTGGGAGTTGAACTCGCTGCCCGGGGATATCACGACGTCGTGGGTATCGATGTTTCTTCGGAGTCTCTCGATATCGCGGCAGAATCCACGCACTACCGAGCGGTTGCCGAGCACGACCTGACCAGCTTGCCGACCGGAATTCTCGATGCGACCTTCGGAGGACTGATCTGTGTTGGCGTCATGACCTACCTGCCAGAGGTCGAAGCGACCTGTCGAGAGTTCTGTCGGATCGTCGAACCTGGTGGGACCATCGTCGTCACCCAGCGGTCAGATCTTTTTGTCGCCCGAGACACACCCGCTGCATTCGAGAGGCTCGAGCGAGACGGAAGCTGGACGATCCACGAAGTCACCGAGTCGCGACCGTACCTTCCTGGTCACCAGGAGTATGAGGGAATCGGCGTGCACTATGGGGTGTTCGGGCGACGCTGACTCTCAACCGAGAGAGGTACTCTGGCATCGTGAAAATGCGGGTGTTGTTCGCGTGTCTTGTCGTGGCCGTCGTCGGGCTGTCGATCAGCCCCCTCATGGCGCACTCCGAGGTGTTCGAACGCGCTCCTGCGTCGGGCCAGGTCCTCGGTGGAACCGTCGATCACATCGACATCTCGTTCTGGGCCCCGGTTGCATCTGGGGAGATCTTGCTCGCCGGTCCCGATGACCGGCCGATCTCGGTTGGCGAGACCACACTCCTCTCGAATGGACGGGTGGTCACTACTGACTTCGAGGCATTGGTGGAACCGGGAAGATATGTCGTGACCCACACCGAACTCGCCGATGATGGAGACATACAGACCGCGAGTTTCGCGTTCACGTTCGATCCGGAGAGCGATGCGCGGCTGACGTCACTAGTGGCTCGAGACGATGGGCCCAATTGGGTGCTGCTCGGCGGAGTGACGGGTGTGATCTTGCTCCTCGCCGGTTTTTTCTGGCCAGGTCGCTCACGCAAGGCCAGTTGACGCCGCCGTGACCCAGTCGGCTCGCGCCTCGGCCACACAGTCGGCGTGCGCCTCGGCCAGCGCCTCCGTGGCTGGAGCCGGGGAGGGGACCGACACCAGCCACGGTATGACGTTCGAATCCAAGTGTGCCACTTGCCACACCTCAGGGCGCGTATGGCTGTGAACGACGGTTCCGAGAGCGATGTTCGGCCCTCAATGACGCCGTCAACGGTCCTGTCGGTCGCAGGGTCCGACAGCGGAGGAAATGCTGGGCTTGCGGCGGATCTGAAGACATTTGCGGCCCACGGTGTGCACGGCGTGTTTGCGGTCACTCTTGTGACGGCGCAAGACACGACGGGTATTGCGGCTGCGGTTCCCATGACCGCCGATCTCATTGCCTCTCAGATCGATGCAGTTACCTCGGACTTCGCTGTTGCGGCCACGAAGACCGGGTTGCTGTTCACGGTTGGAGCCATCGACGTTGTTGCCTCACGAGCGAGCGAGCTCGGCCCGTTGGTCATCGATCCGGTGTTGGTTTCATCCTCGGGCGCACCCCTCCTCGACGGCGCGGTCCAGGAGGCATATGTGCAACTGCTGTTTCCGGTTGCCGAGGTAATCACACCAAATGTCTTCGAAGCGTCGCTGCTTACGGGAATCAGGATCGAACGCCGCGACGACGCTGTGCGGGCAGCGAACGAGCTGCTCGAGCTCGGTCCAAAATCCGTCCTCGTGACCGGGCTACACGACGGAGCACATGCTGTTGACGTGCTTGCCTCGTCCGCTGGCACGGTGCCGCTCGAACACGATCTGATCGCGACCTCGAACGTTCTGGGGACCGGGTGCAGCTTGTCGGCATCGATTGCCGCTCGTCTGGCGCTCGGCGATGATTTGTTGGCCGCGGTGGTGGCGGCGCGAAGGTACGTCCTCGATGGCCTCCGTGGGAGCAAAGACTGGAGGCTTGGTGCGGGCCAGGGGCCGATCGATCACTTCGCGCACTGGCCAGAGCTACGCTGACGCGCCATGTCAGACGAAGTCGCCACGGTCCTCGTGCTACTGGCGATGCTCGTCGGGCTGGTCGGAACGCTCGTTCCGATACTCCCGGGAGTCGCCTTGATGTGGGTCGCTGCTGTTGCGTATGGATTCGCTGTCGGATTCGACGTTCTTGCGATAGTGGTCCTGGTGGCGGTGACAGCGCTCACGACGGGCGCCATCGTCGTGGGAGTCGCGCTGCCAAAACGCGCGGCTACAGCGTCTGGAGCGTCAACGCGATCCCAGTTGGCTGCTGCCATCGGTGCAGTCATTGGTTTCTTCGTGATCCCGATCGTGGGTCTGGTCGTCGGTGCACTTGTCGGGCTCGGGATCGGCGAATATGCCGAGAAGCGTGACTGGCCAGCTGCCCGTGCATCGACCATTGCTGTGGCCAAGGGATTTGGCGTCAGTACCTTGTTGCAGTTCGCAATCGGGTTCGTGATTCTCGGAGTCTGGATCGTCTGGGCTCAAGCGGTCATCTGGTGATCGTCATTGTCACGGGGACCTCATCGCGCTAATCGCGCAACAGGGCGAGCTGGCGAGCTTCCACGACCAATGTGTTGGTCTCGTCCCAGAGACGGATGTTCTCGATGAGGGTGCCTCCTCGGACGTTTTCGGTAGTGACTTCACTGCGAATCCACCCAGCGGCAGCTGGGGCTCGCACATGTGATGTCAGCTCGATTGTGGGCACCCAGCCTGTTCCCGGTAGCGCCGAAATGATCGCAGGCGGGAAGGAGTCGGCAAAAAGACAGAGCGCGAGAGCGTCATTGGATCGACCGTCGCGAAAGCGGATCCACCCGTCGATGTGTGCCGGACGGGGTGTCGGGGCGGTGGGGTCGCGGTGGAGTCGTATTTCCAATGACTCGAGCAGCGTCATATTGAGCCCTTGGCTCTTTGGGTCTCGCTCGGCGCAATCGAAGGGACTTGGGATCGTGGGAGGCACCGATGGGAGAATCGTGTCGCCGCCGGGAAAGGCTCCCAATACGGCAACACAACGGACTCGAACCTCGTCCTCTTGAATGAGAAACGCATCAGCATGTGTTGTGGTGCGGCCAGAGCGAAGGATCTCGGTACGGATCGTCACGGGGGCTCCGGCGATGGTTGGACGGTAGTAGTGGTTTGTCATCGACAGTGGAGCCTCGCACTCGGTGTGCGCCAGAAGGGCTCGCAGTGCAACAGCTGCTGAGTATCCGCCGTTCGGAATCGGCCCGATCGACCAGCCTGTTGTCAGGAACCCGCGCCATTCTTTCGTCGCCTCCGAAGACGACACCAGCGTCAGCGAGGTTGCAGCATCGAAACCCGTCACCTCGTCATCACCCCGCCTCGTCTCGTTGACCAGGATCGCCTTGGTGTCTTTGCAGGTACGACGGGAGACGCTTGGTCGCCCGATCGATGGCCGACGTCAGCACAAGACCGAGTGCCGGGACCCACAACCCACCGTCATAGGTGAGCGTCAACGTGATCTTGGATGTGAGTCCCACGGGTTGAACAGTTGCTTCCATTGTCCAGCGGGCGTGATCTCGTCCATCCACCTCCAGCCGATTGAACCCGATGGTGTGAACCGATCCTGGTATCAGTGGAGAAGCGGACGCGTCCTCGAGGCCATCGACTGGCTGATCACGAACGAAACGAAGCTGCTTGGACCTGGAGAACGGTCCGACCTGTGCGCGTAGTGTCGTGAACCATGCTGGTCCTGGGTCACCGGGATGTGCCTCGCTCGGCTCGGCGCGACTCACCAGGTCGTTCCACTCCGGGTACGTCGAGAGGTCCCCAAGAGCGTCAACCACGATCCGCGCATCGGCGTCGACAACAAGCTCGCTGCTGTGCTTCACCCAACCAGTGTGCCGCCACCTACGCTCGGAGTGTGCGTTGTCAGACCACCACGGTCACCAGTGGGCGAATAGCCGATGTCGACCTGATCCAGCTGGGCTCGTCGTCGGGGATGTTCTGGCGATCCAATGAGGTGATTCTCGTTGGGCTCGGTGAGCCAAATCGTGTTCCACTCGGCCTGTCCGGAGCGACTGCAACCGCCAAGGACGTGTTGGCTTCGTATTCTGGCGGGTCTGAAATCGAACGCCCGGGTGCCGGCGTCGTCGGGTTCGCCGCCCTTCCGTTCGATCGATCAACACCTGGCACCATGCTCATTCCACCGGTTGTCATCCTCCAGTCAGATGATCGACGAGT
>CAJQNJ010000058.1 GCA_905479685.1 uncultured Acidimicrobiales bacterium
ATGCGGTCATGACCTGCGGAACCGACTTCGGGACCCAGACGTCGGCATTCTGTTCCGTCGAGACCTTCGAGAATCTATGGTCGCCGCACTATCGACGGGTCAATGACTGGATCCACGACAACACCGGTTGGAAGACCTTCAAACACTCGTGCGGGTCGGTCGAACGGTTCATGAAGTCGTTCATCGAGTGTGGTTTCGACATCATCAACCCGGTGCAGTGCTCGGCTGCGCACATGGAGGCCGACCACCTCAAACGCGAGTATGGGCGCGACCTCGTCTTCTGGGGTGGTGGTGTCGATACGCAGCACACCCTGCCCTTCGGTACGACTGACGAGGTTCGGGTCGAGGTGCTCGAGCGTTGCGAGGTGTTCGGCACGGGGGGCGGATTCGTGTTCAACGCCATCCACAACGTGCAGGCGGGTACACCCGTCGAGAACGTCGTCGCCATGGTCGACGCAGTCCACGAGTTCAACGGAAGGAACTGAGTCGCAATGGAGCTTCTCGAAGAGCTGTACGAAGCGGTGTTGACGGGAGACTTCTTCACGACACCCGACCTGACCCGCAGGGGTCTCGACGAGGGCTTCGCTCCCCAAGCCCTCATCGACGACGCGATGATCCCGGCCATGGCCGAGGCCGGTCGATTGTTCGAGGAGGAGGACTACTTCGTCCCCGAACTGTTGTCATCGGGCCGGGCAATCAAAGCATCACTCGAGATCCTGCATCCTCTCTTGCGGGCTGGCAACGCGGAGTACGTCGGCAAGGTCGTGATCGGAACGGTACAGGGCGACCTTCACGACATCGGCAAGAGCCTCGTGGCCGTGATGATGCAGGGCGCCGGGTTCGACGTGATCGACCTCGGTACCGATGTCAGCCCCTCTGAGGTGGTGGCAGCGATCGAAGAGCACAAACCCGATGTGGTTGCGCTTTCGGCACTCCTGACCACGACGATGCTGGCGATGCCGAGAACCATCGACGCAATCGTCGATGCTGGTCTCCGCGACCAGGTTCAGGTGCTGCTCGGCGGGGCCCCGATGAACGAAAAGACTGCGAAGGAGTTCGGCGGTGACGGGTACGCCGACAACGCCAACGCCGCAGTCCGGCTGGCTCTCGAGCTCGTGGGCGCATCATGACCCACGCGTTGATCGACGAACTGCTCGCTGGGGGTCCGGTGCTCACAGATGGTGGCTGGGGAACGCAGTTCCTCGAGCAGAGTGAGCGACCGGTCACACGAACCGAACTCTGGAATCTCAGCCACCCCGAGCTCGTCGAGCAAGTGGCGAAGAGCTACGTCGACGCGGGAAGCGAGATCATCCTCACGAACACCTTCCAGGCCAATCGGTTCGCCCTTCCCGACGCGGTCGAGCAAGTCGAGGCGATCAATCGCGCCGGTGCACAGATCTCGAAGCGCGCTGCTGGCGAGCACACGAAGGTGTTCGCATCAATCGGGCCGACCAACAAGCTGCTGGTCATGGGCGACGTGGACGAGGCTGAGCTGTCCGACGTGTTCACCGAGCAGGCCACCGCCCTCGCCGATGGAGGCGCCGATGGCATCGTGATCGAGACGATGTCCGACCTCGCCGAGGCAGTGATCGCTCTCGAGGCAGCAGCTGCGACCGGTCTCCCAGTGGTGGTCTCCATGACGTTCGACACCGGACGGCAAGGCGATCGCACCATGATGGGAGTGACCCCCGCCGATGCGGCGAAGGCCCTCGCAGACGCAGGTGCCGATGTGATCGGTGCGAACTGTGGGCTCGGGGTCGACAGGGTAGCCCCGGTGTGTGAGGCGCTCGTCCAAGCGACCAACCTCCCGATCTGGATCAAGGCGAATGCTGGGGCTCCGGTGCTCATCGAACGCGAGGTCGTCTATCAGATGACAGCCGATGAGTTCGCAGGCCACGTCGCGACGCTCGTGTCAGCAGGGGCGAGCTTCGTCGGCGGGTGCTGTGGTACCACTCCCGAGTTCATCTCCGCGATCGATCGGTCGCTCCGGCCCGGGTGAAGTTTCGACCCGAGCTGTGCCTCACCACAGCGCTCCGGTTCGGCGGCGTTCATGGAGCTTGGGTCGGCCTCGTTCGCTCCTGTTGTCGCTGGCGCTCTGAGCGATGGTGCGCGTGGTATCGGGCGCAGATCGCTTGGGTGCGATCTCGTGCGGTCGGGCCGGTCGGGTCGACCAGGTGCCGCTGGTTGGGTCGCGCATCAGGACCAGCTCGTGTTCGTGGACTCGGTGATGGCAGTCGCTACAGAGAAGGGCGCCGTTTTCGATGTCGGTGGGGCCGCGGGCCGGCGATTCCCACGGGATGATGTGGTGGGCGTCGCACGTCGAGTAGTGGGCTCCGCACTGAACGCAGCCGTGGTCACGGGCGATCAGTGCCACCAGCTGTTCATCAGTGAAGTACCGCTTCGTTCGTCCTTGCCACAACACCTGACCGGAACCGTCGACGACCTGACCAACCAACTCGGACCCGCAAAACATCTCCGCGAGGAGGGTGGGAGCCAACAGGCCGCTTGCCACCTGTCGGACCGGCGACGGGTCACTTCCGGTCATCTGGTCTGCGCTCATCGTCACCACGATCGTCGAGCGTGGACGCTGCCGCGATGGGCTCGACCCGGAGCCGGTCGTTCGACCACCTCCGACGGGGTCGCCTCCTCCAAAACCATCGTGGCGTGTGAAGAGTTCGACGGCCGCATCAAAGTTGCGATGATCCCGGGTGCGGGGGTGTTCGCCAGCTGAGAGCTCTCGGCCACCGTCGGCCCGCCACATTTCGCTCGAACGATTGCGGATGGCGAGCTCGACCCGATCGATCGACGCCTCGTCACCCTCCAGCGCCAATACGTGTGTGTGGCGGTCGGTTGTCCAGCGTTTCACACACCGAAGGCGCCGCTGCCGGTCGTACCGATCCTGCACCGTGTCAGCGGCTGTGTGTTCGCGCACCCATTCGTCGGCCACCTTCTTCGCCTGATCGGGCGGAGTGGCGGCAACCTTCTCGATCAGCGTCTCGTCCTTGGCGGCGGCCCCATCGGTCCTCTCCGCGGCAGTGGCCAGGACGTCGGCCTGGTCGGGTGACAGCTCGCCCGAGGCGATCTTTTTGGCGATGCCTGGATTTGCCTTGACCGCGTTGGCGCGACGGGTCCGCGTCTTGGCTGTGCGCTTCGAGGTCTTCTCATTCTTCTGCAGCAGCGATTCGACCGAACGAGGTGACGCACCGGACTCGAGGCGGGCTGCCAGCAGGGTCGCTTCACTGGCATCGGCGCAGGACCGAACGAATTCGAGATGCGAGAGCGCTTCGGTGATCGGCGCGGAGTCGAGGCACCGTTCGATCGCCGCCCACGACGCCTCGATGAGTTGCCGCGCTTCGACATGATCGGGCCTATGGCGTACCCCGAGCTCAGCGCCGCAGATGCTCCTCGACTTGCTGTTGGTTCCCACTCCAGAACTCATGTATCGAACACTAGTTCGACGGTGTGACAGTCGAACATGCAGAATGAGTGTCATCGCTCGTCTCTGGCGGGCCAACAAAAACCCTTACATCTCATCGATCGTCCGTTCACCAACCGGTTACCAACCGGGATGATCGAGGATGACGGTATGGCAGCAGGGAACTACGGTCGGAACGTGCGCTACATGGTGCTGGGGCCCTTGCGGGTCACCAGAGACGGCGAGGAACTGCCGCTCGGCGGCCCCCAACAGCGTCTCGTGCTCGCACTGCTCATACAGGCGAACGGTCGAGCCGTGTCGACAGCGAACCTCATCGATGGCGTGTGGGGTGAGGACGAGCCAGCGACGGCAAAGAAGACCCTTCAGGGCTATATCCATCACCTCCGCTCGCAGGTCGGTGATGTGCTCAAGACCGAGGGCGCCGGGTACTCGCTCGATACGAAGGGCGCCGTCGACGTTGTCGAGTTCGAGAAGCTTCGTGAGACGGGTATGGAGGCGATGGCCGCTGACCCGTCGAACGCTGCGAACCTCTTCCGCAACGCGCTCGCGCTGTGGAGCGGTCCGCCCTACGCCGACCTCGACGGGCATCATGCGGTTGCCCCCGAGGCTGCCCGACTCACCGACCTCCGCATCGCCGTGCTCGGCGATCGGATCGATGCCGACCTGGCATGCGGAGGGCACAACGGACTCATCGGCGAGCTCGAAGGCCTGACGCAGGAGTACCCGCTGCAAGATCGGTTCCGCGCCCAGCACATGCTCGCCCTTTTCCGAGCTGGCCGCCAGGTCGAGGCGCTCCGGTC
>CAJQNJ010000059.1 GCA_905479685.1 uncultured Acidimicrobiales bacterium
TCGGTACCACCTGTCTGGAATGTGATGGGCTCGCGTGCAGCTGCGCTAGAGAACCGGGACTGCAGAAGCAACGTCGCGTTGGTGGTGCCACCGCCGCCTGTAGCGACAGAGTCCACGTCAGTATCGGGTGTGGGCAGGTCATCGTCGATCTGTCCGGGGTGGCTCAGGTTGTTGACGACGAAGGCCACCTCGGCGATCGACTTGACCACGGCATCTGCAGCCACGACGTCGGTTCTGGTTGCCAACTCGCCCGAAATGGTTACCGTTCGGCCGTCAGATGTCACGACGACATCGCCGTAACCCGCACGTGTCAGAGCCGGCTTGACGATGGCTGTCAGATCGGTACGGTTCGCATCCGCGTCAGCTGCATCGTTCTCACCTGTGGACCCGATCACGAACAACAGGAGCAGAATTGCCGAGACCGCTCCAGCGATGAGCAGCTGTCGAATGGGCAGATCAGAGCCGCGCCGCGACCCGCGCGACGAGGGACCATAACGATTGGAGAGGCCGGTTGGCATGCGTGAAGTCATTGGTGCAGAACAGGAGTGGCACCCATCGGGGCACCAAGGGTGCGACACTACAATCATGCCGCACAACGCACTGGCAGACGAATCGACAGATGCCGATGCTCTCCCTCAAGAGGTCATCGATGCTCTTCCCGAAAACATTCGCCAACACTCATTCTACGGAGCTCGCGATCAGATCCCCATGGAGGCGGTCGAAGACCTTCGCCCAGATCTCGCGGGCCAGATCACTGACTCAGCTGCGGACGCAGCCTCGAGTAACCCGGGACTGACGGCCGTGGTGGTCGTCATCGGTTTGCTTGCGGTTGTGGGGGCTGTTTGGGGAGCCGTCAAGGGCTTCCTCAAGGTTGCGATCGGCCTTGGACTGATCGCTGCCGTCGTCTGGTGGTACTTCCTGTCAGGGCGTTAGCGGCCGCGCTCGCACCCTGTGCGGCGGTCGGCGCTCACCGCTCGTTGACCTGGCGAACTTCCCCAACAGACATCGTTGCCCGAGCCGCCCGTCAAACCGTCGAGGTGCTTCCCACCCACCAAGGTGTCTGCGCCCGATCCGCCCCGTAGATCGTCTCGACCGCCTTGGCCGTAGAGCGCGTCGTTGCCACGGCTGCCGAGGAGGAGGTCTTTACCGCCTCCGCCAAAGACCACATCGTTGCCCCAACCGGCGCGAACCACATCAGCTCCCGCTCCCGCACAGATGATGTCATTACCTCCGCGCCCGTCGATGCGGTCGTTTCCACCAAGAGCGACGATGACGTCGGCTCCAGGGGTCCCTCGCAGATGATCATTACCCGCGGTGCCCAGGATGGTTGCCGGTTTCCCGTTACATCGCGGAGTGGTCGTTGTCTTGGTCGACGTCGTGGAGCCGTCGACATCGAAGCTCGTGAATGAGTAGCTGCGGTTGACGGATCGCCCACCGACCTTCACGTTGGAGACATCGACAGTGTATTTCACGTCGCCTGTTGCTTTGGGTTGAATTCCGCTGACGTCCCAAGCGAGCGTCGGATCGCCGAAGCCGTGGCTGAGGGGAAGGAGGCGTACCGACACGGAGCGGCCGTTCTCCCGGACCTGAACCCGTGCGGATGAGAAGTCGACTGCTTGGGTCCCAGCGAAGGAGATCGACCACCGATCGAAGATGGTCTCATCGGGGACAAAGCCGGGGGGAGGCCAAGAAATCCAATTCGACTTGCTCTCCCGTTCTCCAAATTCCCCGAGCACCCGTACGACGCTTGCGCGACTGGTATTTGCAACACCCACCGACTCGAGCTCGGGGAAGAGCAACCAGCGGCGGTGTCCAAGCGCTTCATTACCTGCGCCGGGATCCTCGATCTGTCCAATCACACCACGGGGACCGACCACCCCGAGCGTCAGGTTGCTCTCGGCGGCCAGCGAGGCTCCTGCCTTGGTGTGGCATCGCCATGAAGGCGTCGGGTAGTGCGACAGGTTGTTCTGCGCGTGCATCATCAGAGCAGTCTGTTGCGCTTTGATACTGGCGCTCGAATCCTCGGTGACGATCGACAAACCCGACATGCGACGGAACCAATTGATCGACTCGATGGTCGCGGCGTCGTAGGAGTCGCTTGCCGAGCCGGGTCGGCAGTCCGAAGTCGATCCGTTCCACCCAGAGTTGAGTGCGAGGTTTCCAGCCACTGCTGTTCGATAGGTCGATGCGACCTGTGCACGGTTCGACGTATCGATCGGGGGAACATAACTGCTGTTGTTGGCACCAAGTGGTGACAACCCGATGCCAAGGTACGCCACAGCGGACAAGGCGAGCACCGACAGCAGTCGCAGGAGGTTGTTGAGCTTCATCGTTCGCATCCTTCGAAGATCTCGGTGAGGGCAGAGGCGTCGGGAGCGCAACGGTCGTCGCCGCTGCCTCCGTCGAATGTGTCGACGCCGGCAGCGCCTACCAATCGATCGCGGCCATTGCCGCCAGAAAGTGAGTCATGACCCTTGCCGCCGCCGACATAATCACGGCCATTGCGGCCTTCGAGGGTGTCGTCATCCCGACCCCCGAAGAGTTGATCGTGGCCGATGCCACCGATCACGAGATCGGCACCCGAACCACCGGCGACATGGTCATTGCCGGCAGTTCCATGCAACTCATCGTCTCCCGAACCACCAAGCACACGGTCGGGTCCGTCACCGCCACGCACGCTGTCATTGCCGCCCTCTGCCCAGATCTCGTCGGCTCCGCGTCCACCGCTGATCTCATCGTCGCCCTCGCCTGCCCAGACTTTGTCCCGTCCAGGACCAGCAATGATCGAATCGTCACCGTCTCCACTGCAGATCCGATCGTCTCCACCGCGGCCGTTGAGAACGTCATCGCCGTCGGTGCCGATCATGACATCCACACCCGGACCACCGGTCGTCTCGACTGTGGTTGCGTGAAGGCCATCACATGTCGGCGCCACAGGCACTGCGCTCGGGTCATAGGCGACGGGGTCGGACCATTCACGCCATGTGCCGTCGACCTCTTCGCGAATACGAACTGCTACTGGAGCGTCTGGTGCGTCGAATGTTGCCAGCGTTGTTCCGCTGAGTCGTCGAATGATCGGAGGAGCATCGTCCTGATAATCGATGCTGAACTCGAACTGTGCGCTCGACGATTCGGTCGGAGCCACTACAGCGAAGGACTCGGCTCCGCTCAGGATCACGGGACGAGCGATGTTGCTGATGTCAACGCCTTCGAGGCACCCGAATCCATCGTTCGTAATCAGCGATCCGTATGGGACGTCGCCCCAATTCGTCACGCCGAACGTCTCGGGATAACGGACTTGTTCACCGTTGACACATCCAATCCACGGACCCATGGGCGTCCGCGTGCCGGCGGGGAAGTGCTCGTCGTAGTGAAGGTGCGCTGAGCTCGACTGTCCGGAGATTCCCGATGTGCCGATCTGTTGTCCGACTGCGATGCGGTCATCGGCTTCGACAGAGACGTCGGTCAAATGGAGATATCGAGAGAACGTGCCGTCGGCGTGCCCGATGGAGATGAAGTTGCCTGCGCCACCCCGGCAGTACCCAGGTCCGCACCCGGTCTCGGTTTCGATGACCACGCCAGAGCCTGTGGCATAGAGCGGCGTGCCAGGCTCCATCCCGAGGTCGATGGCCGGTGTTCCGTGGTGCCGGCTACAGCGATTGTCGGGAGCTGGATTCCGATCCGTGCACCACACTTCGAAGGTGCCGATGAATGGAACCGCAATCGGGGATTCCGCAGCAGTTCCGAGTGTTGTCGGGTCACCGGCAGCTTGCCGTGGCTGGGCGACGAGCGGTGCGACCAGCACGAGAGCTGAGACGCATGCGAGGAAAAAACGGTGGCGGGGTGAGTTCGATGTCATATGAGGAGCGGGTTGGCCTAGCTGTCACCGTGAGACCTGATGCGCAATAAAGCCGTTACATTTGTAACACAGCTGTCATATCGTGTCATATCAGAAGACAAAAAACTATGGAATACGTCGATTTCAAGATCGGGTACGGTAATGAGATGGCATCAATTACCGCAGATCTGACCACTGGAGCCGTCGTCGAGTTACGAAATGGCCGCCACGTATGGACTGCCGACGAGCCGCTTGAACTCGATGGCACCGACACTGGCCCGAACCCGTACGAAATGCTTCTCGGCGCGCTCGGAGCGTGCGCGTGTATCACGATCTCCTTTTACTGTCAGCGCAAGGGGTGGGACCTGCACTCGGTTTCGGCCACGTACACCTACGACCGAATTCATGCAGACGACTGTGCGCATTGCGACGACGCGGCCACGGGTTTCATGCACAACGTGACTGCAGAGATCTTCATGGATGGCGACTTCGACGACGACCAACGAGCTCGGCTCGAGGAGATCGCCAAGAGGTGCCCGGTCCACCGGACACTCGAGGCAGGCCTCGTGTTCGACGAGACCGTGAGGTTCTGAGTTTCCCGCTCGTTCCTGTTTCCCGCTGCGCTCCCAGCAATCGCACATTCGCTTCGCTCGGTGTGCTCTGCGGATTGCCGGAGGCCCACCTCCGTCGCTCGTCCCTCGCTCCTGGGGTGCTGGCGTCTCTCTGTGCGTATTCCGGCTCTCGCGTTCTGCTGCGTTCTGCTGGTCTGACCCCGCTACTGCGGTTCTGTGCAGGTCTGGGTGCCTCGGTGGCGTCTGCTGCTGCACAGATTTCCGATCGAGTTTCTGTGCAGGCTGAGGTGCCTATGTGACAGCCGGTGCTGCACAGATTCCCGATCGAGTTTCTGTGCAGGCTGAGGTGCCTATGTGACAGCCGGTGCTGCACAGATTCTCTGGCTGGTGGGTGT
>CAJQNJ010000060.1 GCA_905479685.1 uncultured Acidimicrobiales bacterium
GCTGTTCACCCTCGAGCGGGCCGAGTGCCAGGCCGCGTGCACCGAGGCTCCCTGCCTCCAGGTCAACTACCGGCACGAGTACCGGGTCACGGCCGACGACTTCGACCAGCTCATCGGCGAGATCCGTAGCGGATCCCGCTCCGACGAGATCCCGGGCCACGGCACCCTGGGTCTCAGTCGCCAGCACATCCCTTCCGACAAGGGCGTCGGGGCTGTTGCCCCCGAAGCCGTATCCGGACCGCCGGTGTGGTTGCCCACCGAGGAGCAGAGCTGATGCGCGGCACCCCGATCGCCCACGCTGCCGGGTTCGTGGCCAACGACACCCCGCGCATCGTCACCTCACGTTTCGAGCACGACGACAGCTTCACCCTCGAGCGCTACGAGGCCACCGGCGGGTACGAAGGTCTGAAGAAGGCGCTTGGTCAGACACCCGACGAATGCCACACGATCACCCGTGACGCGACCTTGCTCGGTCGAGGGGGAGCCGGTTTTCCGGCTGGGATCAAATGGGGCTTTTGTCCAGCTGATGTGTGGCCTCGGTACCTCGTCGTGAACGGAGACGAGTCTGAACCCGGCACTTACAAGGACCGCCTCCTCATGGAGCGCGATCCCCATCAGTTGATCGAGGGATGTCTCATCGCTTGTTATGCAATTGGTCTCACGCAGTGTTTCTTGTACGTCCGCGGGGAGATGGCGATCGCACAACAACGGATCGCCGATGCGCTCAACGAGGCATACGCGGCAGGCCACGTAGGACAAAACATCCACGGGAGTGGATTCTCGGTGGACATCATCTTGCACTGGGGTGCAGGTGCGTACATCGTGGGCGAAGAGACAGCGCTCATCGAGAGTCTCGAGGGCAATCGCGGCATGCCTCGATTGAAGCCCCCCTTCTTTCCTGCGGCGGTGGGCCTGTACGGCCAGCCAACGATCGTGAACAACGTCGAGACGCTTTCGAATCTGCCATGGCTCATGGAACACGGCGCGGACGCATACAAGGAGCTAGGCAGCGAAACCTCGCCTGGAACCCGTATGTTCGCTGTCTCGGGGCATGTGAAACGGCCGGGGGTGTACGAGGTCGAACAGGGTGTCACGACGTATGAGGACCTGATCTACGGCGACGATTACTGCCAAGGACTGCGCGACGGGCGCACGCTGAAGGCGTTCGTGCCCGGTGGGGCGTCTGCGCCTTGGCTGTTTCCAGAACATGTGAGCCTGCCGCTCGAAGCGCGCCCGGTTGGGGCAGCGGGCACGATGCTTGGCTCTGGCGCGATCGTCATCATGGACGACACCACCGATGCCGTGAAAGCCTGCCTTCGCCTCGTTCGTTTCTTCGCCCGTGAGTCGTGTGGAAAGTGCACACCGTGCCGCGAAGGCACGAGCTGGGAGGAAAAGATCCTGCAGCGAATCCTCGATGGGAATGGTCGCCTTGGAGACATCGATCTCCTTCTCGATATCGGCGACAACATCTCACCCGGGCCATATCCTGTCGCGTCCGATGAATCCCAAGGTCTCGAGGCTGTACCGTTTCCGCCTCGCCAGACCACTATTTGCCCCCTCGGGCCATCGTCGGTGGCGCCGATTGCATCTGCGCTTCGTCGGTTCCGCCATGAGTTCGAAGAAAAGATCGCCGGGAACGCTGCGGGTTCCTCCGAGTTTGTCGCTGGCGCGCCAAACACCGCCGCGGCAGATGAAGAACCAGCGGAGGTCAACTCGTGACCGCAACCGAGCCTCAAACAGAAACCGGCGTGGCAATCAACGTCGATGGAGTCGAGATCTCAGCCAAAAAGGGCGAACTCCTCATCGATGCCGCCGAACGCCATGGCGTTTACATTCCGCGCTTTTGTTACCACCCTCGGATGAAGCCGGTCGGCATGTGTCGCATGTGCCTTGTCGAGGTCGACA
The DNA here is from genome assembly GCA_905479685.1 of uncultured Acidimicrobiales bacterium. Lineage (GTDB taxonomy): Bacteria > Actinomycetota > Acidimicrobiia > Acidimicrobiales > SHLQ01 > SHLQ01. Next base: position 1,906 of record CAJQNJ010000060.1, read on the forward strand.
CCGGTCGAGGCCCCGCCCTTCAGCCATCGTGCATGCTGCCGGTTTCGGAGGGCATGACCGTCCAGACCGAGAGCGAAGTCACCAAGAAGGCCCAGGACGGTGTTCTCGAGTTCCTGCTCATCAATCACCCCCTCGATTGTCCGGTCTGCGACAAGGGTGGCGAGTGTCCGTTGCAGGACCAGACGATGGCCTACGGGCCCGGCGAGAGCCGATTCGTCGAGGAGAAACGACACTTCGAAAAGCCGATTCCGATCAGCGACATCGTCTACCTCGACCGAGAACGATGCATCTTGTGTGACCGGTGCACGCGATTTGCCGACACGGTCGCTGGCGACCCCCTGATTCACTTCCAGGCACGCGGCAATCAGACCGAGGTGAACACGTTCCCCGATGAGCCGTTCTCGTCGTACTTCTCGGGCAACACCGTGCAGATCTGCCCTGTTGGCGCTCTCACTGCGAAGCCGTATCGGTTCAAGGCCCGTCCCTGGGACTTGGCAGAATCGCCCTCGACCGCCACCACCGATTCCGTCGGCTCTCGGATCACCGTCCAGAGCTCGCGAAATCAGGTGCTTCGATATCTCGGTGTCGACAGTGATCCCGTGAATTGGGGCTGGCTGAGCGACAAGGAGCGCTTCAATTTCGAAGCATGGAACTCCGAGGCTCGAATCACGGGTCCGCTCCTTCGCGGCGACGATCTCGGCAACCCGAGCGACACCGGCGACCAACTCGTCTCCGCGTCCTGGCCACTCGCACTTCGAAAGGCTGCCGAAGCACTCGACGGAGTAGATCCAGCTCGCATCGCAGTCTTCGGTGGTGCTCGTATGTCGAACGAGTCGCAATATGCGTGGGCCAAGTTCTCGAAATCCATACTTCGCACGGACAATGTGGACGCACAACTCGGCGATGGTCTCGACCCACACATCGCACTGGGCCTGCCGCGGGCGACGATCGACGAAGTCTGCACCCCCGGTAACACGGTGCTCGTTGTGGGCGCCGATCCGAAGGAAACGCACGGGTCGCTCTTCTTGCGACTGCGTCATGCCGCCGAACACGACAACGCGACGGTGATCGAACTCACGCCACGGTCCACGGGGCTGAGCGACTACGCCGCCCATTCGCTTCACCCCGCGCCTGGAGAGCTGGTGGCTGTGGTCGAGGCGTTGTTGGCAGGCTCGTCGCTGGAGGTTGGTGGAATCGATGGCCGCTCGATCGCCGACGCTGCTGCGTCATTGCGTAACGATCAGCTCACCATCGTCTACGGCTCGGGTTCATTGGCCGAGGATTCGTCCGTCATCGAAAAGGCGCTCGCATCACTTGCCGAGTCCCTCCCGAACGCCACCTTTCTCCCGGCGCTGCACCGGGGCAATGTCATGGGTGCGCTCGATATGGGGCTTGCACCTGGACTGCTGCCGGGTCGCCGGCCACTCGGTTCGGCCCCTGGAACGTGGGAAGCGGCTCCATCAGAGCGAGGGCTCGACGCAGAGCAGATGCTTCGCCGAGCCGCCGACGGGGGAATCGACGTAGTGATTCTCCTTGGGTGCGACCCGCTCACCGACTTTCCCGATGCCCACCTCGCCGAGCGGGCCTTCAACAAGGTCGAACACCTCATCGCCGTCGACTGTCTCTTGAACTTCACATCCACTGGCGCAGACATCGTCTTCCCCGCGGCTGCGAGCGCGACTGAGGTCGACGGAACATTCACCAACATCGAAGGCCGGGTGAGTCCCGTCGCTCGTCAAGTGACGCCACCTGGCACCGCCCGTCCCGACTGGATGATCGCTGCGGAATTGGCAGCACAACTCGGTTCCGACCTCGGATTCATCGATCTCGATGAGTTGTGGGCAGACCTCGTGGAGGCGTCTCCGCTTCACGCCGGCCTGTCGCTCAACGCCGTCTCGGCTGCTGGTCTCGATTCACCGATCCTTTCAGGTACCGAACTCGAGGTCCCGAGCGCACGTCAGATCCCAATCGATGGCGATGAGGCACGCGACGGATATCAACTGGTTGTGACGAGAAAGATGTACGACGAGGGCACAATGCTCACGTTCAGCCCATCGTTGAACGGTCTGGCCGCCGGCGCCCATGCTTCAGTGCACCCTGACGACCTGGTCGATGCCGGGCTGGAGGGCGGAACCGAGGTCTCGTTGGTCAATGAGATCGGATCGATCACGGTCCCTGTTCGGGCCGACGCAGGTGTCGCCAGGGGAACGGTGGCGGTCGAGTTCAATCAACCGAACGCTTCTGTTGCACAGTTGCTCGACGCAGGGCGTATCGTCACGTCCGTGCACATGGAGCCCGCCTCATGATGTTGGCGCAACAGGAGTATCTCGACGACTTCACATGGTTCGACGGGACGTGGAAGACGTTGTGGCTCGGCGAGGACATTGTCTTCTTGGTCCTCAAGGTCGTGCTCGTCTTTGCGATGCTGCTCGTGTCCGTGATGCTGATGGTCTGGTTCGAACGAAAAGTGGTGTCGGATCTACAGAATCGCATCGGCCCCAATGTCGCCGGTCCTTGGGGGATCCTGCAAACGCTCGCCGATGGCATCAAGTTGTTCTTCAAGGAAGATCTCACGCCCGACCAATCTGACCGATTCGTCTTCAAGCTGGCGCCGTACCTGTCGTTGATTCCAGCGTTCTTGATGTTTTCGATCGTGCCGATCGGCGGCGACTTCACCAACGGTGACGGATCCGTCGAGATTGCGGGACAGACGACCTTTCTGCAACTCGTCGACCCCCCAATGGGAATTCTGCTGTTCTTGGCGATGTCAGGTCTCGGCATCTACGGAGTCATGTTGGCGGGCTGGGCCTCGGGGTCGAAGTATCCGCTCCTCGGTGCAGTGCGAGCATCGGCACAGATGGTCTCGTATGAAGCTGCGCTCGGGCTCTCACTCGCGGCAGTGTTCTTGACCAGTGGATCCCTGAGCACGAACCAGATCGTGCAGAGCCAGACCGATGGGGCCTTCTTTGTTGGTGGGTGGAACGTCTTCAGCCTCGGGTTCATCCCGTTCGTTGTGTTCTTGATTGCCGGCACCGCTGAGCTCAACCGCCCACCCTTCGACCTCGTCGAGGCTGAGCAGGAGCTCGTGGGTGGGTTCCACACCGAGTACAGCTCGCTTCGATTCTCGTTGTTCTTCCTCGCCGAGTTCATGAATGTGGTCACCATGGCGGCGATCATCGTGACGTTGTTCTTCGGCGGGCCGCACGGTCCCATCCTCACCGACACGCTCGGCGGGGTGTGGCCGATCTTGTGGTTCTTCTTGAAGGTGCTTGTGTTCTTGTTCATCTTCGTCTGGTTCCGCGCCACACTTCCGCGGCTCCGTTACGACCAGCTCATGGATCTGGGATGGAAGCTGCTGATTCCGTTCTCCCTTGGGTGGTTCTTGATTCTCGCTTCGATCCAAGTTGGGCGAGATGAGGGATGGAACCTCTTTGTGGTGGTTGGGGTCGGAATCGTTGGCATGGGACTCGGCGCTGCTCTGCTTCTCGGTGCGATACGCACCGCTCGGCTGTCCCGGTCCGAATCTGAAATCGTGGAGTACAGCTGATGGGGTATCTAGAAGGTTTCGCCGTCACGTTCGCAAAGTTGTTCGAGGACCGTGTGACCGGTGAGTACAAGGCACGCGGTCAGGGCGAAAAGCGCGACAAACCTGAGCGATTCCATGGCCGCCATGTCCTCAATCGGTATGAAGACGGCATGGAGAAGTGCATTGGATGCGAGCTGTGCGCAGGGGTCTGTCCGGCCCGTTGTATCTATGTCCGCGGCGCGGACAACACACCGGACAACCCAGTTTCTCCGGGCGAACGATATGGGTACGTCTACGAGATCAACTATTTGCGGTGTATCCACTGCGATCTGTGTGTCGAGGCATGCCCGACCCAGGCGATCACCGAATCCAAGCTGTTCGAATTCTCCTTCACGAACCGTCAGGACGCGATCTACACCAAGGATGAATTGGTCGTAGGTGACGACGGTATGCCGCAGAAGCTTCCCTGGGAAGATTGGCGCGAGGGTGATGACAAGCTCACGTCTGGATGGATGCGCGCGACGTCGCCTGCGGGTTCGGCGAGTTATGAGGACACCGTTGCATGGTCGGGTGAGCTCGGGTACGGGGTTCGCTCACCTGAACCTCTCCAAGCAGCGCTCGGAGCCGCAGACGAGGATGACTCGAATGAAGAACGCGAGGATCACGAATGAGCCTTCAGGTCTTCACCTTTCTCCTTGCTGGAGTGATCGTTGTTTCAGGAGCGATCGGTGTCGTGTTGTCCAAGAATCCGGTACACGCGGCACTTTTCTTGATCCAAACGCTCTTCGGAGTGGCTGTCGAGTTTCTGGTTGTCGAGGCACATTTCCTGGCCGCGATCCAAGTGATCGTCTACGCCGGAGCAATCGTGATCTTGTTTCTCTTCGTGATCATGCTGCTCGGCGTGGACCGCGCCGAGGACATGCGAGTCGAGCCGATCATCGGCCAGCGGCCCGCTGCGATCGTCACGGGTGGGGCGCTCCTCGGGTTACTCCTCGCAGTCATCGCTTCCTCGGACTCGCTCACCGGCGGTCGCAGTCAGAAGGGAGCTCTCGACGCGACTGACCAACTCGGCGCTCCTTTGCCGAACGTCAATCAGCTCGCCGAATCGATCTTCACCGACTACGTCTTCGCATTCGAAGTCACGGGTCTGCTCCTGACCGTTGCCGTCGTCGGGGCAGTGGTGATGGCGCGCAGAATTCCAGGGGCACTGCAGCCCTTGCCTCGAACGGCGCTCGATGCGAGTCGGGAAGCAGCTGCTGAAGCTGCTCTCTCGGAGGCAGCCGAAGACGCAGCTGATGATGGTGTGGACGTCGACTCGGCTGGGGAGGTCTGACGTGGGCGAGCTGACACACAACTACTACCTCGTCCTCGGCGCTGTGGTGTTCTCGATCGGTGCGGTTGGGCTCCTCGTTCGACGCAATCCACTTGTGATGTTCATGTGCGTGGAACTGATGTTGAACGCTGTCAACCTGACCTTCGTCGGACTTGCGTGGGGGCTCAACGACATCGGCGGACAGGTCGCAGTCTTCTTCGTGATGGTCGTCGCCGCAGCCGAGGTCGTCGTCGGGCTGGCAATCGTCGTGGCGATCATGCGGCGTCGCGACGGGGCCACCTCCGATGATCTTTCGGCGCTGAGGGGTTAGTCATGATCGACTTCGTCTACCTCGTCCCGCTGCTTCCGCTGCTCGGATTCACAACGCTGGTCCTCTTCGGACGCCGCCTGGGCGAGCCAGCGGCAGGCTGGCTGGCAACAGCTGCAATCGGAGGATCGTTCCTGTCGGCGGTGCTCACGTTCTTCGGTCTGCGAAGTCTCGAAGGGGAAGAACGCGTCGTCACAAAGACCCTGTTCGAGTGGGTCCCCGTCGGCGATTTCTCGGTCGACGTGGCGTTCCTTGTCGATCCGCTGTCGGTTGCGATGATTCTGTTCGTCACCGGGATCGGAACGCTGATCCATCTCTACTCGATCGGCTACATGCACGGAGACGAGAACTACTCGAAGTTCTTCTTGTATCTGAACCTGTTTACGTTCTCGATGCTGATGCTGGTTTTGGGCAACAATTTGCTCCTGACCTTCCTGGGCTGGGAAGGCGTGGGCGCGTGTTCCTATTTCCTCATCAGCTTCTGGTTCACCGACGAGGCCAACGCCAGCGCTGGCAAGAAGGCCTTTGTCACCAACCGAGTGGGCGACTGGGGATTCATGGTCGCCACCTTCCTCGCGTTCGCGACTGTCGGGTCGATCGACTATCTGACACTGAATGGCACCGCGTCGCAGATGAGCACGCCCGTAGTGACAGGGATCGTCCTTCTTCTCTTCGTTGGGGCGATGGGCAAGTCGGCGCAGTTTCCGCTGTATCTCTGGCTGCCAGATGCGATGGCTGGTCCAACACCAGTCTCAGCCCTCATCCATGCCGCAACCATGGTGACCTCAGGCGTCTATCTTCTCACCCGGGTCAACGGCCTCCTGTACGAGGTCACCGAGCGTGCAGGCTGGGCGACCAATCTGATCGCCTGGGTCGGCGTCGGCACTGCACTGTTTGCGGCGACGATTGCCGTTGCTCAAAACGACATCAAGAAAGTGCTCGCGTATTCGACGGTCTCGCAGCTCGGCTACATGATCCTTGCGGTGGGAGTGGGTGCGTACGTCGCTGCGATCTTCCACATGGTCATGCACGCATTCTTCAAGGCGCTGCTCTTCTTGGGTTCTGGCTCGGTGATCCACGGCATGGACAACGACCAAGACATGCGTCGTTACGGGGGTCTGCAAAAACTGATGCCCATCACCGCGGGCACATTCATCATTGGCTGGCTGGCGATCGCTGGTGTTCCTCCCTTCGCTGGATTCTGGTCGAAGGATGAGATCCTGCTTGGTGCCTGGGACTCGGGCGGTCTGAACGGCAAGGCTCTGTGGCTGGTTGGTCTGATCACCGCACTCCTCACCGCGTTCTACATGAGCCGGCAGGTCTTCATGACCTTCTTCGGCCGGTATCGCTACAACGATCCCGATGCTTCCGAGGTCGACGAAGCTTGGTCCGCGTACCTCGCTGATGCGGAAGCGACGTCGGTATCGGCTTCAGCAGCCGCCGCCGAGACCGCACAGGCACACACTGACGCAATCGCCGCCCACGCTGAGGCCAGCGAGGCCTTCTCCACCGCAAAGATCGACGCGGCGACGGTGTCGGGAGACGATGAAGAGTCGGCCAAGAAGGCGATCGAAGCCGCCGATCGCGCGCTGACGTCGTCGGCTGAAGCCGAGGTCGAAACCAAAGAATCGAGCGAGGCTGCCTCAGCGGCTGCCACCACTGCTTCGGTGGCACTTGGGGATGCACAGGCTGCAGAAAGCGCCCGCTCGGGGCCTGCGTTGGGTGAGCCCGACGACGCTGGTGAGGCCGCGTCCTTCCTTCCAGAGGCGGTCGCAGCGCGCGCCGAACATCATCCACACGAGTCGCCCTGGCACATGACCGCTCCGCTCGTCGTGCTGGCCGGTCTGAGTATTGTCGGCGGAATACTCAACCTTCCCTTCACCAAAGGGCTGCATTTTCTCGAACAGTGGCTCGAGCCTGCGCTTGCCCACGAGCATGTCGTCAACGCGAGTGCCGCAACGAAGTGGATCCTTGCGTTTGTCGCCATCGCTGCGGGTGCCGTCGGGATTCTGGTCGCGGCGCAGACCTATCTGCAGCACCGCCGCGATCCAGCGTTGGTCGAGCGGCCGATCCTGGCTGACGCGTGGGGGTACGACCGGGTGGTCAGCGCCTTCATGGGCGGACCGGGAACCAAACTCTTCGACGCGATTGCCTGGTTCGATGCGACGATCATCGACGGCATGGTCAACGGGGTCGCAACAACCGTTCGTGACGGGGGCAGCGTCGTACGCCGCCTCCAGTCCGGGTTCGTGCGGTCATACGCCCTCGGGATTTCGCTCGGCTCAGTGGCCCTTCTCGTTTGGTTCTTCGTGAGGACTGCAGCATGATCGAATCTGTCCTCCTTGCAGCCGAAAGTTCAGCCGATGTGGGTTTCCCTGCGCTGACCTCGCTGGTTGTCATACCTGCGCTCGGTGCTCTGGCGCTGGCATTGGTCCCCGCGGCGCGCGTCGAAGCGCATCGCCTGATCGCGTTGCTCGCCACCGTGATCACCGGAGCGATCAGTGTGTGGGTCCTGCTCGTGTTCGACAAGAGCGACGGTGGCTTCCAACTCCGCAGCGATGATCCAACGGTGTGGGTCGAGAGTCTCGGAATCCGCTGGGATCTGGCCGTTGATGGGATCAGCCTCTTCCTCGTGGTCCTGACCGGGATCCTGTTTCCCCTCGCGATCCTCGGTGTGATGCCCGAGCACAGCCCGAAGAATTATTACGCGTGGATCGTCGCACTCGAAGCGGGAGTCATGGGCGTTTTTCTCACGCTCGACCTGTTCTTCTTCTTCGTGTTCTTCGAGGTCGTGCTCGTACCGATGTACTTCCTGATCGGTCGCTGGGGTCATGGCAATCGTGTCTATGCAGCCACGAAGTTCTTCTTGTACACCATGTTCGGGTCAGCACTGATGCTGGTTGGCATCTTGTCGATCGTGTTCATCAGCGAGAACGCAACCGGCGTGGTGACATTCAACATTCTCGAACTCGCCGAAGGCCAACATTGGGGTCAGACCGCAGGTCGTTGGATCTTTCTCTCGTTTGCCCTCGCCTTCTCGGTGAAGGTCCCGATCTTCCCGGTCCACACGTGGCTCCCCGACGCCCATACCGAGGCTCCCACGGCGGGTTCGGTGATTCTGGCGGGCGTCATGTTGAAGCTCGGCACGTATGGATTCTTGCGATTCGGACTCTTCTTGTTCCCCGAGGCCTCCACCTGGTTCGCACCGGTCATGATGATCTTGGGAACCGTGGGCATCATCTATGGCGCCGTTGTAGCGACCATGCAAAAGGACCTCAAACGCCTGGTTGCGTATTCATCGATCGCACACCTGGGATTCATCGTGCTCGGCACATTCGCAATCACCACCGAGGCATTGACCGGGTCCGTGATGCAGATGGTGAACCACGGATTGTCGACGGGTGCGCTCTTCTTCCTCGTCGGATGGCTGTACGAGCGGAGGCACACGCGCGAAATTGCTGCGCTCGGGGGTCTGCAGAAGACAGCCCCGATCTTTGCTGCAGCGTTCACACTCGTCATGTTGTCCTCCATCGGGCTTCCTGGACTCAACGGGTTCGTGGGCGAGTTCTTGATCCTGTTGGGCGCCTTCGTTGCCAACCCATGGATCACTTCGGTCGCAGCAACCGGTGTCATCCTCGCGGCGCTCTACCTTCTGTGGGCCTACCAGCGGGTATTCCACGGTCCTGCCGACGGTGAGAACGCCGAGATGGAAGACCTCAAGCTGTCCGAGGGCCTCGTGCTTTTGCCGATGCTCGCGTTGATCGTGTTCCTCGGGGTCTACCCCAAACCGATGCTCGAACGAATCGAGCCATCGATCGATGCATTGATCGCGCACATCGATCGGAACGTGGATGATTGGACCGAGCCCACCGCTGACGTACTGGCGCCTGCCGACGACCACGGCGAGGACGACCACGGCGACGACGAAGAACACGGGGAGGAGGCAGAGTGATGTTGTTCGCACAAGTCATCGACACACCTGACGTCGACATCGAGATCCTCATCCCACTGATCCTCATGGGTGTCGGCGCACTTCTGATCTTGACGATGACGTCGATCAAGAAGGATCTCCCCGCATGGTTCATCACGGGATGGACCGTCGTCGTGTCACTCGGCGCAGCGGTCGCCGTCATCCCGCTTTGGGATCGCTACACCGACGAGGGCCCATCCTCGACCATCGCGAATTCGGTGGGTTTCGACGGATTCTCGCTGTTCTTGACGGTGGTGATCGCACTCTCGGTTGCCATGTCTTCGTTGTTGGCGCACTCCTATCTCGTTCGGGAACACCTCGAAGGGGTCGAACTTCACGTCCTTCTCTTGTTGTCTGGCACCGGTGGCGTCATCATGGCGTTTTCGAACGACCTCTTGGTGTTCTTCCTCGGCCTGGAAACGCTCTCGATGGCGGTGTATGTGCTGGCGGCAATGCATCGCCGCCGGTTCGAGTCCCAAGAAGCGGGAATGAAGTACTTCGTGCTCGGTGCGTTCTCTTCGACATTCCTTCTGTACGGCATTGCGCTTGTGTACGGGGCGACGGGCACCACGAACTTGTCCGAGATCCAGCAGTTTCTCCAGGTTCAATTTCTGATCGACGATGGCTTGTTGCTCGGTGGAATCGCGCTGATGATGGTCGGCTTGGCGTTCAAAGTCGGCGCCGCCCCGTTCCACTCGTGGACGCCTGACGTGTACCAGGGGTCTCCGACCCCTGTGGTCGCTTTCATGGCGTCTGGGGTGAAGGCTGCGGGGTTCGCTGGCCTGCTCCGGATCCTTTCGGTCGCCTTCCAACCGATCGTCGACGACTGGGGTCCTCCCCTCGAGGTGATCGCGGCGCTGACCTTGATCATCGGGTCGCTGAGTGCCATCGTGCAGACCGACGTGAAGCGGATGCTTGCGTACTCATCGATCAGTCACGCGGGGTTCATTCTCTTGGGCGTGATCGCAGCATCGGAGCGAGGAACCTCTGCCGCGCTCTTCTACCTCGCCACCTATGCATTCCTGGTCACGGGGACGTTCGGTGTTCTCACCGTGATCGGCGGCGAAGGCGATGACGACTTCTCTTTCGATGCGTTCAAGGGGCTGGGACGGCGAAAGCCCGTCTTGTCCTTTGCGTTGATGATCTTCCTACTGGCTCAGGCTGGCGTACCACTGACGAGCGGTTTCTTTGCGAAGTTCGAGGTGATCGCGGCCGCCGTCGATGCAGAGAGCTATTGGGTGGCGATCGTCGCCATGCTTGCTGCTGTGGTCGGAGCGTTCTTGTACATCCGCGTTCTGATCTCGATGTTCTTCCAGGACGCAGCTGACGACGCCGCTGCGGTATCGGTCCCTCGAACGGTTGGTGTCGTCATCGCTGCGTCGGTCATCGTGACTGTGGTGTTCGGGGTATTCCCCGGTCTGCTCGACGACGTCGCGCAGGACGCGCTGGCGGAGTTGAACGTTCCGCAGTTGACAATCGACGGCTGAGCAGATGAGCCTCTCTCGAGATGAGGCTCGTGAAATCGCAGCGATCGCACTCATGTTGACGATGGGTTTGCGGCTCCTGGCTGGCGTCTTTCAGGTCGTCGAAGAGGCACAACGAAGTCACGATTGGCGATCGCTTCTCGGGCGGTTTCTTGCTCCCGTCGGGTCGACGCTGGGCATCTTGGCCCTCGCCCTTGCCCTGTTGCTGGTCCTGTCACCACCAGGAAGCATTTCGATGCGATCAACTCGATTCAGCACGAACCTCGTCGGTTTCATCGCGTTCCTCGGCGGAGTTTCGGTCGTCAATGGACTGACCACCGAGTCCGCGAGTTGGAGTTCCTCGCTCTCGTTCGTCCTGATCAACGGTCTCGCGGCCGCAACGCTCGCCGGCGCAGCCTGGTGGATTCTCACGAACTTCGATGCAGGCCGCTAAAACAGCAAACAGCCCCGGCGGTTGCGCCGGGGCTGTATGAGAACTGTGTGCGTGAAGCGATCAGGCTTCGAGGAAGATGCACTCTCCTGGGCATTCCTCGGCGGCTTCGATGACGCTCTCGATCAGATTGTCGGGAACTCGAGCCAATCCTTCGGCGCCAGCGGCGTTGTTGCTGCCGTCGAAGAGTTTCTCCTCGCCGTAGTTGTCGGCGGTTTCCTTCACGTAGAACAAGCCGTCGTCTTGTCCGAAAAACACCGCGGGTGCAATCTCTTCACAGAGACCATCACCGGTGCACAAATCTTGGTCGATCCAAACCTTCATAGCGATCATCTCCCGTACTACTGGTCGCGGATCTCATCATACTGCTCGGTCGTTCAGATCCATGGCTTGATCAGGTTTGGGTTATGGCAAATTCGGTCGAGCCTCCATGCAGATGTCACACCGCAACACTTCCCACGATCAGCCCCACGGAGGTGGTTTGCGGGTACATTCGAGACGTCCGAAACGTCGCCATCTAACCTTGGCGACACCACGTGTCGACAGATAGCCTGAGCAGCCGTGTCTGAGTTCCTTCGCAGTTATCTTGTCGTCGCAATATTCGGCGGTCTTGGCATCCTCCTCGTGGGCGCGTTCATCGGACTTGCCGGCCTTTTGCGACCCGACAAGCCGAATGAGCAGAAGCTCAAAACATACGAATCGGGTGTCGAGCCGACTGGTTCGATGTGGTCGCAGGCGAACATCCGCTACTACGTCTTTGCGCTTCTGTTCGTGCTGTTCGATGTCGAAGCGGTCTTCATCTTCCCGTGGGCCACCCGGCTCGAGGCCTACGGGCTCTTCGGACTCGTTGAGATGGCAATCTTCGTGTTCATCTTGCTTCTCGGCCTGGTGTACGCCTGGCGGAAGGGAATGCTCAAATGGGTCTAGTCGAGTCTGGCAAGTTGCCCAAGCCGCTCACCGGCTTGCTCAACATGAGCCGCAAGTACTCGCTGTGGGTGTACCAATGGGGCCTCGCGTGTTGTGCACTCGAGATGGGTGCAGCATTCGCTTCGCCCCGTTACGACGTGATGCGCCTCGGGGTCATTCCGTTTCCGGCCAGCCCGCGCCAGGCTGACCTGGTCGTGATTTCAGGAACGGTGACCGACAAGATGGCGCCGTCGATCCGTCGTCTGTACGAACAGATGCCCGAGCCGAAGTACGTGATCTCGATGGGTTCCTGCGCAAACTGCGGGGGTCCCTATTGGGATTCCTACTCGGTCACGAAAGGTGTCGATCAGATCATCCCGGTCGATGTCTACGTTCCAGGTTGTCCTCCGCGCCCAGAGGCGTTGTTGGAAGGCATCGTCATGCTCCAAGAGCGAATCTTGAATGAAGACATGCAGGCTCGTTGGACCGAAGAACCGATCGTCGTGGGCTCATGAGCGACGAAACTGCAGTGGAAGAGACACCCATCGAAGACGTCGCTGAAGTCGACGAAGCTCGCGAGGCCTTGGTTGCCACGATGACCGAGAAGCTGAGCGATGGGATCGTCGAGACCTTCGTGAAGCCAGGCGACGATGTTTGGATCCGAGTTAGCCGAGATGCTTGGGTCGAGACCGCCAACGTGTTGAAGTCCGAAATGGGCTTTGGATTCTTCAACTTCCTGTCTGCCATCGATTGGAAGCCGTCACCGTTCGGCCGGGACATGGATTCCCAGGTCGACCTGGCCATGAACCCAACAGACGAAACCACCGACGTCGGCGACGCCCCGCTCGAGACCGGATACGCCGGTGGCGATACCCGCTTCCAGTTGTTTGCAAGAGTCAATGACGTCACAACGGCACGGGCCGTCACGATCAAGTGTGATCTCCCTGACGACGATCTCACGGCCCCCACATGGATCCCCGTGTACCCAGGGGCGAATTGGCACGAGCGTGAAGCCGCCGAGATGTTCGGTATCGAATTCACCGGCCACCCGAATCTCCGCAAGCTCTATCTTCCAGGCGAGTTCGAGGGCTACCCGATGCGCAAGGACTTTGCGCTTCTCGCACGGCGCATCAAACCATGGCCAGGCATCGTCGATGTCGAGCAGATGCCAGGTGAAGACGAGGATGGCGACGCCAGCGAAGAAGGTTCCGGAGCATGACATCGATCAGTGAGACAGAGCAGCTTCGATACATCTCACAACAAGCCGCAGATGCACGAGTGAATGTGGAGATCGAGACCGAGGGCATGACCCTCAACCTTGGTCCTCAGCACCCTGCCACCCACGGCACACTTCGTATCATCGCGAAACTCGATGGCGAACAGGTCGTTGCCGCTGAGCCCGTCATGGGCTACATGCATCGTGGCTACGAAAAGCTCGCCGAGGTTCGCACCTACCCGCAGGTCACGACACTCATCAATCGCATCGACTGGACCGGAAGTTTCGCGAACGAGACACCCTTCATTCTGGCGGCCGAGAAGCTGATGGAGATCGAGGCTCCACCTCGTGCGCAGTACATCCGCACGATCCTGCACGAGATGAGCCGTGTCGCCAACGTGATGCTTGGTATCGGAGACATGGGCGTCCAGGTTGGAGCCACGACGCCGGTCTTTTACGCGTTCCGAGACCGCGAATACGTTCTGAACCAGATCGAAGCCGTCACTGGCGGTCGGTTCCATCCGAACTTCGATCGCATCGGCGGTCTGAAGGACGATCTCCCCGCTGGGTGGATTCAAAACACCAAGAACGCAATGGGGAAGGTCGAAGAGTTCTGCGACCAGATCGAAGATCTGATGTATGGCAACGAGATCTTCCAGGCTCGTACCCGCGGCATCGGTATCATCCCGAAGGACGTAGGCCTCGCCTACGGCCTGTCCGGCGTGAACATTCGTGCGTCGGGTGTCGATTGGGATGTGCGCCGTGATGCGCTTCCGCGAGGTCTCGTCTACGACCAGGTCGACTGGAAGGTGTGGACACACCCTGACGGCGACTGCTACAGCCGCATGTGGGTTCGTCTCCAGGAGGTGCGTGAAGGCGCAAAGATCGTCACGCAGCTACTGAGCCAGATCCCAAGTGGTCCGATCATGGCCAAGGTGCCACGCATCATCAAGGTGCCCGCTGGCGAAGCGTTCGTGGAAACCGAGAATCCCCTCGGCGTCATGGGGTACTACGTGATTTCGAAGGGTGATCTCAACCCGTATCGGGTCAAGATCCGTTCGGCGTCGTTCAACAACGTCTCGATCACGCCTTGGCTGTTGAAGGGTGTGTTCGTTCCCGACATCATCTCGATCCTCGGGTCGCTCTATTTCATCCTGGGGGACATCGACCGATGATTCTCGCGAGTTGGCTCGACACTGTCTTCGACAGCTTCTGGGGGCCTACGGTTTTTCGTTCCATCGGCGGGCTTGCAGCCGTGTTGCTGCCCGCTGGTGCGATCGTTTATCTGTACCTGTTCAAGATGATGAGCTTCATGCAAAGCCGTCTCGGACCGACCGAAGCTGGCCCCTATGGCTCGCTCCAGCTCGTGGCAGAGGTGGGAAAGTGGCTGCAAAAGGAAGACATCTTCCCCCGCAAAGCGGATCGTATTGTCTTTGCTGCAGCGCCATTCGTCGTGCTCATGAGTTCGTTCTTGTTGGTGCTCGTTGTCCCGTTCGGCCCTGATGCCTGGTTCGTCAACCTCGACACGGGCATCTACTTTGCGTTGGCTGTGTCATCGGTATCGGTCATCGGTATTTTGATGGCCGGTTGGGCTTCAGCATCGAAGTACTCGATGCTGGGTGGCCTGCGTGCCGCAGCACAGCTCATCGCATACGAGTTGCCACTCGTGCTCGCTGTCATCGGTGTCGTCATCCAGGCAGGCACGCTCAACATGCAAGACATCGTGTTGGCACAGGCCGAGGGCGAGATCTTTGGTTGGGGCGGTATTGGAAACCCATTCATCCTCACGCAGCTCCTCGGATTCTTCATCTTCATGGTCGCCATGCAGGCCGAACTCACGCAACCGCCGTTCGACATGCCGGTAGCCGAGTCCGAGATCGTGACCGGCTACATGACCGAGTACTCCGGCATCCGGTTCTTGTTGTTCTTCATCGGCGAGTTCGCAACCGCTGGCATCTTCGCCATGATCGCTTCTGTGTTGTTCCTCGGTGGTTGGTGGGTGCCGGGCCTCGACCCCGACTCCAATTGGTTCAACGTGCTCGGGCCGCTCGTGATGTTCGCCAAGGTCATCGTCGTGACGTTCTTGATCTTCTGGTTCCGGATCACGTACCCACGCTTCCGTGAGGATCAGCTGCAGAAGCTGGCGTGGAAAATTCTCATACCTCTCTCGCTGGCCAACATCGTGGCCACGGGCATCTTGAAGGTGGCGTTCTAATGGGCATAGTTCCCGGCATGATCAAGGGCCTTGGCGTCACCGCCAAGACGGCCTACGAAACCATCTTTCCCGACGGCCCGCTCCACCCGCCGAGCCCGACGAAGGGTGCGGTCACCGTTCAGTACCCGCACGAGAAGGAAGAACCGACGGCCCGTGCCCGCGGTGTCATTGCGCTCAAGGAAGAGAACTGCACATCGTGCATGTTGTGTGCCCGCGAGTGCCCGGATTGGTGCATCTACATCGAAGGTCACAAGACGAAGGCTCCGCCACGGCGCGCCGGTGGTAAACCCCGTCAGAAGAACCTGCTCGACCGTTTCGACATCGACTATGCCCTCTGTATGTTCTGTGGCATCTGTGTCGAGGTGTGCCCGTTCGATGCACTGTTCTGGAGTCCCGAGTACGAGTACTCCGAACCGCGGATCGCCGACCTTCTCCACGACAAGGACCGTCTCGGCGAATGGATGGAAACCGTCCCCGATTTCGAAGCCTATGAAGGTGGCTCGGAAGCCAAGGTACGAAAGGTCCCTCGATGATCGGACTCGTTTCGGTCGCCGCCGTCGAGGCGGCGGACACACTGACTCGCTCGGAGTTCGACGTTCCCGAGAACATCGCCTTCGCCATCATCGCCGGCCTGATGTTGTTCTCGGCGGTCAAGATGGTGACCACCGGAAACGTCGTGCACGCCGCGCTGTACCTCATGATCGTGCTCGCTGCCTCGGCAGCGATCTTCATCCTGTTGGGCAGCGACTTCGTGGGAGCTACTCAGATCCTCGTGTACATCGGCGCCATCGTGGTGTTGTTCTTGTTCGGCATCATGCTCACCAAGGCCCAACTCGGAGATGACGATTCGGTCGACAACGAACATCGCACGATGGGCGCGCTCGTCGGTGCACTCCTCATGGTCGTCATGGCGTTCGCACTCGTCGACACGTTCGAGAACACCGAGGTCACCTTCGGCCAGCCAGAACCGATCGCGTACGTCCCGACTGAAGTCGATGTCGACGATCTTGCAACCCCCGTCGTCGAGGCGTTGCAGATCAGCGGCGACCTCGACACGATCACGATTTCGCAGGCCGAGTTCGATTCGCTCGAACC
>CAJQNJ010000061.1 GCA_905479685.1 uncultured Acidimicrobiales bacterium
TCTGTCGGCCCTGGGGTTGGAGCCGAGGACGCTCACCTCACCCTGCGATGTCGGGGCCAGGCCAGCCAACATTCGGAGCATCGTCGATTTCCCAGCACCGTTGGGCCCCAAGAGGGCAGTGACGCCAGGCCAGACGGCGAAGCTCACGTCGCTGACTGCGACGACATCGCCGAACCACTTGCTGACCCGACTGACGACGACGGTTTCGTCACCGCTCTCGCCCGCGGCTGCTGTTCGGTCGGCCGCCTGCGGTCCAGGCATTGGTGGAACCGGTGGTCCGGGTGGTGGAGGTGCGACGGTCATTTCGTGACCTCGAGACGCCGATAGCCGAACACGACGATGGCCACACATACTGCGCACACCCCTGCCCAGGCTCCAACCGAAGCGAACGTCCCGACACCCTCGATCTGATCGATGGATGCATCGAAGACCCGGGTGATCACGTCGAACGGCAGACCGCCGAGATTGAAGAGGGCGACCCAGGCGGGAGCATCTCCTGACTCCACAAGCACGCCGCTCATCACGCCGCTTCCGATGAGCAACATCACAATGCCTGCCGACGCGAAGCCCTTGCGGGTCGTGAGTGTCGAAGCGGCCATACCAAGCAGCGCAAAGAACACAGACATGATCAATCCACTGAGCATGATCTTGCCCACCACTTCGATGGTGTCGATCAGGCCATCGGGCCCGATGTCATTCACCATGTACCCGACGAGGAGAAACAAGACGGGAAAGAGCGTCACCAAGAACATCAAGGAAACAAGCGAGCCGAACTTCGCCACGAGGTAGTGCCCTCGATTCAGTGGTGAGGCCATGTACATGCCGAACAGCCCGGACGTTCGGTCGGTGCTCAGCACCTCGGGTACGACGAATGCGGTGAACAAGATCACGGCGATGCTGAGCAAGCCGAAATACGAGGCATAGTCAGCGACGAGCTCGTCGGCGATCTCGGCGGGCAACAACACCGCGAGTCCCATGAAGACCAGTGCCGGCACGTAGGCAATGAAGATTGTCGCCACAGGAACGATCTTGAACCGGAACTTGCGTCTCAGGCCGAGCGCCCGCTGCACCGAGGCGACAAACACACTGAACATGCCAGTTCCCACGCCATTACGGGGGCCATCGTACGAGCGATAGCCACGGTCGAAGATCTCTGCGTCAGACGAAGGATGCGGGGTCGAGGCGGTCATGCGTCGTGAACCTCGGTGAGGAAGAGCTCTTCGAGCGATTGTTCCACTGGATACAGCCGGCGCAGCGGTGCCTGCACGGCGGCGACGGCATCACGTATTGCATCGACGAGATCCTCAGCGGCCTCAGTGGTGCCCACGAGAATCCGGTCGCGTTGTTCGTCGATTTCGAGGCCACTGGAACGAAGGGCGCTGGCGAGTTCAGCGGAACGATCGGCGACTTGCACGATCACGCCACCACGACCCGACCGCAACTCCGAGATCGGCCCGGCGGCCCGCACGGTACCGTCGGCAACGATCACAACGTTGTCGGCGATTCGTTCGACCTCCTCGAGCAAGTGAGACGACAAGAGCACATCGATCTCGAACTCGGTGCCGATTCGCCGGATGAGTGCGAGCATGTCATCGCGCTGCACTGGATCGAGGCCGTCGGTTGGTTCGTCCAACAAGATGATCGACGGCCCATGTGCAATCGCCTGCGCGAGCTTCACTCGCTGGCGTTGCCCCGTGGACATCGTGCCCACGGGCCGCGCGCGTTCCTCGCCCAACCCGACGAGCCACAACGCATCACTCGATCGAGTGGTCGCCTCTCGACGCGGGAGCCCGTGAATCTGCGCGATGTGGCGAACCAGATCTTGCGCAGCGACGTCGTCGGGCAGATCGTGATGTTCGGGGCTGTACCCGATGTGCTGTCGAAGTTCTGGGCCGGCGTGCGCTGGATCCTCACCAAGAATTCGGAGGTCGCCACCGTCGGGATGATGAAGACCGAGGAGCATGCCCAGAAGCGTGGTCTTCCCCGATCCGTTCGAACCGAGCAGTCCAGTGACTCCACGTGGCACCTCCACCGTGAGGTCGGTGAACACGGAATGGCTGCCCCACGATTTCGACACCGCAGTTGCCGAGATGACACTGGGCGGGGAGGACACGGAATCAACGACGGCAATGTCCATCGGTCTACTGTGCCACCGCATCGTGGCGCTTCCTATCAGGGGTGACCCTGATCTGACCCTGAGTTTCCCGGAGCCGAACTCCTCCAGCGTTCGGATCTATCGCCACCGGGCACCACCTCTACCCGCGCCTGCTGACTGGGCGGCTACCGGAGGAGGGCTGGCACTGCTTCGGTGAGCGCAGCAAGTCGTTCCCCAGCGGCGGCCTGATCGATGGCCACCGATTCGAGATACGCCTTGATCTTTGGTTCGGTACCACTCGGTCGGATGATGAGACGACCGCCGTCGAGGTGGTAGATGAGCACATTCGATGGCGCAAGATCGGGCGTCCCATCGATCAAGTCGACGGCTTCCACGACCGGGAGTCCACCGACGTCGATCGGGGGAGCGGCGCGCAGTGCCGCCATTTGGGCGGTCATCTGAGCCATCGAGTCATCCCCCTCGAATCGGGCTGAGACCTGTGAAGTCAGATGCACCCCGTGCTGTTCGGAAAGGTCCTTCAGCACCTCGTCGACGGTGTGACCGAATTGGGCAACAGTGGAGACAAGCTCTGCAAAGACGACGCCGGCCGAGATTCCGTCCTTGTCACGGATCGACGGTAGAACCGAGTACCCGAGTGCTTCTTCGTAGGCAAACACGAGTGGCACGTCGGGAGTGTCGGTTCGGGCAAGCCATTTGAACCCGGTCAACGTGTGGTGGCAACTGGCGCCAGCCGCCTCTGCGACCTTGCTCAGCATCGAAGACGACACGATCGTCGTCGCCACGGCCCGATCCCCCTCCGTCTGTCCAAGGAGATACCACCCGAGCAAGACACCGATCTGATCGCCGGTGAGACGTTCCCAACCCGCGTCTCGGCGCACCGCTACCGCAAGTCGATCGGCATCAGGGTCGTTCGCCAACACGACGTCGGCGTCACAACGGTCAGCAAGTGCCATCACGAGGTCGAGCGTCCCTGATTCTTCGGGATTCGGGAAGGCTGCGGTAGGAAAGTCAGGGTCTGGCGTGTGCTGTTCGGGTACTGACTCAACTCGATGCCCCGCACGCTCGAGGGCTTGCACGAACAGCTCACCACCGACGCCGTGTAGAGCGGTGTACGCCACGGTGAGGGCTCTGGGCGCAACCGGTCGATCGATCGCAGACAGGTAGCCCTCGATCTCGCGTTCGCCCAAGAACTCGACGGTGGGCGGCAATTCGGTGGAAACCACGTCTGGCCAGGTCACCTGATCCATGAGCTCTTCGATCACCGCAGCGTCATTGGGGAGAATTTGGCCACCATCGGACGCGTAGACCTTGTATCCATTGTCGGTTGCTGGGTTGTGACTTGCGGTCACCATCACCCCAGCGGCTGCGTCGGTCGATCCGACCGCCCATGCCACGACGGGTGTCGGAACAGGCTCGGGGAAGAGTTGTGCATCGTGTCCGGCCTCCACCAACACCCGTGCGGTCACGTGAGCGAAGTCCTCGCTGCCATACCTCGCGTCGCGACCGATGATGACCGTCGATCCGGAAGGAAGCCAGCGTGCGATGGCCACCGCAACCTGCTCGACGACCTGCGTGTTCATCCGAAGCGGGCCGGCACCCAATGCTGCTCGGAGTCCTGCAGTTCCGAAGCGGAGACGATCAGTCACGTCGTCGTCATCCCGCTGAGGTGTCCGCGGCCACGGCCGTCCGAAGTCCGAGTTCGAGCATCTGGTCGACGGTGAGTTGACGCTCCTCGGACGTGAGGTGTTCGCCTGTCACCAGATGGTCGGTCATCGTGAGAACGGAGAGGGCCTCGGCTCCCTCGAGCGCACAGATCGCATACAGCGCCGCGGTCTCCATTTCGACGGCGAGCACTCCGCTGGCGGCGTAACGATCCTGGGAGTCGTTGTTGGCCTCGTAGAAGATGTCGCTGCTGAAGACCGTGCCGAGATGCACCTCGATCCCTTGTTCAGTCGCCACTCGCCGCACCACGTCGAGCATTCGGGGCGTGGCCACGATCGGCGTTGTGGCACCAATGGACTCTGGAAGATTCGAGTTCGTGACTGCATCGGTGGCCACGACGATCTGGCGAAGTTGAAGGTCAGGCTGGTAGACGCCAGCGGTGCCCACTCGGATGATCGTCGAGACGTCATAGGCCCGAATCAGCTCGGTGATGTAGATCGCCGCTGACGGTATGCCCATCCCGGATGCCATGACGGACAAGCGATGACCCTCGTACATGCCCGTGAATCCAAGCATCCCGCGGACGTCGGTCACCTGTTCCCAGTCTTCGAGGAACTTCTCGGCGATGTGTTGGGCGCGTCGCGGGTCGCCCGGCATGAGCACGGTTGACGCAAAAGCACCATCCGAGGCGTTGATATGGGGAGTAGTCACGTTCCCGAGTCTTGCAGGATCAGCACCCAGCTGACCACACAACTCTCGTCAGCCGGTGTTGCGTCTCGTCAGCCGGTGTTGCGCAGGCCGGCGGCTACGCCGTTGATGCTCAGGAGCAGCGCACGCTGAATACGTCGAGCTGCAGTCTCTTCATCGTCGGTCGTGGCGGGAGCAGCGTTGCGGACGCTTTTGAGCAGATTGACCTGGAGGGCGTTGAGCGGATCGAGATAATTGTCTCGAATCTCGAGTGTGCGTCGCAGCACGGGAAGGTCTTCGAGCAGACCACTGCCGGTGACCGAAGTGATGGCCTCGACGGTTCTCTTGTGTTCTGCACGGATGGTGTCGAACACGTGGCGATGCTGCGGCTCCACCAGGGCATCGACGTACGTTCGAGCGATCCCGAGGTCAGTCTTCGTCAGCGTCATCTCGACGTTGGAGAGAAACGTACGAAAGAACCGCCACGACTCGAACATCTCGCTCATGTCCTCTGCATGGCCGGCTTCGATCGCTGCGTGGAGACCTGACCCCACGCCGAACCAGCCCGGCACGATCTGGCGCGACTGTGTCCATCCGAACACCCACGGGATCGCCCGGAGGTCGTCAATCCCGCTTGTGGTTCCCTGACGGCGAGCGGGCCGCGACCCGATGTTCAACGCGCCAAGTTCTTCGACCGGTGTCGAAGTCGTGAAGTACGGGACAAGACTTGGATCCTCGATCAGACCTCGATATGCCGAGTATGCACTCGTCGAGACGAGTTCCATCACCGCCGACCAACGGTGACGTGCTGCGTCACCAATGCGAGTCTCGGTGTGCATCAATGTGGCCTCGAGCATGGCCGAATAGGCAAGGTCGAGGTTGCGTCGCGCGAGTCCGGGACGGCTGTATTTGTCGGCGATCACCTCGCCCTGTTCGGTGGTCTTCATCAACCCGGTGATCACACCGGATGGTTGCGCGAGGATCGCGTCATGGGTCGGGCCGCCGCCGCGCCCAACGGTTCCCCCACGGCCGTGAAACACCGGAATTTCAACGCCATGACGATGGGCAACTTCGCGGACGGTCCTGAGCGCTTTGTGGATCTCCCACTGCGAGGTCGAGATACCGCCGTCCTTGTTCGAGTCGGAGTAGCCGACCATCACTTCTTGGATGTCGCCGCGCAGGCGGACGATCTTCCGATACCCGGGATCGGCGAGCAGCGTGTCCATGATCTCTGAGATCGAACGAAGGTCGTCGATCGTCTCGAAGAGCGGGACGAAACCGATCCTGGCGATGTCCCGACTCAGATCGATGAGGCCGACCTCGCGGGCGAGCACGGCAGGGGCGAGAATGTCATCGGCCCCCTGCGTCATCGAAACGATGTAGCTCTCGATGATCGAGTCACCAAACCGATCCATCTGTTCGCGAATCGTGGCGAATAACCCGAGGGCATCGCCGAGATCTGGCGTCCCGGCAGGTGCGAACGGACGCGCCACCCGGAGCTCAGAGCTGAGAAGCTCGAAACGGGTGTTGTGGTCTTCGGGATACTCGATCGACACACTCGAAAACAAGGGTTTGAGCGCGTCGTGATGATGACGAGTGTGCTGGCGAATGTCGAGGGTCGCGAGGTGAAACCCGATCGTTCTGGTCAGCCGTCGCAACGCGCTCAGCTTGCCCTTGGCCACGAGTTCGGCACCCGTTGCGCGAAGCGACGCGTCCATCCGATCGAGGTCGGAACACAGCTGCGAAACGTCGTGATAAGCCGCGTCGGTGCTTCCGCGAGTGTGTTCGGGCTCGCGCTCGGTTGCGGCCAACCGACCGTCGATGATCGTGCACGAGATGCGGTACGGCTCATCGGTGATCAGTGGCGACAGATCATCCACCAATCGCGGATACCGCTTCGACTGCTGATCGATCCAACCGATCAGTTCATCGGTGATCGGTCGGATCGTGCCCGAAACGCTGAGATCGGCTGCGAGGTCCTGCACGCCGCGGCGCAGGAGCCGGAGCGCTCGCTGGCGTTGCAGCCTCAGCACCTCGTCGGTGACCTGCGCTGTGACGAACGGATTGCCGTCGCGATCGCCACCGACCCACGAGCCAAAACGAATCGGGGTCAGGTCATCAGGGAGCTCGACCCCCCGCTGCTCGGCAAGATGCTCGAGATCGGCCCACACTGGGGGAAGTGCGTTGGCGACCAATCCCTCGACGTAGAAGATGATCGACTTCGCTTCGTCGACCGGCGTTGGCTTGACCTGGCGAAGCTCGTCACTCAGCCACAACAGGTCGATGATCTCGCCGATGCGACGGTCGATCCTGACCTGACCCGCCACCGTCGCCGTGACGCGAGCTGCGAGGAGCTCGGCGATCTCGGACCGCTTCAGCAGAACTGAACGACGAGATGCCTCGGTCGGATGGGCAGTGAAGACTGGACGATATTCGACCTCGCCGATGCGAGAGGCCAGGAGCTCAGGCGTGATACCAGCGCGATCGGCACGAGAGAAGGTGTCGAAGAGTTCACCAGAACCCTCCGTCTTCAGTCGCAGCTCCTCGACTCGATTGACCTGTTCGGCGACGTTCGCCAGGTGAAAGTAGATCGTGAATGCGCGCACGAGCAGGATCGCTTCTATCTCGCTGACCGCACCGACGGTTGCTTCGAGTTCGGAGCGAGCGACCTCATCACCTTCTCGGGTGCTGCGTGCGAGGACTCGAACCTTTTCGACGAGTTCGAAGAACTCGACGCTCACGTTTCGTTGAATCGACTCGCCCAGCTGCGCTCCGACTCGGCGAATGTCAGACCGAAGTCGATCTTGTCGATCGGTAGCGCTTTCATATGTTGTACTCACCCATTCAGCCTATGAAGCATCCGGCTCGCATCACGGACCCATCACATGCTGGTATCAGAGTTCACGAAGCGATCTGTGCGAGGTGTATCTGCTTCGAACGAGGACTCAGAAGAACGGGCTGACCCAAATGGTCTCAGGCTCCTCGGGATCCTCGGCAACGGTCTTCGGACCAAGCCGCAACAGCCGCATTGCCCACGCACCGAGGATCGGCCCCGGTGCGAGGAGGAAGAACGCCCATCCCCAACCGTAGGCATCTCGGACCACGGGTACCAAGAAGATCGTGAACACGGTGAGGACGAACCCGGCGGCGAGTTGGATCGTCAGGGCCGTGCCGACGTACCTGGGGTCGATCACCTCGGTCACGATCGCCGAGAATTGGGCGCTGTCCGCGACGACCCAGAAGCCCCAGACGAGACCGATGCCGAGGACGATCACGGCGGGAGCATCCACGAGGAAGCCAGTGACCAAGGCGGTCGACGCCGACCATCGCATCGCGAGCGCGGCTGCATCCGATCGACTCCGCCGATCACTCATCAGGCCCGCGTACACCGAACCACCTGCCCCCACGCCGATCACGGCGAACGCCGCCAGGCTGGCAGCGCGTGATGACGAGAATGCGTCTCCGTAAAAGGCCGCGATCCAGGCCCACATCGCATAGAGCTCCCACATGTGGCCGAAGTACCCTGCGCTCGCCAATCGAAAGTCACGGGTATTGAGGATGGCTCGGATCTGGCTCGGATCGAACGTCGCTGCGCCCACCGCGTATGGCCCGTCCGTACTCAGACGCTCGACGAGAACACCACCGCCGAACGTCAGGAGGGACACTGCGATCAACGTGACTTGCCAGTCCAAACCACCGATCGCATTGATCAGATGTGGAAGAGCCGATCCCACGGTCAGAGCACCGACCAGCACTCCCAGGGCCATACCGCGGGCCTCCCGATACCACGTCGACATGGCCTTCAGCGATGGCGGGTACACGCCTGCGAGGAAGGCACCGGTCACCAATCGAGCGACCACAGCCACACCAAACGAATTCCCGAATACGACCACCACGTTGGCAACCGCAGCACCGGTTGCTCCAAGGAAGATCAACCGTTGCGGTGGCAATCGGTCGGCGAGATTCGTCGTCGACGAGATGACGGCGCCGATCACGAACCCGATCTGCACCGTGATCGTGAGCCAGCTCGCTTGAGCGTTGGACAGGTCCCAATCCGTGCGCAGTTGGCCAAGGACCGCCGCTGTCGAGAACCAGGGCGACATCGTCAAGACCAGTCCCGCCGCGAGGAGTATCAGCTCGCGTCGCTGTTGGGGTGGCCGAGTCTCCATACGTGGTCAACCATCCCCCACCCCGGCGACATTCCGCAACGTCGCGCTGCATTGCGCGAAACAAGTGGTGAGTCGATGCGTTCGACGGTTCGACGAACCCTCACGAGCTACGCTCGGCGCATGGACTACAGATATCTCGGAAAGAGCGGAGTCAGAGTCTCGACCGTCAGCCTCGGCACGATGAATTTCGGCGCGACCACGACCGAAGCGGCTGCGCGCAAGATGCTCGACCGAGGGTGGGAAGCGGGGGTCAATTTCATCGACTGCGCCGACGCATACAACGGTGGCAAGGCCGAGGAAATACTCGGCAAGCTCATGAAGAAGGAACGTGACAAATGGGTGGTCGCCACGAAGGTGGGCCAGCAGGACGGACCACCTCACCAGAAGATGGGCCTGTCACGCAGATGGATCATGGACGCGATCGACGCGAGCCTCAGACGGCTACAGACCGACCATGTCGACATCTATTACATGCATCACGTCGATTGGGACACCCCGCTCGAAGAAAGCGTGCGGGCAATGGGCGACGTCATCGCCAGCGGGAAGGCCCGGTACTGGGGTTTTTCCAATCATCGCGCTTGGCAGGTGGGCGAACTCGTTCACCTGTGCGACCAAACAGGAACACCCCGGCCGATCATTTGCCAGCCCTTGTACAACCTGTTGAACCGTCAGCCAGAATCAGACCTCTTGCCCGCCTGTGAGTACTACGGCATCGGCGTCGTGCCCTACTCGCCGCTCGCGCGTGGTGTGCTGACCGGCAAGTACAAGAAGTCGGGGAAGCGGCCACCGAACAGCAGGGCGGGGCGGGGCGATGCGAGCATTCTCGGTCGCGACCTCAAACCCGAAGCGTTCGATGTTGTTGCCGAGTTGGAACGCCACGTGGCCAAAGGATCGATGTCGGTGGCGGACTACGCGATGTTGTGGGTGCTCAACAATGCGTTGGTCACGAGTGTCATCGCCGGCCCGCGCACGTTGGGACAATGGGATGACTACCTCGGATGCCTCAAGCATGACTTCAGCGAGGAGGACGAAGCGCTGGCCGACACCTTGGTCTCACCAGGACATCCCGCTACCCCCGGATACACCTGGCCCCGATACCCCGTGCGTGGGCGCAAGGCGATCGCCAAGCCCTGAGAAATCTGTAGCCGTCGTAGATCCGGTACGTCTAACAGACCGAACACGCAGCGGCTTCACCGTGACGTTCTATTGCTGCTGCCCGATCGGCATCTGATTGATACTGGGGGGCGTCGTTTCGCGAAGTGCGATGATCGATCAACTCGCGAGCCTCGTCCTTCCATGGCTCTGGCCATTCGTGGTCGAGGGGGATGATCGTCCCCGGCTGTGTGATCGAAAATGCCGCTGACAATGCGCTGCGGGTGATTGCAAGCTGTGTGTCTCGGTCATGAGGTGGACCTGCGGTGTTGCCCAGCGGGAAATCCGTGAAGACAGCCCGAGGTGGGTTCGCCGCCGCCGTGATACTCCATGCACTCGTGATGGAGGTCGTCGTCGTTCCAGCAGCCTCCAGTGCTCTCGAGATCAGCCCAACTGACTGATGACACACCGGTCAAACGGGTACGAGAAGTGCGATGTCGGCTTCGAGGGCCCGGACACGCTCTACGAGCGCCGGAACAAGTGTCTCGTGGAGTCGCCGTTGTGAATAGATACCGCCCATGAATGTGAGCGCAACCTCGGCAAGTTCGCCGACTTCACCAGAGCGCACCATGGCGCGCAGAGCGTCGATTGGAAACACCGCGTTCGGATCCGCCCTCGCCGACGTCTGGTCATACGCGAAATGAGTCACCCGAAGCTCATCGGTGGGGGTCACAATCGGGATCTCCCGATGGCTCAGATCGTCTTTGTGGGTGAATCCGATGTCGCCGACGCGATACACACCGCCCGATGCGATGAGCACGACCTTGCTTTCCTCGAGCGGTTTGGTGGGTGACACAAACGCGGCTGGTTCGGGATTGTGCGCCCATCGGTACGAGTCGAAACCCAGCAGCGCGTATGCGTCTCGCGTGACCTGGATGTAGTCGACGGGGTCGATGCTGTCTGGGGGAGGTGCTCCCATTTGTGAATCTTACTTGGCGCGTTTGCGAGCGCGCAGGAGGACGAACTTGGACGAGCTCGCAATCGTGTCGACCTCGCCGAAGATCTTTCGAAGCTTGGCGTGATAGGCCAGATGTCGGTTGCCCACCACGACGATCTGGCCACCACCTACCAGCACCGAATGTGCGTCGGTGAACATCGACCACGCCGTGTCATCGCCGATGACTCGATCATCATGGAACGGCGGATTCACAACAACGAGATCCGCGGTGTTTTTGGCCACTGCCTTGACGAGCCGGTGACAATGGTGCAACCGCATCTCATCCCCGCCGACAGCTGTCGTACGTGTGGCCTCCCATGACCGCGCGGCGGCATCGATCGCAAGGGCGGAATCATCGACGAAGTGCAGCTGGAAGTCGATGCCTGAGGTGTCGAGATCGCGTGCCAGTCGCAAGCCGATGATGCCGTTGCCACAACCGAGGTCGACCACCTGCGCCGGAGCCCCAGTGTGGGCAAGGAGATCTGCCACAGGGGGAAGGTTGTCCAGCAGGAATCTGGTGCCGACGTCGACCGATTCTGGGGAGAATCCCCCTCCATGGTTCACGAGTGTGAGCCCGTCGTACTCCCAGTCGACGGGCCACGACGCCTCGACGGTCAGATCGGGATCAAACGTCGCGTGTACGAGTCGGGCCTTCTTGCGCGCGAGCGACGTGGTCGTAGGACCGATCATCGACGCGAAACACTCGATGGTCGACGTCCGAACATGTTTTGACATCGCGGCACCGATGATCGTGCTCCCTGGATGGAGGTGCGGTCGAATACGTCCCAACAGATCTGCAAGGTGCGCATTCGATTTCGGGATCTTGACGATCAGCACATCGATGGGTCTGTCCAGAGCGCCCAACTCGAGCATCGACAAAGGCGTGAGGGGCCCAAGATCGTTCCGAGCGAGGTTCTGTTGGACCGCTTCTCTGCCCGCTGCGGACTCAGTGATGAGAATCGGTGTGTGCGAACGAAGTGCCACTGCCAATGCGCCGAATGAATCGTTGACGATCGCGACCGAGGCACCGTCCGCGGGCGGCGTGGTCCCGAACGCCTCGAGGAGATATTCGTCGGCCGCGTCCCATGCCCGGAGCGGCTGTCGGGGACGTACTGGTACGCGTTCGAGCTCGAAGGTTCCCAGGGGACAGTCGAGAACGTCCACTAGTGGGGCAACGTTGCAGCAAGGAGCCGTGCAGCTTCTTCGAAGTCGCTCGATTCGAGGGTGCTCAACTTCGCGCGATCGAGGGCGCCGACGGCGTCTGACTCGGACAGGCGGACCGCCTGACGGTTGATCGCCTGTTCGAAGAGATTTCGGGCATACCGCGCATTGCCAAAGGCTTCGTCCCGTGTCGCCCGGCCGAGGATTGCAGCGATGGTCTTGTTGACGCCCTTCCCCATTTCGTAGTCGGCGTCGCGCACGAGCTTGTGGGTGATCGCGACCAACTCATCCCCGGAGTAGTCGGGAAAGGAGATTTCGCGGGCGAACCGCGAGCGCAGTCCGGGGTTCGATCGGAGGAAGTCGTGCATCAATCGGGGATACCCAGCAACGATGACGACGAGGCGATCTCGGTGGTCTTCCATTCGTTTGATCAACGTCTCGATCGCCTCGCGACCAAAGTCGTTGCCAATGATTCCCGGTGGAGATAGTGCGTAGGCCTCGTCGATGAACAGCACTCCATCGAGGGCTCGTTTGACCGCCTTGTTGGTCTTGTTCGCCGTGTGACCGACGTATTGACCCACGAGGCCGGCTCGGTCGACCTCGACGAGGTGTCCCTTCTTGAGCAACCCGAGAGCGCCGTACATCTCACCGAGCAGTCGAGCGACGGTCGTCTTGCCTGTCCCCGGATTGCCGAGGAACACCAGATGCTGACTTGTGGGAACCTCGCTCAGCCCATGGTCGAGGCGCTGAGCCTGGATCTGCAAGAACGCCACCTGCGTACGAACCTGTTCCTTCACCGACTCGAGTCCGACGAGGGAGTCGAGTTCTCCCTTGATCTCCTCGAGCGTGCGCGGAGTTCCCGAAAGTGCAGTGCTGGTGATCCCGATGTTGCCGAGACGTTGGTCAAGCCCAAGATCGACAGCCGATTGACGGGCGGTTTCGCCCGCCCGTTTCACTGCATCTTTGAACCGTTCTCCTCGAGACACACCAGAACGCTATCGCTCGCACGGTCCCCCTACGCTTTACGGTATGGGTCGTTGGAGTGTCGTCGCGGCGATCGCACTTGCATTCGTCATCGCAGCGTGCACGAGTGATGCTGCGACGACCATGGACTCATCCACGACTTCGTCCTCGTCGGTGGGGGCATCGACAGCCACCGAAACACCCAAATCAGCGACCGGTCTCCAGTCCGACGAGCGACTGCCCGAGGTCTTCTTCGAGCCCGTCGATCGCCTCGACGACGCGGAGTGGCAACGCTTTCTTGCCGGACAGGAATTCTTCAACGAAGTCTGGACTCCGGTCGGTCCGACCGAAACCGGCAATGACGGGCTCGGGCCACTGTTCAATGCCGACTCGTGCGCGGTATGCCATCCGTCCACGGGCCGTCGGCAAGTTCCCCCCGAAGGTGAACTCACCGACGTCGGGCTGATTGTGCGTCTGTCGGTGCAAGGCTCCGACCCCGTGACGGGTGCTCCCCTCCCCGAGCCGAACTATGGCGACCAACTACAAGACCGCGCGATCGGAGCGAATGAACCCGAAGGAACGATCTTCACCAACTACGTGATCCAACAGGGCACATATCCAGATGGCACCCCATTCGAGTTGCTGTGGCCGACGGTCAACATCCGTGACCGCAATCACGGGCCACTGACCGAGGGTGTCCAAGTATCTGCCCGCATCGGAGCGCAACTGATCGGTATGGGCCTCCTCGAAGCAGTGCCGGCCGACAGCATCCTTGCCACCGCCGACCCGAACGATGCGAACGGCGACGGGATCAGCGGCCGCCCCAATCTGGTCTGGAACCCAGCAGTCGAAGGCTCGGATCTCGGACGATTCGGGTGGAAAGCCAACATCGTGCAGCTCGACCAACAGGTCGCCCAAGCGTTCCATGGAGACCTCGGCGTCACGTCGACGTTGATCGAATCGGAGAACTGCACCGCTGGTCAGGACATGTGCTCGACCACACCGAATGGGGGCACACATGAGGTGTCAGACCAACGCCTCGAGGCAATCACCCATTACCTCCGGCTCTTGGCGGTGCCAGAGCCACGAACCGCTGGTGATCCGAGAGCTGAGACGGGTGAAACGTTGTTCGACGACTTCGGCTGTGCTGGCTGCCACACAGAGACGCTTCAGACCGGTCAGAGTGTGTTCTCGGCACTCGCCGAGCAGACGATCCACCCGTACACCGACCTCTTGTTGCACGACCTCGGATTCGACATGGCCGATGATCGACCAGACTTCGCAGCGAGCGGCGTCGAGTGGCGCACGGCTCCATTGTGGGGATTGGGGCTGGTACCGGTCGAGGACGACCGAGGGCTGCTGCACGACGGCCGGGCCCGAACGATCGAAGAGGCGATTCTCTGGCATGGCGGCGAGGGGTCAGGCTCCCGTGCGGCGTTCATGCGCGCGGAACTCAGCGACCGCCAGGCGCTCATTGCGTTCCTCGAATCCCTGTAGCAGTCAGCTTGCCCGCTGGACCTGCGCCTCTGAACGAATCTGAGTGGCACGTTCATGTTCCGCGTTCAGCTCGTCGACGATTCGATCGAACAACACGAGCAGGGTCGCACGAACGGAAACCCATTCGCGGGCATCACAATCCACAACCGGTGTCGATGGGTCGACTTGGAGCGCTTCGCGTATTGCACCCAGATCATGTACGAAGGCACCGTCGAATCGGTTCACTGCGATCACGAACGGGGTGCGGCGTCGTTCGAAGTAGTCGATCGAGGCGAATGATTCGTCGAGTCGCCGCGAGTCGACGAGGACGATTGCACCAAGGCAGCCTCGCACGATGTCATCCCACATGAAGCTGAACCGATCCTGCCCGGGGGTTCCGAAAAGGTAGAGAACCAGCTGATCGTCGATCGTGAGACGACCGAAGTCCATCGCAACTGTGGTTTTTGTCTTGTGGTCGATCTGAGATCGATCATCGATTCCAGCACTCGCGGAGGTGATGTCAGCCTCGGTTCGCAGCGGATCGATCTCCGACACGGATCCGACGAGGGTGGTCTTGCCGACCCCGAATCCACCGGCGACGACGAATTTTGCGGACACCTTCTTCAGAGATTCAGAGTTCTCGGACACGATGGATGATCCTTGTCATGATGTCGAGGTTCGATACGTCTGACTGATCGGTTGTCTCATGAGCCGACAGCTGGCCGGACTCGAGAAGGTCTGAGACGAGCACCAGTGTTGTGCCGAGCGGGAGACCGAGATGCGCTGACACTTCTGCGACCGACAGCGGCCTCGTCGCGAGCTCCAGCACGCGCTGGGATTCGAACCGTTCGACGTTCGTCACTTCGCTGACCGGACGCTCCACCAGCGTTTCGATCGCAAGTTCCATCGATGGTCGGGTCCTGCCACCGGCGATGAGATATGGCGGAAGCCTCGGTTGCGACATGGCAGCTTCGACTCACACCACGAGCGTGTTCTGGAGCTCGGCGATGATCGTCGGAGAAAGCACACTTCCCGCACGCTGAGCAAACATCGTCATCTCATAGGCGACCACGCCAAGCTCAGCATCTTTGGTGCACAACACGCCGAGGACAGATCCATGGCTCACGTTGGTCACGAGGAGGAAGCTGCCACCCATTTCGACCAAGACGCGCTCGACGGTTGTCTCGCCGAAGCAGTCAGCAGCACCATGTACGAGGCTCGAGAGTCCCGCCGTTATTGCGGCGAACTTGTCTCCGCTCGCACTCGGCATCGAGTCCGAGGAAGCGAGCTTGATACCGTCAGCAGACACTGCCAGCGCGTGTTGGACACCGTTGGTTCTGGCGACGAAATCGGTCAAGAGCCAAGCGAATGCCTCTGCGGGATCGTCGATACTCATACATCCTCCTCATCGGTGGTGAAGTCGGAGGTGTGCTCCTGGGCGCCATCGATGACACCGCGAGCCACCCCGGACGAGAACGCAATGATTGACGAAGCGGCATCCCCTGCGATGCGTGCCGCTGCGGTGTCGTCGAACGGCTCGTCCGTCGATTGTGTGGCAGCCCCTGACCCCGGCAACACCTCGGGCCCTTGCCTCGCGGCGTGACGGTTCGGAGAATCCTGCCCCCACACCAATGGAAAGGTCGCCTGGGGAATCCGACTCGGCAACTGCGCAAGACCGGTCTCTGCGGGTTCGGGTTCGAACAGCTCCGAGTCTTGTTCGACTTCATCGAGATGAGACGCTGCGGGTACCCCTGGGAAGGGGGTGGACTCGACTGCTCCGAGGGATGACGGCTCGGTGATCGCCACGCTCGGGAACGATGGGAGAGCTTCAGCAACCTCTTGTACGGTCGGCAGTGTCGCGTCTGCAAGCGCTTCTTCTTCGTCTTCTTCGAGCTCAGCTCCAACCGCCATCTGGAGTACTGGGTCGAGAAGATCGAGCGCTTCCATCGATGATTCGCTGTCGGCGCCTTGCTCAGCTGCTGCTTCGATCAGCAATTCGAGAGGCAAGGACACGCTGGCGACCGTGCCAACTCCCCGTTCTCCGAGAAGCTCGACGGTGATCGAGTGATCAGAAGCAATACGCGAGACGATGAAAAGCCCGAGTCGACGAGATGGCGCATCGGCGAGCGCGGGGGCATGACGCAACAGTTCGTTCAGATCCGACAACTTCTTCTCATCGATCCCGTGACCGGTGTCGAGTACCTCGATCTCCAGCCCCTCGAGGGTCGTGTGGGCAGCGACGGTGACGAGTGTCGAAGCGTGAGAGAACTGGGTCGCGTTGTCGATCAATTCGGCGAGAAGATGCGAAATTTCCGACACAGCTGCGCCCACAACCAGGACATCGGGAACATGATCGAGCTCGACACGAGCGAATCGTTCGACCTCGGCGAGGGCAGAACGAAGGACATCCTCCAGTTTCACTGGTGGGCTCCACTGCCGAACCTTGCGAGAACTTGCCAGCATGAGGAGGGTCTCTTCGTTGCGACGCATGCGCGTCGCCAGGTGATCCAACTCGTAGAGGCCCTGGAGCGTCTCTGGATCGAGCTCGTGTCGTTCGAGGTGAGAGATCAAGTTCAACATCTGTGTATTGAGCTGCTTGTTTCTTCTCCCGATGTTGACGAAGATCTCGGCGGCGCGACTGGGCGCGATTGCACTGGTGTCCTGCTGTGGTTCGAGCGACCGATCGGTTGGCGCTGATGCTGGTGCGGCAACGACGGTAAATGGATCATGGGCTTCGCGAGGCGGTTCGCCCGGCGACCAAGACTGAGGACGCTCAGGGAGCACGCGAGCGGGTGGGGCTGGTTGGGGCTGTTCGTGAGTCACCGTTTCAGCAGGGACCGAATTGGGCGCATGATGGGCCACCAGTCCCCCAACGTCATCGCTGCCGGCCGCCACTTCTTCGATCTGAGCCTGTGTGAACAGCTCCGGCTGAACAACGAACAAGGCTCCGACGAGGGCAAGTACGCACAGCGACGCATACGCGCCGATCATCATCCCAGCCAAATCGGTGTGTTGGTCGGCGACCAACAGCGAAATCGTCACGATCGTGAGTACAGGAATGCTCACCACCAGAAGTGATCCACGTCGCGTCATCGTTGCTCCAGGACCAGGTAATGGGATCCAGATCCGGTCCGAAGACAGGGTTGGTGGGGTCCGTACTGAGGGGATCGACGCGAACGGGTCTGTTCACAATGATCCGAATGGCCCAGACGAGCCGCTTGGTCGCCAGTAGTTGTACCAAAAGGGACCGATCAAACAGGCCGACAAAGCCCGTCGTCGAACGACGAGGCGGCACGGTACTGACGACGCGCTGCGGCACCATCGACACCCTCGGTCGGATACACCGTCGAGGCCTTGCGAACATCCCAATCGATCGCCCGGTCGTCGAAATCACCCGCTCCCCCGTGCACAACGGCGGCCTGAAGGGCGGCACCCACAGCAACGGACTCCTCGTTCTCAGGTATGTGGACGATCCGTTCGGATATGTCAGCTAGTCGTTGGCGGTATGCCGCGGAGCGAGCTCCCCCTCCGACCAGAATCAGTCGCCCATCGACTGTGGCGCCGCTGTCCTCGAGCGCGGACACGCCGTCGAGGAGCCCGCAGACGACGCCGTCGTGGGCAGCCCGAGCAAGTTCCGCTCGAGATGTTGCATTCGACAGCCCGACCATGATCCCTCGCGAATCGGGACGATTCGGAGTCCGTTCTCCATCGAAATAGGGCACCAAGGTGACGTCGATCGGACCACTCCCCGCCTCAACGGCGAGCTCTGACAGTCCTGGCGCGTCAGTCCCCAGCCACGTCGCAACCGTGTCGGTCACCTTGGTGGCATTGAGAGTGCACACCAATGGGAGAAACCCTCCTGTCGCATCACAGAAGCCCGCTACTGCGCCGCTGACGTCAACTGCCCGCGAGTTGGTTCGTGCGTACACGGTTCCCGACGTACCCAGCGACATGACAACGTCTCCCTCGGCTAGCCCGAGACCAAGAGCGCCGCCCATGTTGTCTCCAGTGCCTGGCGCCACGACCACAGAGTGTGGGAGGCCCAGTTGAGTAGCGACATCAACCTTCAGGTTCCCGGCGATTTCGTTCGGCCCGAGCACCTTGGGCACTCGGTCGGTCCAATCTTGCCCTCCCGTCGCCAGCTCCAGGGGACGCAGCAACGTCGAGTTCGTCGTTGCGTCGTACCACCCGGACCCCGATGCGTCACCTCGATCGGTGACATGTTCGCCACACAGCCTCCAAGTCAGATAATCGTGGGGCAGCATCACCTTGGCAACACGTTCGAGATTCTGTGGCTCGTGATCAGCCACCCACTTGAGTTTGCTCACCGTGAACGACGCCACGGGTACGATGCCAGCCCAATCTGACCACCAGTCTGCTCCGAGCTCTTCGAGGAGTCGTTCGGCTTGTGGCGCCGACGTCGTGTCGTTCCAGAGTTTCGCCGGCCTGATCGATTCGCCCGCATCGTCGAGCAAGACGAGGCCGTGCTGCTGACCGGCCACCGAGATCGCCACCACATCGGCACGTGCGTCGCCGAGCTGACCGACTGCGTCAACCAACGCATCCCACCATGCGGTCGGCTCCTGTTCGGAGATCGGCGGTTGCGTGCTCGGATGACTTGCACGGCCGGTCGAGATCAAGGCACCAGTATCGGCGTCGCGGAGCTCAGCCTTCGTGGACTGCGTGGAGGAATCGATTCCAATGACAAATGGCATCTGTCATACGTAGCAGATCGGCGCCTCACCCCTCCAAGAGGGGCGAGACGCCGACCGGCTCAGTGTTGTTCTCCTAGCCCGCGAGCGGGGTGAAGTTCTGCGTCGAGTAGTCGCCAGCCGCCGGCTTGTTCAAGACACCACCAGAATCCTGCTCGATGTAATCGATGAACGATTGTGCGTAGTCGAGGAATGTATCGACCACTCGACCATCGTTGCTCACATCCTCGAACGTGGTGTAGCGATCACCACCCGAGGCAACGAAGCTGTTGGTCGCAACCGTGTAGGTGTCCCCGAGAACGAACGGAACCCATATCGTCGTCCCCGATGGCTTCATCTCCATGTTGGTGACCCGCGACCCCTCGGCAGCGTTGAGGTCCACATCGAAGCGCAGTCCCGAGGCGTACGGATATGCACCGGTCGAGCCATCAGGTTCGATCGAGAATGCAATCGCATCCTCCAAGACTGCTTTGATTTCCGTTCCGGTCATTTCGAGGTTGACGATCGTATTTGCGAAGGGCAGGAGCTCGAACACGTCAGCGATGGTGACCTCACCGGCTGGAATGTCGATGCGAACACCACCCGAGTTCTGGATCGCGAAGTCTGACTCGAAGCTTCGGATCCGGAACGCGTCGGTGACCAACTGCTGGATGTCCCCCCCGTTGACCGCAGTGTCGGCGACGTCACAGATCTGGCTTCGTCCCTGACCAGGTATTCGTTCGAGACACAGATCAGCAGCTGCGGTGCCGACGACCTCTTGTTCGAGCACCGTCACCTGAGTGGCATACCCATCGAGGATTGCCTGGGCACCGGGATCGGGCGTCACGATCGACAACTCCGGTGTCGCATCGATGAAGTTGACCACAGCCTGACGTTCTGCGCCGACGAGTTCCTCGCGATCAGCATCGGGTTCGGGCCTGCGCTGGAACGAATCCTCGAGAAGCAGATGCGGCGTGCCATCACAGCTCGTGACCGTGCCGTCTTCATCGAAGTTGACGTTCAGCTCACCGACCACCCAGGAGTACTGCCATGCCTGCACGATGCACACGGGCGAACCCGCTGCGTCAGACGTGCGGTACGGGTACCGACCCGAGGTGTTCAGACCGACCGGCGCGAACTTTCCGAGAAGCGTGTGGCTGTCGCCGCCAACGATCACATCGACTCCGGTGAGTTGTGACGCGTACGAGATGTCGTTCATCAACTGGGTGTGGGTGACGAGCACGATCTTGTCGATGCCATCGCCGGTGAGTTGATCGATGTATTGCTGTGCGGTTTCGACCTCGTCGAGGAACATCGTCGTATCGAGAGGGCTCGACGAGTTCATCGTCTTGCCGGCGATGTCAAGCCCGACGTATCCAACCTTGTCACCGTCGTAGTCGATGACCTTGAACGGTTCGAACAGGTTGCCAGCTGGAGGCGCCAACGGCGTGCCAGCCAAGGGAACGATGTTGGCACCGAGAACAGTCGTGTCACATGTTTCGGAGTCAGCCAGGAAACCGAGGAAATCGGCTAGTCCCTGGTCGCCATCATCGAACTCGTGATTGCCGAGCTCGAAGAGGTCGAAACATGCTTCGTTCATCAGCTCTGCATCTGCCTCTCCCTTGAACAGGCTGTAGAAGAGCGTGCCGGTGATCGCGTCACCTGCGTGGATCTTCACGACGTTCCCGTCGTTGGCAGCTGACAGCTCGTCGATCTTTGAGACCACACTCGGGAATCCACCTTGGCTGACTCGGGTGTCCTGTCCGGCCAGCACCAAGTCGCCCGAATCGGGGTTGAGGTGCGAGTGATGATCGTTGATGTGCAGAACGGTGAGTGCGAAGTCCGGCTCACATCCTCCGAACCTGGTGTTGAAGCCACGATCTCGACAGACGTCGATACCGGGGCCCCCTTGCAGGCGGTCGCCGCGACCGTTTCCACCGGTCAGGTCGTCGTCGCCGGCGCCGCCACGGATGTAGTCATTCCCTGCGCCGCCTCCCAACACGTCGTCGCCGTTGCCACCTTCGACGAGGTCGGAGCCATTGCTACCGAACACCATGTCGTTGCCGGAGCCGCCTCGGACCACATCGTTGCCGGGTCCTCCGGCAATCGTGTCTGCGTTTGGCCCGCCAAAGGCGGTGTCACGCCCGAAGCCCAGACGAATCATGTCATTGCCGGAGCCGCCCCAAACGAGGTCGTTGCCATTCCCCGACCGGATGTCGTCGGGGCCGTTCTCCCCAAGGATGATGTCGCGCCCCGGACCACCGAGAATGACATCGGCTCCGCCACCGCCACAGACCACATCGTTGCCCGCGCCAGCGATGATCATGTCGGCGCCTGGTGTTCCGACGATGACGTCGTCCCCAGCCGTGCCCATGATTTCGCCTGGGGACTGTCCCACAATGCTTGCCAACTGGCCAGCACAGCTCACCCGTGAGGTGGTTTGTGCGGCTGCTGGTTGCGCAATCGCCACAAGCGCCGCCAACATCGCAAGAACGAGGATCGCCGAGCGAGCGCCTCGCATTCTAGATCGTGCATGGATGGTCGATCGTGGCATGTCTGACTACTCCTAGTGTCGGGGATCGGGGAAATTGGTTGCCGTCGCCGGTCTAGCAAAAATCGCGCCAGCGGGTCGGAGAAATGAGAAACGTCCGAACGGGGCGTGTCGTTCGACGCCAGATACCGTGCTGCTCGATGATGGACGAACACGAGATCGACGCCCGGGCGACCGCCGCGATCGAGCGGATCATGAGGGCCCTGTACCCGTCCGTGACGACAACGGGTGGACCCGGAACCAAAGTCGTCGGCGAGGCGTTCTTTTCACCGCAACCCGAACACGTCGGTGCAGCCGGGTGGATGCAGGGCGGACTGTCGGCGACCGTGCTCGACTACTTCTGCGCTCGCCTTGCTTCGGCAGCGCTTGGCACCAGGGTCGCAACTGGCACGTTGGATCTCCGGTATCGCCAGCCAGTCCTTCTCGAGGGCGGACCATACCGAGTCGCCGGTGACACCGATCAGCCACGCTCCCGATCGGTCCGAGCCCGCGGTGCAATCCTCAGTGGTGAAGGTCGTCCACTCCTCGAGGCCAGCGGCTTGTTCGTTGCGGTATCAGCTCTTCCTTGATGTCACGAGAGGTGTTTGAGGGCTTCACGTTTGGTCAGTCCAGACAACTCATCGGCGTGTTCGGCCACGAAGAGACGCACGGCATCGGGATCAACCCGCGCGTATTGACGTAGGGCCCACCCGATTGCCTTCCGAATGAAGAAGTCGGTGTCCGCAGCGCGTCGTTCAGCGTAGGAGAAGAGCCGTGCCGCATCGGTCCGATCCTTGAACCCCAGCTGATGCAGGATCGCCGTCCGCGCCAGCCAGAGGTCATCGCCGTCGATCCAGCGATCCATCGTTCGCACGAGCTCTGGATAGTTGGTGACCATCGGTCCGACCGTCCAGGCGGCGAGCGAGTCGACCGTGTCCCACCACGGTGTCTTCGTGATGAACCCCGCCACCGCATCGAGGTCGGACGGTCGGAGATTCTGTGCCCCGGCACGCAAGAGGTCCATCGCGATGTAGTGAAGCTCGCGCTCGGGCTGATCCCACAACTCGGTTGCGAGCGCGATCAGCGAGTCGGGCTGCGCGTGCTTTGCGTCGCGGATGAGAGCTTTCGAGACCGTTCGCCGGTCGCCGGCAGTCACACCCATGTACACGAAGTGACCCTTCGTGTAGGCGGCCATGGGCTCAGCCTTGTCTGGGTCCGCAACCTCGTGAAGTGCTCTTCGAAGCATGTCGATATCAAGGGACGTCATCGTGTTGAAATCTAGGCGACCGCCGGGGCCTGGATGACTGTATGGTGTCATACAGTCATGGCCACTACAGAATCCCCAACTGGGGCGAACAGCTCAGGATCGCTTCATGAGCTGGACGCTCCCCCATGGCGCCGAGTCGAGAGCACGATCGTCTCTGCCGCGAGTGATATTCGGGCGTTGTACGATCAGCGATTCGCGGCAATCGACCTGACACTGAGCTTGGCCAGCCTGCTTTGTTATGTTGCAGACTTCGGCCCCGTCACCCAAACTCGGGCAGCTGACCATCTCCGTCAAGGACGAGCGGTCACCGGCACACAAATCGACCGGCTCGAAGCCCGTGGACTCATCGAACGTCTGCCGGACTCGACCGACCGCCGGGTCTGGCTCATCCGCCTCACCGAAGCGGGTACACAACTCGCGCAAGATGCCGTCGACATCGACGTCGTCGTCCGCAGTGAACTCCGCGCAGGAGTCAGCCGCGAAGAACGCCAAGCACTCGCGAAGGTCCTCGTCCGCCTCCAGAACAACATCTCTGCGGCGCTCACGGCCCAGCAATTCGACTGATCACCTCACACACAGCACCCCATCTCAGACACGGGAGAAGCACCATGGAAGAAGCAGTCATCGTCGATGCGGTGCGAACGCCCACCGGGCGGCGCAACGGGATCCTGAAGGACTGGCACCCGGCCGACCTGGCGGCCCACGTACTCAAAGCGCTCGAGGAGCGGAACAATCTCGACCCCGCCATGGTCGATGATGTCGTCATGGGCTGCGTCATGCAGGTCGGCGAACAGGCGCTCAATATTGGCCGCAATGCCGTGCTCGCTGCCGGCTGGCCAGAGTCCGTGCCATCGACCACGGTCGACCGCCAATGCGGATCCAGCCAACAAGCGGTGCACTTCGCTGCGCAAGGGGTGATGGCCGGTGCGTACGACATCGTCGTGGCAGCCGGCGTCGAAGTCATGACCAGAACACCGATGGGCGCAAGCATCGTCAAAGATCTGGGCTTCGCCTTTCCACAGTCGATGCAAGATCGCTACGCCGAGACTGGCCTGCCTCCGCAGGGCATCGGCGCCGACATGATCAGCGACGAATACGACCTCAGCCGCGAAGACCTCGATGCATTCGCAGCAGAGAGCCAACGACGCGCTGCCCAAGCGACGGCTGAAGGCCGATTCGAGAACGAGATCATCCCGGTTCCCGTCACCATCGACGGCGAAACCATGATGATGACTCGAGATGAGGGCATACGCGAAGGAAGCACTCCCGAAAAGCTCGCGACCCTCAAACCAGCGTTCAAGGAAGATGGCAAGATCACTGCAGGTAACTCCAGCCAGATCAGCGATGGGGCTGCTGCATTGCTCATCATGAGTCGATCCAAAGCTGAGGAGCTCGGCCTCAAGCCACGCGCCGTGTTCCGCAACTTCTCGTTGGCCGGCACGGACCCTGTGACGATGTTGAAGGGTCCGATTCCGGTGACCGAGAAGCTGTTCGCGAAGTCCGACGTGAAGTTCGAAGATGTCGATCTCTTCGAGATCAACGAAGCATTCGCTTCTGTGGTCCTCGCCTGGCAGAAGGAAACTGGAGCCGACCTCGACAAGGTCAACGTCAACGGTGGCGCGATCGCCCTCGGGCATCCCCTTGGGTGTTCCGGCGCGAAACTCATGACCACCCTCGTGAACGAACTCGAACGTACCGACGGCCGATACGGCTTCCAAGCGATGTGTGAAGGTGGCGGACTGGCCAACGGAACCCTGATCGAACGGGTGGACGCCTGATGCCACGTCTCAGCCTCGAAGGAAGCTCCTCGATCATCACCGGTGGCGCATCGGGAATCGGCGAGGCCTCGGCCCGCCAGTTGGCCGCCGCCGGCAGCCTGGTCGTGATTGCAGACCTCAATGAAGAGAAGGGTCAGTCTGTAGCAAGTGAACTGGGTGGCCTGTTCGTCGCGTGTGATGTGCGCTCGATCGAAGATGTAGACGCAGTGATTACCGCGGCAACAGAAATGGGACCGTTACGGGCGTGTGTGAACTCAGCCGGTATCGGATTGGCTAGACGCACAGTGGACAGAAATGGCGAACCGTTCGACCTCGAGGCCTTCCAGCGCGTGATCGACATCAACCTCGTTGGCACCTTCAACATGCTCAGTCGGGCAGCTGCGGCGATGAGCAAAACCGACCCTCTCACCGAGGATGGTCAGCGTGGCGCAATCATCAACATGGCCTCGGTCGCCGCGCAGGATGGTCAAATCGGCCAATGTGCGTACTCGGCATCAAAGGGTGGCGTGACCGGCATGACCTTGCCGATCGCTCGGGATCTATCGGCGGTCGGTGTGCGCGTGAACACCGTGCTCCCTGGGTTGATCGACACACCGATCTATGGCGAAGGTGAAGCAAGCGAACAGTTCAAGGCACACCTTGGATCGTCGGTGTTGTTTCCGAAACGTCTCGGGTACGCCGAGGAGCTCGCCTTCATGGTCATGGACCTCATCACGAACCCATACATGAATGGCGAATGTGTTCGAGTCGATGGCGGCGTACGCCTCCCACCCAAATGAACGAACGGGTCGACGTGCCCCGTATGAGGGTCAGCCGCCCGGATTCGATGACACTCCGTGCACGCGGGACCCGCCCTCGAGCTTGAGGACGAGTTGACGGGACGCCGGAACGGTGGACCGAATGGTCGTCGAATCGGTGAGTGCATCGATGGCCGTGGCAAATCGGGACTGCTCGTCTGTATGCAACGCAAAGAGCGGGTCGCCGCGTCGAATAGCGTCG
This sequence comes from uncultured Acidimicrobiales bacterium, assembly GCA_905479685.1. GTDB lineage: Bacteria > Actinomycetota > Acidimicrobiia > Acidimicrobiales > SHLQ01 > SHLQ01. Next base: position 25,589 of record CAJQNJ010000061.1, read on the forward strand.
CCAGGCTTCGCAAGACAGATGATTCCCGCAACTGGGCTGACGAGGTCTTCCTTCCTCCGCCGGCCGGCGCCCAGTCTCCATGCCGCAGTACCGATCGCATACGGGTCCAGCTCGTGGACGTAGCCGCTGTCGGTGGCATGGAAGACCTCGACGAATGGGGCGCGAGGGATTCCTACGGAGAGATTGCCAGACTGGGCCTCCACAATGTCGATGAACGCGGCCAGCGCGTCGCCGGACGAAAGGGCCTCAGCCGGATCGCGCGACACCCCAGCAAGAAGCGCCATTTCGTGTGCGAGCGCAAGCGAGAGTTCCGTGACATCGGATGGGCCGTGACCTTCGAGAACCTCGAGGGCCTCGATGACTTCGAGCCCGTTTCCCACCGCCCGACCAAGGACACAGTCCATGTCCGTGAGCAACGCAGTGGTTCGAACACCATGTGATTGGCCGATGCTCACCATCATCTTGGCGAGCGTCTCTGCCTCATCGAAGGTCTTCATGAAGGCCCCACGGCCGACCTTGACGTCAAGCACGAGCGCCGATGCCCCCTCCGCGATCTTCTTCGACATGATCGAACTCGCAATGAGCGGTATGGACTCGACCGTGCCGGTGACGTCTCGAAGGGCGTACAGTTTTCGGTCCGCAGGAACAAGGTCGTGTGACGCACCAGCGATCACCCCTCCGACTCGCTGGAGTTGCCTGACCATCTGCTGCTCAGTGAGTTCGGCCTGCCACCCCGGTATGGCCTCCATCTTGTCGAGGGTGCCCCCGGTGTGTGCGAGCCCTCGACCGGACAATTGGGGCACCGCCGCGCCACATGCAGCAAGCATCGGAACAACGATCAGCGAAATCTTGTCGCCGACGCCGCCCGTGGAGTGTTTGTCGACGGTCGGTCGCTCCACATCAGAAAGGTCGATCGTTTCTCCCGAGTCGATCATGGCCTGGGTCCAGCAGAACAACTCGTCCGGCGTCATTCCCCGCCAGACGATCGCCATCAATAGGGCCGAAGCCTGTTCGTCTGCGACCGCGCTGCCGTGCGTGTAACTCTCGATGAACCATCTGATCTCATCGTCGCTGAGTTCGTGACCGTCCCGTTTCTTTCGAATGACGTCGGTGATGTTCATCGGTTCTCCTCGGCGATCGCCCGTCGCTATCGGCCAGCTTCAGACGCGCCCTCCGATGGGACAAGAGGCGAACGTCCCTGCACCGAGGCTCTCCTGAGAGAAGGGCTATGGTCCCTCGGCAACTCGCAACGAGTTGGTCAGAATGGACACCATGCTCCCAGAGACTCGGACAACAACTGCTCGAAGAATCCTTCCCCTCATCGACCTGACGCTTCTTGGTGATGACGACACAACTGCAGATGTGGAGGCCTTGTGTGACGCTGCAACAACGCCCTACGGAAGTGTCGCCGCAGTATGTGTGTGGCCATCGTTCATCCACGTGGCTGCCAAACGTCTAGAGGGCTCTGGACTGGGCATCGCCGGAGTCGCCAACTTCCCTGAAGGGCTCGACGACGCCTCTCGAGCACGGAGGGACGCCGCCGTGATCCTCGAAGCTGGCGGCGACGAGATCGACGTCGTTTTTCCCTGGAGAAGCCTTCAAGATGGCGCCCGGGGCAACGGCGAGGCCCTGGTCCGGAGCGTCCGAGACATCATTCCCGATGATCTGATTCTCAAGGTCATTCTCGAGACGGGTGAACTCGAGACACCCGAGCTGATCGCCCAGGCGGCGCGCGAGTCCATCGACGGAGGCGCCGATTTCCTCAAGACATCGACGGGCAAGACCGCACGATCGGCAACGCCCTCGGCCGCACGACAACTGTTCGAAATTGTCGCAGCGGAGTCCGCACGCGTCGGAGTCAAGATCTCGGGTGGGGTGCGTACCGTCGATCAGGCTGGGGTCTACCTCGATCTTGCCGACGAAATTCTCGGTGAGTCATGGGCCACATCGGAGACCCTCCGCATTGGAGCCAGCTCGCTGCTCGCTGCAGTCACGACAGAACTCGGAGGGTGAGCGAGGAGAGCGTGTTCGGACGATAACAATCGGCCCGACCCGCCGGGGACGTAGGTCCCTGGGCGTGGGTTCACCAACCACGGCACGCTGGTCATGTGAGCTTTGTCGATGTTCTCTTGGGGTTTGTTCCCTTGGTTGTCGTGGGAACATTCGCTCTGTTGTTCGTCAGGCTCTTGCAACGCGCTCGCGAAACCGACGACACCGATTCGTCGACCATGGTGCGCCAGATTGCGTTCTATGGCTTGTTGTTCCTCACGATGGTGTTGACGGCAACCGGCGTGACCTGGGTGTTCGGTGAGCTCGTCGATCGTTCTCGAGATTTCGACAACACCCAGCTTGCGCAGGCGTTAGCGCTCATTGCGGTCGGACTGCCTGTCTTCAGTGTGTTGCTCCGAATCGCTGACCATCGGCTTCGAGCTGATCCCAACGAGCGCTCTGGCGTCGTCTGGTCCATGTACCTCAACATTGCATTGCTCACCACGTTGACGGCCGCGATGGTCGGGACATACCGGGTCCTGCGCGGCATGCTCGAGAGCAGCCCGGGTCGCAGCGTTGAGGGTTCCGACGTCGCCATGATGACCGTTTGGGGAGCGTTGTGGTTGACGCATTGGTTCGTGATGTTGAGGCGCCATGGCGTACGGGGTGACTCCCATCTGGCTATCGGGTCTGTGGTGGGCATCGTCGTGCTGGGTGTTGGCAACGTTGGATTGTTCTACGTCGGACTCGACCGGTTGTATGGATCGGTCACAAATGATCCGTTGGTCGAGCGAGCTGGACCCACAACCAGCGAATGGGCGGCGCTCTTTGCGGTCGGAGCGATGGCGTGGTTCTGGTACTGGTTGAGTCATTTCGAGTCCAGCCGGCGTTCGGAGGCCTGGTACATCACGGTGGTGCCCGTGGGCGCACTTCTCGGCTTCACCGCCGCCGTGACTTCTGCTGCCGCGTTGTTGTACCTCGTCGCTGTCTACTGGATCGGCGAACCCGATGAGACAGAAGCCGTTCGCCACTTCGATTCGGCGCCCTTCCTCTCAGCGGTTTTGATCACCGGATTGTGCTCGGCGGGCTATCATCGATGGCTGCTCGGTGCTGAGCCTGAACGCAACGAGCCTGTCCGTGCCTACGACTATCTCCTGAGCGCAGCGGCACTGGTGACGTGGGTTGTCGGCGGGGTATTCGCGCTGTCGGGCCTCACCGCCGGTCCGATCGATCGGAATGAGGTGCTCGCAGGGGTCACCATGCTCGCAGTCGGACTCCCACTCTGGCGACACTTCTGGACGAGAACCACGCAGTATGCGGCGAACGATCCGGCAGAGATGTCTTCTCAGATTCGAACAACCTCGTTTGCTATCACGCTCGGTCTTGTCGGGCTGACGCTTCTCGTTTCTGGAATCATCGCCCTCCAGGGAATTCTCGAAGCACTCCTAGACGGAAGACTCGACGTCGAGGCTGTACGCGACCAACGATATAGTCTCGCAACGCTCGCCATGACGGCGCTCGCGGCCGTACCGACGGTGCGGGCATTTCGTGGGCAACGCACAGCGCAGCAGGTCGCGCCACCTCGCTCGCATTGGCCGCAGCGAGTCATCATCGTTGGGGGCGGCGACCCGGTCGATCTGGACGAACTCCAACACCCCGGCGTAACGCTCGAGTACTGGCATCGAACCGACCGATGCAGAATACCGCTCGGTGACATCGAAGACTTGAGCAATCAGTTGGAGCACCAAGGTGGAAACGACGTCCTCGTTGTCCTCGACGAAGGCGGCCCGATGGTCATTCCATTCACGCGCTGACCCGTCTGGCTACTACCTTGTGGGCGTGACGTTGTAGTCCGACTGGGCCCGGAGGGCAGGCGATGAGAGACATAGCGCGGCTGCGCGTCCTGCTCGTGGAGGACAACCCCCTCGATGCACGGGCCATGAAGCGGATTCTCGCCATGAATACGGAGACGGACTTCGTGCTGAGTCACGCCGAAGATCTCTCTAACGCACTTCAACTTCTCGAAAATGAAGCATTCGATTGCATCTTGCTCGACCTGTCACTGCCTGACTCACAAGGCCTTCTCGCCATCGACAAGGTGGTTGCACAGTCTCCTCAAGCACCGATCGTTGTGCTGACGGGCCTCGACGATCCCACGACCGCGCTCGAAGCGGTGGACCGCGGCGCCCATGACTTCCTCCCGAAAGGGCGGGTCGACGGCGACATGGTTGCGCGATCGATGCGCTACGCCGTCGCACGTCATCACGCTGAGCTCTCGTTGCGAGACACCACCAAGAAGCTCGAGGTCGCGAGCGACCGGGGCCGTATTGCACGTGATCTCCACGACACCGTCGTTCAGCAGCTTTTCGCGACCGGGATGAGTCTTCAAGCGTTGGCCAGCAGCACGACAGATGCCGCAAGTCGAGACCAGCTGATCGAAGCGATCGACCAGATTGATGTTGGGATCCGTCAGCTCCGAGAAGCGATCTTCGACCTTCACCTCGTCGAGGATGACGACGACGAGACCTACGAGATCGATGAGCTCGTCCGTTCAAAAGTGCCCGTTCTCGGGTTCTCCCCCACACTCACGAAACGAAATGTCGATGACCTTTCGCCAACTCTTGTTCACGAGGTGGTGGCCGTTATCGGCGAAGCCCTGTCGAATATCACCAAACATGCTCGAGCGACGTCTGCTGAAGTCTCCGTCATCGTCGAAGCCGGATTGTTGAAGGTCGAGATCACCGACAACGGGCAGGGGATCTCCGATGGAAGACGAGCCATCTGCGTCGACGATCTCACTGGCCACGGCCTGAGGAGCATGGCGAACAGAGCTGCAACTCTCGGGGGCGACTTCTCGCTTCACCCGGGCCCTGGTGGGGGCACTCGGGTGGTCTGGACCGTACCGAGTAATGCACGTCGCAAGGGTTGAGCGATCGTTCAGCCAGCACCATGAGCGGTGAAGAGCGCACCATCGGCGTGCTTCAAGACTCGTAGCCGTTCGTCGAGTTCTTCGATCGCTGCTTCGGCATGTGGTGAGGCCAAGGTGACCTCTCGGCCAAGACTGGGCTGTGGTTGCTCTACGTCACCGCGAACTGCGTTGGGTCCGACCGCGACGATCGGCATCGACGTCAACGAGATCGCCCCGAACGCCACGCTGCCCTCGCAAATCCAGGTCAAACCTTGGTGAGCACGGGTGGAGAACACGAGAACCGAATGTGCGGAACGCTCGACCAGCACGGCCGAGATGTCGTCTTGTTCGATCGGTTCAGCTCGCATCGTCGCATGAACTTCCTCAGGGAACCACTCTCGAGGGTCTCGACTGTCGCTTTCGTAGATGACCCCGTGTTCGGTGTCGATTCGCACTTTGGCCATGGGACAGCCGAAGCCGGTGGCGACGGTGTGTGCAAGTTCGAGCGACACCGATGAGTCGACATCGTTGGAGACGCCCAGAACCACTCGCTCGATCGGTGGCGGTGAAACGTCCGGTACCGACGGCCCGACCAGGACGACCGGCGCTGAGGTCTTGGCCAGCAACGCTGCCGCGAACGAGCCTACGTAATGTGCGTCGTCGAACGGAGAGGCAGCGGTGGCCATGCAGACGAATCGGTTCAGGCACATGTCGAGAAAGCCCTTCAGTGGAGCTTCATCGGCGACCACTCGGAGCTTCACGTCCCGTCCAACCACGGCGGCGAAATCTTCTACGGCACGACTGAACCGCTCAAATTCCAGGCGTAGATCGTCCTGCGGATCGACAATCGTAATGACTTCGATCGTTCGGTGCAGCGCACTCGCAAAGAGATCAGCGACCATACCAACCCGCCGAAGATCGGCCGGTCGTCGCAGTGGAATCGTGATCGCCATTGGCTGCACAGGATGATCCGACGGCTCCGACATTGGATCACGCATCGGAGGCTTCGGGTGGGACGATCAGCAGCGGCGTATCGAGGTGGTGCACGAGATAGCTGGTGACCGAACCGACGACGAGTCCTCGAAATCCCCCGTACCCACGTGACCCGACGACGGTCAGCGCGACGTCGTAGTCATCCGATCTCGAGAACGACAGAAGTTCGGTACCAGTGTGGCCGAGGCGGACCTGAGACTCGATCTCCACGGGCAGGCCATCGGGATATTCCTCGGCGAGGCTCTCGAGTTCATCATCCAAGGTTGCTGTTCCAGCAGCTCGGAGTGCCTCGAAATCGATCATCGTCGTGTCAAAGCCCATGGCTGCGGGAATGTGGATGATGTGTACGGCAATGACTGAAGCGTTACGCCACGCCGCCTGGGAAACCGCCTCACGAAGTGCCGCTCGTGCGGTCCCGGATCCGTCAACACCGACAACAACCACTGACATGGCATGTCTCCTTTTCGAACTCACACCAATCTTCCCACGGCCTGGGTTTCGGGGCAGGGTCCAAGGTCCCGGCGTCTCCACCCAGATGTGCCAGCGACCCGTTGATGCAATGGAGGGGCCGGCGCACTCGCCGATTCCTCCCTCGGCGTCTGGTATATCGGTGACTTCTCAAGATGAGGGAACGTGAAGCGGTCAGTCGAACCGGCGGCGCTTCTGCTCTTCGATCCGAGCAGACATTGCCGCAGCCTGTGTGCGGCGAGTCACGTCGATCTTGGCGAACAGGTTCGAGATGTAGTTCTTGACCGTCTTCTCGGCGAGAAACATCTCTTCGGCGATCTGACGATTCGACAGGCCTTCTCCGATCAGGTCGAAGATCCGACGCTCCTGTGGAGTCAGTTCCTGGAGACGCCCCTCCTCGGAGGCTCTGACGGCCTGCATCCGCATGCGAATCTCTGCGCTGTCGAGTAACTGCGCGCCCGCTGCGACCTTTCGAATCGAGATGACCAAATCGTTCGATCGAATCTCCTTGAGGACGTAACCCGACGCTCCAGCCATGGCGGCTTCCAAGAGCGCCTGATCGTCAGCGAACGACGTCAGCATGAGACACGGCAACTCGGGGTGCAACGCCCGAATCTCGCGGCACACTTCGATGCCGGTCCCATCACCGAGACGCACATCGAGCACTGCTACATCTGGTTCACACAGCCGAATCGCGGACAATGCTCGGTCTGCACTATCGGCCTCGCCCACGACCCGCATATCGGGCTCAGCATCTACCAATTGGGCGATGCCGCGCCGCACGATTTCGTGATCGTCGAGGAGAAAGACCCTTGTCTCTCGCGAATCGTCTGTCTCTCGCGAATCGTCGCTCATCATTGAATCTCCGGTGTGCGGGTGGTCCCGTATGCGATAGAGAACATCCCCCCGAGCGTAGACCTTCCCAGCTGTCTTCTCAGGTTGTGTGTTGCTAGCTCGCTGGCCATTGATTCACAGCGAGGACGGGAACGGGGCTGTGACGAACGACTTCGTCGAGGACACTGCCGTGAAGAAGTCGATCGATACCCAGTGGGACATGTGAAGCGATCGCGATCAACGACGCGTCCTTGAGGTTGACCTCCCGGAGGATCTCCTCGACAGGTTTGCCATGCAGGATTTCGTAGGAGACGTCGCCCTCGGCGAGTACGGACTCCTGCGCGACACGCGCCACGTAGGCGCTCTCTTCGGGTTCGCCACCCGCGATCGCAGATCTGCGCGCTGCCGACTGGTCGGCTGCGAGAACACTCACCACCTCCACCGGCAGGTGAAAGCTCGTCGCCCACTCGTGCGCACTCTCGACGATCGCTTCAGACTCCGGGGAACCGTCGAGTGCCACCACGAGCGGACCTTTGTGCTCGAACATCCTCTCCTCGCACTCCGGACCTACAAGAACCACAGGGCCTTGCGCAGCGGTGAGTACATCGAGGGCCATGCTGCCGGTGATGAGCGCCTTTCGCCCGAGCCCTTGAGACGGGATACACAACACCGACCCCGTTCGCCGTCTTGCCTCTGCAAGCAATTCATCGGCCAAGTACCGAGCTGAAACAACCGTGGTGATCTGTGCGCTCAGTCCGTACCGCTCGCCGATGGTGTCGGCCATGTCATGAAGCGCTCGTGAGTGGATCGGGATGTCGAGCTCACTCGAGTACGCAAGGATTCGAAGGGGCCTCGAACTTGCACTTGCGAGTCCGCCGCCGATCTCCAGGGCGCGAACCGTGTCGTCCGAGCCATTGAACGGAACCAGAATCTCCCTGAACACGTCGACCTCCTCAGTGCGTGTGCAGATCAGCATCCTGCGTGGAAGGCACCCCTAACAGGGCCCAAGGTCCGCGCGCAGTGTTCAAGGCGCGGTTCCACCAAGTTCCTCGAGTAGCGCCCAACACTCCGCGATCGAGGGCTGATCATGGGTGAGCAGCGGACCGACCACGGGCACATAGTTTCGAAGCACGCGCATTCTCGACTTCGTGTCGGCGACGACATAGATGTTGCCTGCCGCCGATGTGTGCGAGCCAGGACCCAGTGATGAGCCCAACGCAGTTGCGGCTCGAACAGCAGCGCGACGAATCTCGGCATCCGCCACTGCATGTGCATACTCCCAGCCATAGTCGTCCTCGACGGATTGGCTGACTTTCCCCGGATCCTCGATCATCGTCATCCTCTACCCCTTGTGCGAATCTTCCTCAGGCCAGCGTGGCGCGACGGTCATGTACCCGGAAGGGCCGAACGTCCCGCAGACGGGAAAGGGCGGTAGGAGCCGGTTCAGGATCGCAATCTCCACCATCCGACCGCACATCGATCAGGACCATCGACCCTAATCGTCCCCATGTTCCGGGGGCACGCTGTGATGGGGAGGAAATGGTGGTAATCCCATTCTCACAATCCACAGACCTGGCCAGCGCCGAGACACACATCTCGACACTGTTCTTTTCGCGGGACCGGGTGTACAAACTCCTCAAGCCAATTGCCAATGGATTCCTCGACCACCGTGACACCGATGAACGTTGTGTCGCCGCACTCCGCGAGTTCGAGCTGAACCGTCGAATCAGCCCAAACGTGTACCTCGGCACCGCCGACGTCGTCGAGAACGGTGACCTGGTCGACCGAATGATCGTGATGCAGCGGCTCCCTGCAGAACAAAGTGTGACTGCACTGTTGCGAGCCGGAAAGCTGACAACAGATCACTTGCGTGAAATCGCGAAAGCAGTCGCATCGTTCCATGCATCGCTCACGCCCGAGTATCCAGATTCCGATGTGGTCGAAGAACATCGAACCCGGTGGACGGACAACACGAGCGAAATGGCGCCGTTCGTCGGCGCCGTGCTCCGAGCCGAAGACACCGACCGGATCACCCATCTGTTCACCCGATGGCTGAATTCACATGGAGCCCTCCTTCGGCAACGGATCGCAGATGGTCACGTCCGAGACGGCCACGGTGACCTCCTCGCCGATGACATCTTCTGCCTCGACACGGGCCCCGAGATCCTCGACTGCCTGGCCTTTCGAGACGACCTGCGGTTGGTTGACGTACTCGACGACATCGCATTTCTCGCAATGGACCTCCACCGGCTCGGTGGACCAGCTCTAGCGCAGCATTTGATCAAGTGGTACGTCGAATTCTCCGGGGAGAACCATCCGAGCTCGTTGGCCCACTACTACGTAGCGTACCGGGCACATGTTCGAGCAAAGATCGCCTGCCTTCGTTTTGAAGCTGGCGAGCAACAGTTTGCGGCCATTGCCCGGATGTATCATCGACTCTGCCTCGACCAGCTGGAACGAGCACAGCTGCGACTCATCATGGTCGGAGGCGGTCCGGGTACGGGAAAGACCACCCTCGCCCGTGCACTGGGACGCCAGTTCGGATGCGTCGTTCTCGCCACCGACGAGATCCGAAAGGACCTCGCTGGGGTCGATCGGACAACCCACTACTTCGCCGAACCCGACATGGGTATCTACACCGACGTTCACACCGAGCACACCTACGACGAACTGCTCCGGCAGGCGAACTTGTTGATGCTTGCGGGCGAGACGGTCATCCTCGACGCCTCATGGACGAACGAAGGCCAGCGAGCGCGAGCTCGGTCGCTGGCCGCTGAACGCAACGCCGATCTCGTGGCACTCGAGTGCGCGCTTCCGTCGGCGATCGCCACCGAACGCATCGTGCGTCGACTCGCCGACCCTGAGTCGACCTCGGATGCAACTCCTGATGTCGTCGAGCACATGAAACGGCTGCACGAACCATGGCCCGACGCAATCCAAATCGATGGAAACCAGTCGACCGCCAACGTCGAACAAGACGCGCTCGATGCAATACGAGCGCGCGGACGCGGATTCATCAACGACCCCAATACGCCGCGAGGTGGTAGTTTCTGGGGTAGATCATGATAACGACCACAGAAAGAAAGGAAATCAGATGAACACGCACACACAAAAGAGCTTTCGCACAGTGAACCGACTCATAATGGTGACATTGTTGGCGGCGGGAATTCTGGTGACCACGGCGGGCGCGCTCGGAGCATCCTCAGGTAGCTGCGGCGAATATAGCTATGGCTTCACTGGTACCCGACTCCTCAACGATGGCATCAGTGACTCGGCTGGCCCGTTCACGCTCAGCACTCCACTGCCCGCAGGCACCTATGACATCACGATGTTGTCCAATGACAACCATCCAAGTCCGGACTATCAGCCGTTGCAAACACAAGAACAGTGGTACTTCACGCTCGACTCCGGTTATGTATCACCGCCCACCAACGACATTCCCAACGACCAGACACACATGGTCACCAAGATCGGAGCGGTTGAACTCGCCGCAGCGACGAGCATCACTGTCGAGCATCTCCGAGAGGGAATCATCAACTCGGTGAACGTCGAATGTGTTGGATTCACCCCAGTTGACGGCGAGATCGCTGGTCCTACAGTACCCACGACGATCCCAGCCGATGTGGCAGGTGCGACCACCATCGCGCCACCTGCGACCACAGTCGCACCAGTTGCACCTCCGGCAACCACGGCTCCAGACAGCGTGGTCGATGCAACACCACCCGTCCCTCAACTCGCCGTGACCGGCACGCAGAGCACGACGATGGTTCTGCTGGGCATCTTGTTGATCACGTTTGGTATCGGGTGTGCTCTGATCGAGCGAGGCCTTACTCGAGCAACTTCTCGTACATAGCTACTTCTTCGTCGGGCCCGTACGGTCGGCGTCGTTCCACCTCGGCAAACCCGAAGGTCTCGTGAAATCGATGAGACCTCGGGTTGTCCGGGATGGTGTTCACCTCGGCGGTGAGGACTGGTTTGCCGCCGCCAACAGCCCAGGATTCGAACGCGCGATAGAGGTCCGGGCCAAATCCGTTGCCGCGTACGCGTTCTGAAAGGGCAATTCGATCGACATAGGCGAACGCGTCATGTCGATCGGCGAACCAGCGGTAGTTGGGACTCGTGTACGCATGTGCGAATTCGTCGAGCCCGATGAGAAACCCCACGACATCGCCGCCGTGCTCCACTACAGCGAAGAACCGTGCGATCTGTTCGAAAAGAGCGAGCTTGGCCGCATCCATTTCGCCGACCTCTGGTACACATTCGAGATTGATTCGTAATACGGCTTCGGCGTCGCCGGGCTGATAGGCACGCATACGTGGATCATAGGTTGCGATCACGCGAGAGGACCTTCGTCACTGTTGGCCGATGCGTTCGAGACGCAGGCTTGGTCATATGACTTCCTCTCAGACAGCGATCGTCGTTGGTTTGGATGGTTCGGACGAGTCGAGATCCGCGCTCACGTGGGCCGTGGAGAACTCGAATTCGAACGAAACCATCCACATCGTGCATGCGTTTTCCCCAATTGCAGAGCTCGCCATGGCCGCCGTGCAGCAGGACTGGGGGCCACACCGAGACCGACTCACGCGAGCCCTCGAGCAGGAGTGGGTTGCAGAGGCCCGATTGAGTGGGGCTGCATTGTACACATCGGTTGTCGACGACGACCCGGTCGATGCAATCCTCTCGAAGGCGCTGACAGTAGACGCACGAATGATCGTGGTCGGACGCCACGGTTCAGGGTTCAGTCGAACGCTGGGAAGTGTCGCCCGAGGTCTTCTCCATGCACTCCCGGTCCCGGTTGTGGTAGCGGTAGATGAGTCCGCCCGGTCGGAGAGTTCTACGTCGGGCGCAGTTCTGGCGTGTTTGGGATATGGACGTGCGGCGCGGTCCGTCCAGAGTTGGGCGTCTGACTTCGCCGGATCTCATCATCGATCGCTCGACCTCCTGCACGTTGTCGGGTTTCGGCCATTCGTTCCCCTGGACTCGCCATCGGACATGCTTGGCTCGTACCTCGGCGCGGAGACCGCAATCGAATGGGCCAACACAGAGTTGCAAGATCGATCCGAGGAGATCGCCATCGATCACCCCGCGCTCTCGGTGAACTGTCGCGTGGGTCGGGGATCTGTGGTCAAACGCGTCATCGAATATGGCGCAGATGCCTCTCTCATCGTTCTCGGAGAAGGACACACCGAGGTGATCACTCGCAACATGTTTGCATCGAGAACGCTCAGCATCATCAACGGTGCGGACGTGGCGGTGGCGGTCGTACCTGCATAGCCACCACCACCACTGCCCGATCAGTGCGAGATGGCGTCGAGCACATTCAGCTTGCCGGCCCGGCGAGCTGGCATGAATCCTGCAACAAGGCCGACGCCGATCGCAACGGCGACAAGTAGTGCGAGTTGCAGCCACGGGAGAGCGAGACGATTCAAGATCTCATCCGGGGTCGCAATCACCACCAGGACGCCGAACACGACACCGACAGCTGCCCCGAGCAGAGCCCCCACGCCCGACACGATCGCCGCTTCCCAGCGAACCATACGGTGCATCTGGGAGCGAGTCATACCAACCGCACGGAGGAGCCCGAGCTCACGAGTCCGTTCGAAGATCGACAGCGCCATGGTGTTGATGATCCCGATGAAGGCGATGAGAATCGCCAGGCCGAGGAAGCCGGTGAGGATGTACAACAGCTGATCGACTTGACCGCTGATGCTCTCCTGGTACTCCCCGGTCGATTGCGCAACAAGCTGGGGAAAGGCCGCCCGTATGGCATCCATGTCCGCAGCTGCTTGTTCGGTGGTGGAACCTTCGACGATCGAGGCTGCAATCCAGTCGAAGTTGTCCTGGTCACCAATGGTGTTCCACCGAGCATCGGTGACAAGGATTCCTTCGAAGATCGTGCCATCCGAAAAGAGCGCAACGATCTCCAGATCTTTGGTCGATCCGTCGGCCAGTTCGACTGCAGCCGAGTCGCCGACACCGAGGCCCAATGTGTCCGAGAGGTTTTCTCGCATGGCCATCGTGTCGTCGTTGAGGTCGGCATACGAACCGTCCACAAGGCCGAGGTCGAACGACGCGTCGAGCTGGTCGAGAGGAAGTGTTGACACATCGCTGTCTTCCCCGTTCACATCCGTGCCCCAGTTCTTGATCGGAGTGATGCTCGTCAGGTGCTCAGCGGACTCCATCTCTCCCGCGACCGCTTCGGGCACCAAGCCGGCATCGCTCGACGGGAAGGCGGCATAGTCAGCCTGAACAGTGGTCTCGAGAAGTGCGTTGAGGTCGTTCTTGAGGGTTTGACCCACGACGAATGCCATCGAGACCAGTGAGAGTCCGATCATGAGCGCAGCGGCCGTAGTGGCGGTGCGCTTCGGGTTTCGAGCCGCATTCTCCTTCGCCAGCGAGCCAGGTTTGCGGTAGATCTTCGAGATCGGCGCGCCCAGCGTGCGCGAAATTGGCGCTGCGACCAATGGACTGAGCAACGTGATGCCGATGAACAACAACGCCGCTCCACCGCCGAGCAAGCCCAAGAGGGTCGCCGTGCTGTCGATGCCTCCAAAGAGCGCGAATCCGGTGAACCCAGCCCCTGCCAGAGCCAGGACGCCGCCGATCAACAGCGAACGCCGACCTCCGGCGAGATCGGAACCATCATTACCTGAGATAGCCGTGACCGGAGCGGTTCGACCAGCCTTTCGAGCAGGTACCCAGGCAGAGATCATCGTCACGCCGATACCCACACCAAGACCGATCACAATGGTCGCGATCGAGAGCGGCTTGTCGAAGTCGGGTAGCCCAGCGCCGATCGCGTTCAGAGCCGCCTCGAGGCCGTACGCCAAGCCGAGGCCGATGCCCAGTCCGACCGACGATGCTGCCAATCCAACTACGAACGCCTCGCCGAGAACCGCGCGTTGCACCTGTTTGGGTGTGGCGCCGATCGCCCGGAGAAGCCCGAGTTCTCGGACTCGTTGACTCATCACGATGTTGAAGGTGTTGGCGATGATGAAGACCGAGACAAACAGGGCCACGATCGCGAACGCCCGAAGGACCCAGGCGAAGATGCTGATGAACGAATTGAACTCGGCGCTCTGTGCAGCGTTCAGGTCTGCGGTGTCCTGCGTGACGTAGTTCGGTCCCATGATGCCTTCGACATCGACTCGGACGTTGCCGATGTCTCGACTGCCGTCGGTCGCGATCGCCACATCCGAGAAGTTCTCCCGGTCGAAGAGCACCTCGGCTTCCTCGGTCTCGAATGCGATCAGCACAGCGCCATTGGTCTGGTTGTCCGCACCGAAGCGGAACGTTCCAACGAGCTCGGCCGTCGTGCGCCCCTCTTGTGTCGGAACCACGAGGTCATAGGTCTCGCCAACAACGAAACCGTTGTCAGCCGCAGCGTCCATGTCGAGCACCCACTCACCAGGACCTTCTGGAGCCCGACCTGTCTCGATGGTCGTGGGGTTCAACTGTCCATCTGTCGTCCAGCTGAAGGCGATCACGGGTGGACCAGATGGCTGGACAACGGTGCCGTCTGGACGAATCGGCAGAACCGTGTTGTCGTCTGCGCTGTGTTGGCCCTCTGCCACTCGTACACCGTCGATCGTCGAGATCGCCTCGACCTCTTCCGAGGTCAGCGGGACGTCTGCGTCAGGACTGACCTGAAGGTCCGTTCCCTGTGTGATCTCGGCAGCGAGGTCGCCGAAGGAATCTTGAAGGCCATCGCTCAAGATGTTCGCCGCCGAAATGAATCCCACGCCGAGCACGATCGCCAGCGCAGTCAGGGCAAGCCGAATCTTGTTGGCTGCCACGTTCTTCTTCGTGATGTTCCACATGGTCGTTCTCCCCTCCGGAAATGTCGCTCAGCGGCCAGATGCTGTGCGAAGGGTGGACAGAATCGAATCGGTGTCGGGGTCACGCAGCTCGGACACGATTTGTCCATCGGCGAGGAACAACACGCGGTCGGCGTACGAGGCGGCAACCGGGTCATGGGTGACCATGACGATGGTCTGGCCGTACTCGCGAACCGCGCGACGCATGAAATCGAGAATCCCGGCGCCGGTGTGGCTGTCCAGGTTTCCGGTCGGCTCGTCGGCGAACACGACCTCTGGTCGCGAGGCGAGGGCTCGAGCTACGGCAACACGTTGCTGTTGACCGCCAGAGAGTTCGTTCGGCTTGTGCCCCAGCCGGTCGATGAGATCAACAGCGCGCACGACCTCGTCGAGCCACTCTGGGTCTGGCCTGGTGTTTCCCAGATCGAGCGGGAGCGTGATGTTCTCCTCTGCAGTGAGGGTTGGAATGAGGTTGAACGCTTGGAACACAAAGCCGATCTTGGTGCGTCGAAGCAACGTCAGGTCCTTCTCCGAGAGCTTCGAAAGATCTGTGTCACCGATGATCACTCGCCCTGAGCTGAGCCGATCGAGCCCTGCCAGTGAGTGCATCAACGTCGACTTGCCCGAGCCAGACGGACCCATGATTGCGGTGAACTCAGCGGCAGAGAATGAGACGTCAACGGCGTCGAGTGCCGTGACCTGGGTGTCGCCGTCGCCGTACACCTTTGTTGCGCCTTCGGTTCGTGCTGCGACTGCTGTTCGCACCGGCGCTTCCATGACCAACATTTCGTCCTCCACATCAGGTGACGCCACGGAATGTGATGTCACCTGTTCCATCGTGCGGGACGCAACTCGCGACGTCGTCACGCCACAGGACGGTCTGTGAGGTCGTCACAAGGGAGGCCTTTGGGCGATGAGATGGTCCTCCGAAAGGACCACGACCCCTACTCCCCTCGTCAGGGTTCTCCCTGAGATGACCTCAGAACTCGTTCGGACGAAGCGGGCGGACAACGGTCCAATCAACATCATCGAACCCATCGAGCGATTGTGTGGTTCGGGTTCGTCGGGCGGGCGCATGCGCGAGGCCGTTGTTACCGAGCATGCCTGTCAGATGTAGCGCCTCTCCAATCGATTCGGCGCGTAGACCGATGATGCCATCTGGGGTCGGTGGTGCCCCGGCGGGGATCACGGCCTTGGTGAATCCAACCCGTGCTGCCTCGGCCAACCGCCGCTCGGTCTGTGCCGATTGACGAAGCTCGCCGGCGAGACCGATCTCGCCACATGCGACGAGACCGGGGTCGAGTGGATGCCCGGTGATCGACGAAGCAAGCGCCAGGGCGAGACCCAAATCGGCAGCAGGTTCGCTGATCTTGACGCCGCCGATGGCCGAAGTGAACACGTCGGTCTTGGAAAAACCGATCTCCGTGCGGCGCTCCAGCACGGCGATGATCAGCGAGAGGCGTCCGCTGTCGACGCCTTGGGCTGACCGGCGGGGTGACGGAAGGTTCGACTTCGCAACGAGGGCCTGCACCTCAACGAGTAGCGGTCGGTGGCCGTCGAGTGTCGGTACGACAATCGAACCAGCGACGCCCTTGGCACGGTCGACGAGGAAGAGCCGACTCGGATCGTCGACGGACTCGAGCCCCGAGCCCATCATCTCGAAGACTCCGAGCTCGTCGGTGGCTCCGAAGCGATGTTTCGCAGCCCGAAGCAATCGCAGTGCATGGTGACGGTCACCCTCGAACTCGAGCACCGTGTCGACAACATGTTCGAGCGCTCGCGGCCCGGCGAGGCCACCTTCCTTGGTGACGTGGCCAACCAGGACGGTGGTCATCGAGCGGCGCTTCGCCTCTTGCACGAGTCGGTGTGCGCAGTGTCGAACCTGACCCACCGATCCCGGTGCAGAACGAAGGTCGGTGTCGAGAATGGTCTGAATCGAATCGACGACCACATAGTCGGGTTTCAACTCATCACAATGGCTGAGAACGGCCGCAAGCGATGTTTCCGAGACGAGCCACAAGTTGTCGACGACCGCCCCAAGACGTTCGGCCCGGAGGCGTACTTGGCCAGCAGACTCCTCGGCTGCGACGTAGAGACATGTCTTGCCCTTCG
>CAJQNJ010000062.1 GCA_905479685.1 uncultured Acidimicrobiales bacterium
TCATGGGCGCGTGCACCAGCTGTCCGGCATCGTCCTCCACGCTCAAGGCCGGTGTCGAACGAATCATGAAGGACCGGGTTCCGGGAGTCACAGAGGTCGTCAACGTCGGTCAGGTGTTCTACGCCGACGGCACGGCGGTCACGCTGTAGCCAATGTCAACGCTGTTTGCGCACCAGGGCGGTTGGGACGAAGTCCTGCTCGTCGCCGGGCCAATCGTGATTCTCGGAGCGTTGCTGTGGCTCGCGAATCGACGAGCGGACAAGATCGCCGACGAACGCGACAACCCCGAGACGTAGTTGGTCAGACCGGTTCGACCGGACGTTCGATGACGTTCGCCCCGAGTGACCGGAGATCACCAGCGAGATCCGGATAGCCCCGTGCGACATGGCCGGTGTCCCTGACAATCGTCTGTCCCTGCGCGCCCAGCGCTGCCACGATCAGCGCTGCACCAGCGCGGATGTCGTGACTAACGACGTGCGCGCCGGACAACTGCTCAACTCCGCGCACAACCGCGTGGTTTCCGTCGGTGCGAATCTGGGCACCGAGATGCACGAGCTCATCGACATAACGAAATCGGCCTGCGAACAGGTTCTCGGTGACGATGCTCGTCCCGTCAGCTACGGCGAGGAGCGCAACAAGGAACGGTTTGTAATCCGTCGCGACACCCGGGTACGGGAGCGTCGAAAGATCGACAGCGCGAAGTCTGGAGTTCGACATCGCCCAAATGCCATCTCGATCCGGTGAAGTCCGCAGACCCATCTCACCGACCTTCTGACAGACCATCTCCATGTGGTCGTAGCGAGCCCCTTCCAGGAGGATCTCTCCCTGCGATACACCCACGGCGGCCAAGAAGGTCGCGGCTTGGATGCGGTCAGGGATCACCCGATGACTCACCGCCTCAAGCTCATCGACACCTTCGATGCGAATCGTCGACGTACCCGAACCCGTGATCCCAGCGCCCATCTTGTTGAGCATCGACGCCAGGTCGGCGATCTCGGGCTCACGCGCTGCGTTCTCGATGTAGGTCGTCCCATGCGCCATCACCGCGGCCATCATGATGTTCTCAGTCGCTCCAACACTTGGAAAGCCGAGCTGTACGACGCCACCGGTCAACTTGTCCGCACGCCCGATGACGCCGCGTGGCGAGGTCTCGAACGTGGCGCCGAGCGTCTCGAGTCCGGTCAGATGCATGTCGATCGGGCGGTGGCCGAAATCATCTCCACCAGGTATCCCGACCTCGACTCGGCCGAATCTGCCGAGTAAGGGACCAAGCACCGCGGTTGATGCCCGCATTTGTTCGACCAGCTCGAAGGGAGCCACCGGATCGATGTCGCCGATGACGATCTCCACGACGCCGGGACGCCGCGAGGTCTGCGCGCCCATCGATTCGAGCAGGCGGCACATCACACCGACGTCGAAGATGTCAGGAACGTTGTAGATGGTGTGCGTCCCCGTCGCCATCGTGGTTGCCGCCATCAGCTTTAAGACCGAGTTCTTCGCTCCACCGATCACTACGGTGCCCGACAACGGCCCAGCGGGCTCAATCACGAATTCGGTGGTGGAGTGGTCGGACATCGCTGCCAGTATTACCTGAGTGACAACGCAGCGCAGGACACTCATCGTCGACGACGATCAGCTTGCAGCGATGCGTCGGCCACATGACGGCGTCCTTCTGGAGCGAACAGCCGAGCCCGATGTGTTCGAGCTGGCCGAAGGCCCGTTCACCCGGTACACGCGCACCCTCTCCGTTGCGCCCCACCTTGGGGGAACGTCTGGTGGGGCTGAACATGCCGTCACAGAGGAAACCGATTGGAAACTGAGTATTCCCGTGTTCTGGGTGCTCTTCTGGCTTCCGTTCTGGCTCCACGTTCGCCGGGGGATGCACGTGGCATCACCATGGTGGGCACCAGGGGGTCGGCTCGACACCAGAGCCGCAACCGTGATCGGGTACCTCGGGATTCTGGCGATTGTGAATGGCTACATCGGAACGGTGATCGGACAAACACTGACCTTTGCAGCCGATGAGTTCTGTGGCGAGTTCGAAACCGCCGCAGATGGTCTTCGGACCTGCGTCGATCCTGCACATGACAAGTCCGCTCGCGCAAACGTCTTCACGATCGCCCGAATCGCGGTCGTTCTCTCCCTTGCGTTGACCATCGCCGCAGACCGCTACGGACGCAAGAAGGCCATGGCTATTGCGGTGACCGTTTCATGTGCTGCGACGGCGCTCGGAGCATTCGCTCCATCGCTCGGGTTCGTGGCGGCCACACAAATCGTGGCCCGCGGACTTGCGACCGGTGTTTCGATCCTGATCGCCGTCTTCGCTGCGGAGGAATTGCCAGCCCGGAGTCGCGCATACGGCGTGAGCATGCTCGTTCTGCTCGCCGGTCTTGGCTCAGGCATGGTCGTATGGGTTCTCCCGGCCGCAGATATCGCAGAGTGGGGATGGCGAATCGTCTACGGCCTGGGAATTCTCTTTCTTCCTGTCGCAGCGTGGGCGGCGAGCAAATTACCGACCACTCGACGTTTCGCAGCGATGGCTCGAACCTCGACGAAGGCATCACTCGGACAGCTTCGTTCCTCTCCCTTACTTCGACGCAGGCTGTTGCTCCTGGGAGCTGGGGCGATGTTGGCTACAGTCTTTTCGACCCCTGCGTCACAATTCGACAACCAGTTCCTTCGCGACGAACTTGGATTCTCCGCCAGCCGGATCAGTCTCTTCACCATCGTCACGAGTACTCCGATCGGCCTCGGTGTCTTGGCTGGCGGCATGCTCGCCGACCGCTTGGGCCGTCGACCGATCGGGGCGATCGGGACGGCGATCGGCGCCTCGATGACACTTCTCTCGTTCTTCTCGGCGGGCGCAATGATCTGGATCGTTCGGGCGATTGGCGTGGTCCTCGGTGCAGGTCTCGCGATACCGGCCTTGGCGGTGTACGGGCCAGAACTCTTCCCGACCAGACTTCGGTCGACGGCCAACGGAATCATCATCGCCTTCGCGGTGACCGGCAGCGTGATCGGTCTGCAGCTCGTCGGGCGACTGTCAGAACGGTGGGATGCCTTCGGACCAGCACTCGCTGTCGCCGCCGTTGGCCCTGCGATCCTCGTCGTCATGATCATCACCTTGTATCCCGAGACAGCAAATCTCACGCTCGAGGAGATCAACGACGAGCCCGAACTGGACAGCGACCAGCCCCAGATCGGGTAGTGGGCACCTCGGCGGAGCCGCGAACCTCCGCAGCAGCGATACTCTCCGACCGTGGCCGACATCTTGCGTCGAAACGTACTCCTGGGCTTGGCAGCGGTGGCGATCACCGGATGCGGCACCCCCGAGAACGGCCGACCAACACTCGTCGACGGGCAGGTCACGACGACGACATTCCCCCGATTCGGACAAGTACTGCGCGGGCCAGCCGAATCTGATCCGATCGAGCCCGATGCCATCGCCCAAGCCGATCCGCAGATTGACAGATCGGTAGTTGCGACGGCAATCGTTCCGTCGATCGACGTGTTCGCCGAGCCCGAAGGCGACGTCACCCACGTGATGGCCCATCCCACGCCGACCGGTGGCCCCCTCGTCTTTCTCACCACGACGAACCGTTCAGGTTGGCACGAGGTGCTCTTGCCGGTCCGACCCAACGGAAGTCTGGGATGGGTGAGAGATGAGGATGTGAGCCTCGCAGCGCACAACTATCGCATTCAGGCTGACCTGGCAGACTTCCGAGTGCGGGTGCTCGAGCGCGGCATCACGATCTTTGACACGGTTGCTGGCGTGGCGTCGAACAACACTCCCACTCCCGGTGGGCGCTACTACCTGACCGAGCTCATCGCTCCCATCACGCCTGACACCGCCTACGGCTCGTTCGCCTACGGACTCTCCGGCTTTTCAGAGACCTTCGAGACCTTCAACGGCGGGCCTGGACAGCTCGGGATCCATGGAACGAACAGTCCCGAGACACTCGGCTCGGCGGTCAGCGCTGGTTGTATTCGCCTGCACAACGATGACATCGCGAGGTTGGTCACCTTTCTTCCTCTCGGTGTTCCGGTCGACGTGACCTGAGCGAGCCGCGTGCAAGGGACCGCCTTCGGGGTCAGACCCCGAGGAGCCCGGCTCGGACCAGTCGAACGACCTCCTGTTCAGCCGGTCCTTTCGGCGAATGGCCACCGTCGACCCAGGAAAGCGTGGTCTCGGCCGCGATCGAGCCGACATGGTCATCGAACTCTTGGGGCGTACCGAACGGATCTCTCCTGCCCGAGATGAACATCGTCGGGACCGTGATTGCAGGAAAGTGATCGACTCGAAGCTTGTCCGGTTTACCCGGCGGGTGGAGCGGGTATGACAACAACAACAGCCCCCCGACAGCGAGCCCATCAGCGGCAGCAACCGAGCAGGCCCGGCCACCGAAACTTCGTCCGCCGATGATGATGTCCTCGGTCGAGGTGCCCAACTCGGCGGCCAATGCAACCGTCGCTTCAACGACCTTCGCGACAGCGCGGTTGATGCTGGTCGTCGACAGCGTGACTCGGTGCACGGCCAGCTCGGGCATGGCTTCGTCTATGGCGACGAGTGTCGAGTGATCGCGATCAGCGCTCGCTCCAGGCGTCAACAACAGGCCTGCAGGTCGAGTCAGAAACATGACGCCGAGGTTAGGCGAGTTCCACGGCCCGGTAGGTAGCTACGACAGCAAGATCTCTCGAGCGCGAGCAAGCTCCGCGATTCGATCTGCAGCGCCGTCCGTGCCCGCTCCGTGGTCCGGATGTGCATCGCGGATCAGCCGTCGGTAGCTCCTCTGAATGTCTTTTGGCTCGACGTCGCTACTCGACTCGAGCTCGAGCACTCCCATCGCCCAGATCAACGGATCAGAAGCAGTGCTGAATGCACCTGATCGCAGTCGCATCGCGACTTCGGCGCCAACGAGATGATCGATCAACCCCGGACCGACCGGCCCCACCCAGTCCATTCCACGACGAAGCACCGACATCACATCTCGGCGTCGGTCGAACGGCACTGCCGCGCATGCGTACACCGCAGCCAGAGCGGATTGTGCCGGCAACGCCTTTGCGGTTTCGAACTCGAAACGTAGCCCGTCTGGACCGCTGATCAATCGATGGCGGCTGCGACTCAACCCGACCCTGTCCGCTTGTAGTCGATGCCGCATCCGAGGCTGTCCGATCTTCATCCCTCGCTCGACCTCGCGCATCAATTCGACCATCTCTACGTGGAGGTCTCGATCGAGATCGTTGGAGAATCGGGCCATTACTGCGCCGAGGAGCAGTCCACCAGGGCCCGGTGCTGGCTCTGTGGGCAGATCCAGCTCTCCCAACGCCACGCGTCGCGTCGGAGCGATTGGGCGCGAGTGCCAGACCTCGAGCGATGCCAGAATCATCATCGCCAAGGGTAGTGATCACCGAACGTACTGGCGCTGCCCAATGGCGCGCAGTTCATGACAATTTCTTCGTCGTTTCCGAGCGACCGCTCTGAATCAGACGACCTCGCTGAGTTCTGCTGCAAGGGTGCTAGCCGCTTCATGTACCGCGTCCTCATCGCGATCTTCATCCGACAGCACTCCAACCATGTGGCTGGCACGAAGACGGATCTTCGACCAGGTACGACTGTCGAAGCCAAAGGGTGTCCTGACATCGCTCAGAACGTCGGCCTTCTTGACGAGTGCAAGTGTTGCTTTCGCGTCTCCCCCGTTCTTGACAAGTTTGTTCGCGAGCACCCGAACGTCGCCCAGCAGATCATTCAGTGCAAGACCTTCGATGACCTGTGAGGCCTCACCGAGTTCGTCGTCCATGGCAACACGTTCGGCAACCTGATCGATGATCTCATCGACACGTTCTTCGTCTTCCTCGGCAACGATCAGTTCGCCCTCGGCATCGAACTCGTGGGCCACCCCAGCCAATCCCAGTGCAGCGACCAACGCCGATTGCGCCTCGGCTGACCATTCGTCCATCCCGTATCCGATCTTTTCGACCTCAGGATCAAGGATTGGACCGTCTGCGGTCTCAGCCTGCTCTGCGAGTGCGTCGACTCGATCTTCGTCCGCTTCACGAACGATCAGTACCGCTCCCTGCCATCCGTGGCTGATTCCCTCACTCGTGAGGAGGCCCTCGAGCATCCGGCGGGCCTCGAATGACCACTCATAGAGCTCGTATGCAACCTGCGGCTCGTCCTGTTCGCCGACCTCCTCAGGAGGCGTAGGGGGTTCGGAGACAAGCGCAACCCCACACTCGACACACTCGGTCACCTCCTCGACGTACTCGCGGGCACACTGGAAGCAATACATCGATGACATGGGATCAAAAGCTACTCTCTCGATTGCGGTCAGGTCCCAGCGAGAGCTGCCGACAGGACAACGGCCGACAGCAGAGCGTCCGCAACCAAGGAGACACCAATGGCCGAGCAAAGCACTCCCGACAGGAACCTTGCCCTCGAACTGGTTCGCGTCACAGAAGTGGCCGCCATTGCCGCGTCGAGATTCATGGGACGCGGCGACAAGGAGGCAGCCGACGGTGCAGCCGTCGACGCCATGCGCCACCAGCTGTCCGTTGTGGCGATGGACGGCCTCGTCATCATCGGCGAAGGCGAAAAGGACGAAGCGCCGATGCTCTACAACGGTGAACGGATCGGGAACGGTTCTCCCCCGCGGGTTGACATCGCCGTCGATCCGATCGATGGCACGACACTCACCGCACTTGGACGAGCCAACGCACTTGCCGTCATCGCCGCATCCGAAGGTGGCTCGATGTTCGACCCGGGCCCGTGTGTCTACATGGAAAAGATCGCAGTCGGACCCGACGCAGCAGGCGCAATCGACATCCGCCGCTCGCCCTCTGAAAACCTACAATCGATCGCCGAGGCGAAGAACGAGCCGATCTCCAATCTCACCGCAGTCATTCTCGATCGAGACCGACATGGCGAGCTGATCAAGGAGGTCCGGGCCGCCGGTGCCCGCATCCGACTCATCCCCGATGGGGATGTTGCCGGCGCGATCTCAACCGCCTGGCCCGACTCTGGCGCCGACGTCCTGTTCGGGATCGGCGGCTCACCCGAGGGTGTGATTTCTGCCGCCGCACTGATGTGTATGGGTGGCGAACAGCAAGGCCTTCTGTGGCCGCGCAACGAAGCGGAGCGCAAGGAGGCAGTCGCAGCCGGCTACGACCTCTCGAAGGTGCTGCACATCGAAGACCTGGTCAGCTCGGACAACTGCTTTTTCGCCGCGACGGGAATCACAGACGGCGATCTACTCAAGGGCGTCCACTACGACAAAGGTGTCGCGACCACACAGTCGCTCGTCATGCGGTCGAAGTCCGGAACGGTTCGGCTCGTCGAAGCAAACCATCAACTCGAAAAGTACAAGAACATCTGATCTCTCTCGCCCTAGTCTGGGCAGATGATCGACCTCACCAGCACGCTTCATCATGCAGATACGGGATTCGAGATTCACAAGATCGTCGTGGGTCCGATCGACAACAATGTCTTCGTCTTGCGGTGCACCGAAACCGGCGAGAGCCTGCTGATCGACGCAGCGAACGAGCATGAGAAGTTGCTCGAACTCGCCAGTGCACTCAATGTCCGTCGAATCATCGAGACACATGGACACTGGGATCACATCGCGGCCATTCCTGCGATGCGCGACGCTGGCTACTCGATCGGAGTCACCGAGCAGGACGCATCGATGCTCGACAGCTACGACGAGATCCTCGAGGACGACTCGATCATCGAAGTCGGACGCCTTCGTGTGCAGACGATCCATGCGCCGGGCCACACAGCGGGTTCGATGTCGTTTCGCTTGGTGGGGGCGCCGATTCTGTTCAGTGGTGACACGCTGTTTCCAGGCGGCGCAGGTCAAACAAAATCCCCTGGCGGGGACTTCACAACCATCATGCATTCGATCGAGGACAGGTTCTACCGAGTGCTCGACGATAATGTTCTCGTGCTTCCAGGTCACGGCGATGACACGACGATCGGCACTGAAAAGCCCCACTTCGATGAGTGGGTCGCCCGCGGCTGGTAACCGCCGCTCGCTTCGCTCACTAACCGAGTTGCTCGCCTAGCGGCTCACAACATCGACCCCGCCGCTCGCTTCGCTCACTAAACGACTGCGCCCATTCGGCACGTGCGATACCGGCATCGCTACATAGACTTTGCCCATGGCCGTTCCACTGTTCGAACTCACCAATCTGCACATCTCTACCCCCGAGGGCATCGAGATCGTCAAGGGTGTCGACCTGGTCGTGAACCGAGGTGAAATTCACGCGCTGATGGGGCCGAACGGATGCGGGAAATCGACGCTCGCCGCTGCCCTTGCAGGCAGTCCCGAGTACGTGATCTCGGGAGGCACAGCAAAACTCAACGGTGACGACATCAACGATTGGGATCCCGATGTTCGGGCGCGAGCGGGACTGTTTCTTGCGTTTCAGTACCCACAGGCCATCCCGGGCGTGTCAGTACGAAACTTCCTCCAGCAGGCGGTTCAAGCCAGAACGGGCAAGGACGTTTCGACGATCGAGATCTACATGTCTCTGTCCGAATGGATGGACACGCTCGGCATGGACACTGCGTTCATGGATCGGTTCTTGAACGAGGGTTTCTCCGGCGGTGAGAAGAAGCGCAACGAGATCCTCCAGATGGCGTTGCTCGAGCCGGAGATGGCGATTCTCGACGAGACGGATTCGGGTCTCGACATCGACGCACTTCGCATCGTCGCTGAGGGTGTGCAGACCATCCGGAGCAAGAAACCCGAGATCGGAGTGCTCACGATCACCCACTATCAGCGCCTCCTCGATCACCTCCAGCCCGACCAGGTCCACATCATGAGCGATGGCAAGATCGTGCGCAGCGGAGGGATGGAGCTCGTGGAGACCATCGAATCCGACGGGTTCGACGCCTTCACCGGTGCAACACCATGAGCCTCGACATCGCACAGATCAAAGCCGACTTTCCCCTTCTTTCCCGTGAGATCAACGGCAAGCCGCTCATCTACCTCGACTCGGCGTCCTCCTCGCAGAAACCAGCTGCCGTCCTCGACGCGATGGACCACTACTACCGACACTCGAATGCCAATGTGAACCGGGGCGCGTATCAGCTGGCGGTGGAAGCCACCGATGCACTCGAAGGCGCGCGGGCAGCCATAGCCCGATTCATCGGCGCCCCCAACGCCCACGAGGTCATCTTCACGAAGAACGCCACCGAAGCGATGAACCTCTTCGCGCAAAGCTGGGGACGTTCCAATCTCTCCGAAGGTGATGTCGTCGTCCTCACCGAGATGGAACACCACGCCAACATCGTTCCGTGGCACATGCTCGTCCAGGCCCTCGGGATCGAGCTGCGATGGATACCGATTACCGACAGTGGCGAACTCGACCTGACCGATCTGGATCGCCTCATCGATGGTGCCAAGCTCGTATCGGTGACAGCGATGTCAAATGTGCTGGGCACGCTGAACCCCATCCGGCGAATCGCCGACGCCGCCCACGCGGTCGGCGCCGTGATGCTCACCGATGGAAGCCAGTACGTTCCGCATCTCCCGACCGACGTCACCGAACTCGGCGTGGACGCGATGGCCTTCACGGGACACAAGATGCTCGGCCCGACAGGAATTGGCGTTCTCTGGGGAACCACCGAACTGCTCGAAGCCATGCCTCCATTCCTCGGCGGCGGCGACATGATCATGCAGGTAACGAAGGACGGTTTCACCACCAACGACCTGCCCCACAAGTTCGAAGCTGGAACGCCGGCAATCGCCGAGATCGTCGGTCTCGGTGCTGCGGTCGAGTACCTCGAGTCGCTCGGCATGGAGCAGGTGCGCGAGCACGAGGTCTCGCTCACCGCGTATGCCATGCGAACGCTCACCGAACGCTTCGGCGAAGACCTCACCATTCATGGCCCAGCCGAGCCAGCTGGCCGGGGTGGGGTGCTCTCCCTCGCCTACAAGGACATCCACCCCCATGACATGAGCCAGGTCCTCGATCAGCGCAACGTGTGCATCCGCGCCGGCCATCATTGTGCAAAACCTCTGATGCAGGTGATGGGAGTTGGCGCCACGGCACGCGCCTCGATGTACGTCTACAACGATGAACAGGATGTCGATTCACTGGCCGACGCGATCGAGAGTGCCGATGACATCTTTGGACTGGGGGGTTGACACATGGCAGGTCTCGAAGATCTCTACAAGGAAATCATCCTTGATCACTACAGAAACCCGAGGAACAAGGGTGAACTCGAGACTCCCCCGGCGCACAAGGCCGAGGGGTTCAATCCGTTGTGCGGCGATGAGATTGTGGTGTACGTCGACATCGACGATGATGGAGTCATTCAAGACATCGCCACTGGCGGTCAAGGGTGCTCGATCAGCCAATCCTCTGCGTCGATGATGTCGGCCGCAGTGAAGGGAAAGTCAATCGAGGAAGCGCTGGCGATCACGGACGGCTTCAAAGCCATGATGTCGATTCACGAGTCCGGGCTCGAGAGCGAGAAGGCCGATACCAAGCCTGATCTCTCGATGGGCGATCTTTCGGCCCTCAAAGGTGTCGTGAAGTTTCCGGTCCGGATCAAATGTGCTGTCCTGTCGTGGAACACACTGCTGCAAGCACTCGGGGACGCTGCCCGACCGAGCTAGGCGGGTAAGCGATCGAGGTCCGCCTCGACCATCATGTGGACAAGCTCGTCGAACGTTGTCTTTGGCTTCCAGCCGAGCTCGGCGGCGGCAATAGAAGAATCACCGATCAGCAGGTCGACCTCGGCTGGCCGGTAGTACCTCGGATCGACCTTGACGTATTGCTCCCAATCGAGGCCTGCAGCGGCAAACGCGACCTCACAGAATTCCCGAACCGAATGCGTCTCTCCTGTCGAGATCACATAGTCCTTGGGATCATCGAGCTGAAGCATTTTCCACATCGCCTCGACGTAGTCACCGGCATACCCCCAGTCTCGTTGCGCATCGAGGTTCCCGAGGCGGAGCTCGTCCTGTAATCCACGTGAGATTCGGGCAACACCGTGGGTGATCTTGCGCGTCACGAACTCGAGCCCTCGTCGTGGGCTTTCGTGATTGAACAGAATTCCCGAGCTCGCGAACATGTCGTAGCTCTCGCGATAGTTGACGGTTATCCAATGCCCGTACACCTTCGCAACGCCATACGGGCTTCGTGGATGAAATGGCGTTGCCTCGTTCTGCGGCACCTCGACGGCCTTGCCGAACATCTCACTCGACGATGCTTGGTAGAACTTCGCCTCGGGTTGCACCATTCGGACTGCATCGAGAAGCCTCGTCACGCCAAGGGCCGTGATCTCACCGGTCAGCACCGGCTGACCAAACGATGTCTGTACGAAGGATTGGGCGGCCAGGTTGTAGATCTCATCTGGTTCGTGTTCACGAAGAACGTGGACCATCGAGGCACCGTCGATCAGGTCGCCCTGTGCCAGTTCGATGTCCTCTTGGATGTGATCGATTCGTTCGAAGTTGACGGTGCTCGAGCGGCGAAGCATACCCACCACGTCATACCCCTTCTCGAGCAATAGCTCTGCGAGGTAGGAGCCGTCTTGGCCCGTGATTCCGGTAATCAGCGCTTTTGGCATCGGCGTAGTCTCACCCGGCGTGGACGAGAGCACAACACGGGCCGCGAGCGAGGTCCATGCCTCCCACCTGGCTGTCGAATCACGTTCTAGACTGATCGGATGGGCAAACGTTGCCGTTCGGCAGCGTGGGGGGCGACGTTCGCCCTGCTCGTCGCTGCCTGCGCTACGCCAGAGGCCTCTCCACAATCGACCAGCGCTCCGGTTCAACCATCGGAGGCACCGACGACGACGAAAACACAGATCGTCTTTCCCGAATCGCTCGCGGACGCAAGCTTCGTGCAGGTCGAGCCCGAGGACGGACCATGCGCGGCCGGAGACAAGTCGCAGGTCGCCCTCTTCGATGCGGATTCTGGCGAGGAGAACTGGTCATTTCCGATTCCGCGACCTGGAGGCTTGTCGGTCCTGCACGAGTCGACGGCGTACATTTCGTTTCGTTGGGACCGAGGCCAGTTTCCAGGTGTCGGAGCGATCGACATCGAAGACCAACTCCCACTCTGGCAACGCTTCTTGAACAGCGAACCAGAACAGATGCAGATGTCAGATTCTGGGCTGATCGTTGTGACCAGGGATGAAGTACGCAGTATCGACCCGGCATCAGGAGCTGACCTCTGGGTCAACAATTCTGAGTTCGACTTCAGCAATGTGGTCATCGGCACCGAATTCGCCTTCGCCATCGACAGTGTTGGTGTGCACGCAATCGACCTTTCGACTGGTCATGAGCTCTGGGAGCTCGAAATCGAGCGCCCGGATGCGCTAGCTGCCGACGACACCACGCTCACCGTCGCATCGGGTCCGCGACTGGTCGCCGTGGACATCGCGAAACGAAGTCGCCTCTGGGACATCTCGGTCGACAGGACTGGAGCAGGACAACTGTGGGTTACACCGACCGCAGTGGCCATCGAGATGTCGACGAGCGCAGCGCCCGGTGGCGGAATTGTGGCTCTCGATCGCGATATCGGCCTGGAGCTCTGGCGTGCAACCAACGTCGGACAGGTCCTTTGGGTCGGCAAGGACCAACTCATCTCATCGACCGCGAACGACGAGCAGCTCCCGGCTCAGCCATTCGTGCTGTTTGGACTCGATGCGGCAACAGGCGTCGAGCAGTGGCGCGTGCCAGCGACTGCACAAGCCTCGTCCAGCGTGATTGGCTTCTCACCAGATCGTATCGTCACCACCGATCCGCATCCGGCGATCAGCGGCCTTCAGCGGATCCGGCTCATTTCTGCAGCGTCTGGGGAGATCATCTGGGAAACGACTACCGACCGTAGGTTCGATGGTGCGGGCGTCGAAGCTGGCAGCTTCATCTCGGTCTACGGCTCGACCAATTCGTTCGACTCCGACCGAGGAACCGTTGGCATCCTGCTGAGTGCAAGCAACTCTTGGACCGCTGGTTTACCTGACGGAATCGCAGAAACACCTCGAATGACCCCCTACGGCCTATTGGTCGTATCCGGTGAGCCCGCACCCGTCTGTCTTGGCCGAGCTGTCGGAGAGCCGATCGAGCAATCCGCTGTGCTGGGAGCTTCGGTTCAGCCTTCGTGAAGGTGCAGGTCTTCGGCGAAGGTGGTCTTGCCAAACGGATTGTCGAATGCGGCGAACCCGTCGCGGCTCTCTACGGTGTCGACCCACTCGGCATACCCGGTCTCCTCGAGTTCCGCGGCCAACTCGGCTCCACCTGACGTTTGAATGATCCCTGCCGCGAACACATGCACGTGGTCGGGCTCGAGTTCTTCGAAGAGGCGCTTGTAGTGCGTGATCGCCAAGACACCCAGAGGGGCATCAGCGTTGTTCGTTGCCTCTTCGACACGCCTTGTCACAGCCCGCATCGCGTCGACGTCGAGCCCGGAGTCGATCTCGTCGAGGATGGCGAACTTGGGTGCGAGAACGCCGAGTTGCACGGTCTCGTTCCGCTTCTTCTCACCGCCAGACAGATCGACATTGAGCGGGCGAACAATCAGCGCTGGATCGAATCCGATACGTGCGGCTTCGGCTGCAATCGCTTCGTGAACTGCCGCAGAGTCCCGTCCGGCCTCGATCGCTGATGCGTTGAGCATCGCTTCGAGTGAGACTCCCGGTACTTCGGTCGGGTATTGCATGGCCAGAAACAGTCCGGCTCTGGCTCGCTCCCACGCAGGAAGTTCGAGAAGTTCCACCCCATCGAGTGTGACTGAGCCTCCCGTGACCACGTAGCCGGGCTTCCCAGTGATCACATGACTCAGGGTTGACTTGCCCGAGCCGTTGGGTCCCATTACGGCGTGGACTTCACCGCTGCGAATGGTGAGGGACACGCCTTTGAGAATTTCCTTCTCGCCCACTCGAGCTCGAAGGTCGGAAATGACGAGCTCGCTCATGCGTGTTCCTCTTGTTCGGCTACTGCGATGAACACGCCAGTTTCACGCACAGAAATTGTATGACTAGCGACTGGCTTGATCGCCGGGAGAGTCAATGCTTCGCCGGTCTCCAGCGAGAACAGTGCACCGTGTTTTGGGCACTCGAGCGTGAGGTCATCTTCGTCGATGATGCCATCAGCCAAAGAGACCTTGGCATGTGAACAGGTGTCGTCGACTGCGAACCACGCATCGGCGACGCGGGCATATGCGATCATGCGACCATCGATCTCAGCTCGTGCGAGGTCGCCATCGGCGAGGTCATCGACCTCGCACAACTTGATCATCGGTTCGGATGCACCAGGAGGAGCACTCATGCTGCATCCCGTCCGGCTCGATCGACGGCAAGTGCGTCGTCGATGATGCTCTGCAACTCCACCTTCACCGCGTCGATCGGGAACTGTGCTATCACCTCTGCGAAAAAGCCGGAGACCAGGAGTTGCTCGGCGGTGGTCGTCGGCACACCGCGACTTTCGAGATAGAAGCGTTGATCTTCATCGATCTCGCCAACGGTCGATGCGTGACTGCACGAGACATCGTTCTGCTCGATCTCGAGGTTCGGAACCGAGTATGCCCACGCCCCGTCGGAGAGTTTGAGGTTTCGATTCGTTTGGAAGGCGTTGGTTCCCGGTGCGTTCTCGGAGACCCGAATCAACCCGGTGTACACCGACTGCGCCTCTCCGGTGACGGCACCCTTGAAGAGCAGCCTCGATGTCGTGTCCGGCGCATCGTGTTCCTGGAACGTCCGAAAGTCGAGCATTTGTGACCCGTCCCCGAAGTAGGCCGAGAGGAGGTCTCCGCTCGCCCCACGCCCGATCAGGCGAAAGTCTGCCCGGGTGCGAGCGTATGATCCGCCGAAGGCGGCAACTCCGCTCACGACATGTGCCTGCTGGTCGGCGTTGGAGACGTGGTGCTCGAGCGAAACGGTCGCCGAGCCGAGCTGTTGGATCACCAGGTATCCGATTCGGGCGTCTGGAGCGGCATCGAGCTCGACGACGGGCACGACCAACTGATCATGTGCACCGGAACGGCGGCGCTCCAACACGTTCACAGACGATCCATTCGCAGCCCGAACGATCGTGTGGGGGCAGGTGAGGCCGGATTCGGCGTCGGAGTACGTATCGATGACGATCGGTGATGGCACGTGCACGCCGCGGGGAACGTCGACAACGATCACGTCTGTCAGGTGTGCGTCGTGCAGATGTGCAATCGCGTCGGGGCCTTCGCCTCGGACCGAGTTGAGCAGCGTCGGGCCATCGGGATGTTCGCTGATGGTCTGCACGGTCGCAGCACCGAGTAGGTCAGATCGGTCGATGGAGACGAGTCGACCATCTCGGATGACGACGGTTGCTGCTGCCCCGTCGATCCGCGCGGGATCGATCGAGGACGTCTGAGAAGTCGGGTTCGAGAAACGGGTGAGGTCGATGTTCGCGATACGGCTGTAGCGCCACGCCTCATCGTCGTCAGAGGGCATTTCTGATTCGTCGAATCGCGTCGACGCCTCTGCACGAAGTTCATCGAGCCAGGGGGCGAGTGTCAGGGCAGGAGGCATATCCTTCCAGGATACCGGCCAAGGCCGTTGCTTGGTCCTGCTCGATTGCTTACTCCTTGCGCTTCTCGCGGCCGAAGAGGCGCCCCACACCCCATCGCCGGGAGCGTTTCGAGGAGTTGCGTTCCGCATCGACCTCCGCGCGAATCGACAGCCCTGCGTTGTTCACGATGTCTTCGGCGGCATCGAGTAATGCTGCGATGCTGTCGTCATCTCCGAGGCTCTCGGGCTCGGCAGGTGTCGGCGGCGTCACCAGGGTTCCATGACTCCAGTTGACGTCGGCGAGGCGACGTTCGAACTTCGGACAATCGGCCGGGCATCGCCATGGCGCCTCTGGAGCGAGGTCGAGGTCGCATTTGCGAACGGTGTCGCCGCTCGGATACGTCCGGCTCTCGAAGTACTTGCAGTCGCGGCGCATTGGCATGGTTCAATATTGCCCGAGATTGACGTGGTTCTGACGTCGGTCCGGGCGACTCTTCTGCGCGAAATCGCGTCTCACGAACCAGACGAGCTGCGCACCATCACCGTGATGGTTCTGGCCAGATAGCCAAGATCGTTGGTGAAGGTCAGGCTGTTCACGTACGCCTCGTCGAGCTCGAGCCCATCGCGAAGATCACCGTTCAGGCGCAGCTCCGATACCTGATATGGCCCGGTCATCCCCGGACGTACATCGTGTCGAAGGTGGTCGAGATACCCACGATCACTCGCCACGTCGACCAGTTCTGGCCTCGGGCCAACCAGGCTCATCTCGCCTCGAATGACGTTGATCAACTGGGGGAGCTCATCGAGGCTGAGCCTGCGCAGCAACTGACCGAGGCCGGTGTGTCGCGGATCATGGAGGCCCTTGTGCTCGGAACGTCGATCTTGGCCTTCCTGCACGGGATCTTGGTGGTCATCGTCGGCGCTCTCGGACTGGCGCCGATCTGGTCGCATCGTGCGAAACTTCAAGATCATGAACGGGGCACCATCCAATCCGACTCGACGCTGCCTGTAGAACACACCCTTCCCCAACCCAACTCGAATCGAGAGCGCAATACCCAGCAAGAGAGGCAGCGTGATCAGGAGCACAAACAATGCACCTATGACGTCGAAGGCGCGCTTGAAACGGCGCTCATACAAGGACCGGTTTCGAACGATGCGAAGATCTTCGGATGCGACGAACGTGACGGCCTCGCTGTTGTCGACGATTCTGAGCTTCTTCATATTGCCCGGCATAAGCCTCACCCGCCACTCGCTGCGGTGACATGACCAATGTACGACACCCGGACCAGCATGCGCCTGGGAGAAATGGCCTAGCAACGCCTATACAGAATGACTACATGACTCGAGTCGCGGCCGATGAGGTCGCGACGACCAGTCTAGCCGACCGAGCCTTCCATCTGAAGCTCGATGAGACGGCTCCATTCGACCGCGTACTCCATCGGGAGCGTGCGGGTGATCGGTTCGATGAAGCCGTTGACAATCATGCCCATCGCCTGTTCTTCCGAGAGGCCTCGGCTCATCAGGTAGAAGAGCTGCTCGTCGGCGACCTTTGAGACGGTTGCCTCATGACCGACGATGGCGTCTCGCGACCCGATCTCCATATAGGGATAGGTATCGCTGATCGAGTCCTCGTCGAGGATGAGGGCATCGCACTGCACGTGGCTCTTGCAGCCATATGCATCCTCGGCAACGTGGACAAGACCCCGATAGCTGGTACGCCCACCGTCGGAGCTGATCGACTTGCTGACGATCTTCGAGGTCGTCTCGGGTGCGGCGTGCACCATCTTGGCGCCTGCATCCTGGTGCTGGCCATTTCCGGCGTATGCGACGGAGAGCACCTCACCAGAAGCTTTTGGTCCGACCATGACGACGGACGGGTACTTCATCGTGAGACGACTGCCGATGTTCCCATCGATCCATTCCATGTGGCCTTCGGCATAGACCTTGGCTCGCTTCGTGACCAGGTTGAACACGTTGTTCGACCAGTTCTGGATGGTCGTGTATGTAACGCGGGCGCTGTCTTTGACGATGATCTCGACAACTGCTGAGTGCAGCGAGTCAGACGTGTACACGGGCGCAGAGCAGCCCTCGATGTAGTGAACGGTCGAGCCTTCGTCGGCGATGATCAGCGTTCGCTCGAACTGTCCCATGTTCTCCGCGTTGATGCGAAAGTAAGCCTGCAGGGGTTGGTCCACGGTGACACCTGGTGGCACGTAGATGAAGCTGCCACCGGACCACACGGCCGAGTTGAGCGAGGAGAACTTGTTGTCGTTCGGTGGGATGACCGTGCCGAAGTATTCCTTCACGAGCTCGGGGTGCTCGCGAAGAGCCGTGTCCATATCGCAGAAGATGACACCGAGCTGCTCGAGATCTTCACGGTTGCGGTGGTAGACGACCTCGGACTCGTACTGCGCGGTCACACCAGCGAGGTACTTACGCTCAGCCTCGGGGATACCCAACTTCTCGTAGGTGTCCTTGATCGCCTGTGGAATGTCGTCCCAGTCGTCCTTCACATTCTCCGTTGGCTTGATGTAATAGAAGATGTCGTCGAAGTAGATTTCGGACATGTCGCCGCCCCAGTTGGGCATCGGGCGCTTCTCGAAACGGCTGTACGACTTGAGACGGAAGTCGCGCATCCACGACGGTTCGCCCTTCATCCACGACATCTCGTTGATGATGTCCGTGTTGAGGCCGCGTTTCGGCTTGTAGAGATAGTCCTCTTCGTCGGACCACCCAAGGTCGTACTTGCTCAGATCGACGCCGATGTCTGCAGTGCTCATGTGTGGGCCTTTCAAACCGTGGCTCTCTGAAGGAAGGATACCGTGACGCTCGGGTGGCCAAGTGTGCCTCAATGGCGGTTCACGCAGGGATTCAATTGCGTACGAGCATCCCAATCAAGAACAAGGGAGCCGCTTTCTTTACAGCTTGGTCATGCGATCACGCCAAGTGACCATTCCGCATGGATCCTCATCGGCGATATATCACTTCAAGTGATCTAGTAATACTTTTTGGTCACACATGGTGGGGGTAGTACCGTTGTCGAGTAGGTGCATAGGGCGCTGTGGTGGATGCGGGAGTTTGTGATGCGCGGGTTGAAGCGGGCTGTTGTTGGTTCGGGTCTTGTGGGTGCGTTGTTTGTGGCGGGGTTGGCGGTGGCGCCTGGTGTGGGTGCGTTGGCGGGCAC
>CAJQNJ010000063.1 GCA_905479685.1 uncultured Acidimicrobiales bacterium
TTCAGATGCGCTTGACCGCCCGGAGACGCCCACTTGCCACTGCATCGAGGAGTCGCTCGTGGTCGAGTTCGTTCATGTCTGCGTAGGTGGCGGCGAACTCGGCAATGGATCGGTCGAATTTATCTCCTTCGCCAAGGTACGTCGCTATGGCGACGCGTTCACCGGATCGAGCATGTCCGCGTGCAAGCGTCCATCCGCACATCTCCCCGTACGCAAGGAGCCCAGCACGGTCGAGATCTGCGACCTCGATCGACGCCTTCCCGTCCCAGAGCTGTCGGACGTAGAAATCATGCATTCGGTCATCGAGCGCCCGAAGGCGGTACCACCCCAGCATCTCGTCGCTGGCCGATTGCATGAGTCGTTGCCCTTCTACCACTCGTCGACCGTGCGATCCGTGTCGTGATGCGCCGACATACGGCTCGAGCACCGATGGCTGCGCTTCCTTGAGCTGCAACATCAGTGGGTCACCCTCGTCGCGGCCCATCAGCAACACGACCCAGGCGCGGGTCCCCACGCTGCCCACGCCCACCACCTTGCGCGCCATGTGCATGAATCGGTATGACTCGAGGAGCGTCCGCGACTCCGATGGGAGACTCTCTCGATACTGGTGCAGAAAATCTCTGATCACCTCCACGTAACGTTCGCGTTGGTGTTGGTCCAGCATTTCCTCGACGGGCACAACGATCGGTGGGCGGCTGACGAACCGCAGATCGGCCCCGTCTGCCTCGATCAACCGGTCGAAGGCCCGTAGGTGATCTCGGGTGAGTGCCTTCCGGATCTTCTTGCGGACGACGTTGCCGCTCTCACGCCCTGCTCGTTTCTTCAGGTAGCGCTGGAACTCTTTTGCCGGCAATCGAGCGTGCCAGACCTCCAGGTTGCGCATCGAAGCGAACTCCAGCATTGCCACGCGGTACGCATGCACCGAGGCCTGCACCGACGCCTCACGCTGCCCGCGGCTGTGGCCGAGATCGCGGCCCGCGATCTCGATGCTCGCCGCAAGTCGCTTGACGTCCCACTCGAATGGCCCCGGCAAGGTCTCATCG
Organism: uncultured Acidimicrobiales bacterium; assembly: GCA_905479685.1. Taxonomy (GTDB): domain Bacteria; phylum Actinomycetota; class Acidimicrobiia; order Acidimicrobiales; family SHLQ01; genus SHLQ01. The sequence goes on from CAJQNJ010000063.1 coordinate 1,044, forward strand.
AAGTCGTTGAGGCTGAACACCAGTGAGCGCTCGGGTGTCTCGAACATCCCGAAGTTCAGCAGATGGGCGTCGCCACACAGCTGGGACATGAAGCCAGCAGTCGGGGTACCCGCCAGGTCGCCAGCCATGATGGCGGCCCCACCTCGATAGAACGCGAACGGCGTCCTTGACATGCGCCCGTAGCGAAGCGGAACGAGACTGGGCTCGCGCTGTAGGGCCTGTTGTTCGAGCACAGCGATTGGGTCGGCCCGGTGCTTCGACGGGCGCCACCGGGCGTGAGCATCGAGCGGGTGATTGCGGCGTGCACTCTTGCCGCGGGCGACCCGCTCGGCATGGCTTCGGAGTGGGAGATACTCCGCGTCGGGGAGGGGCTCATACACGCCCGCACTCGGGCTCGCTTCCGACTCCCTGGCGGACACAGAACTGTTGATCGTTACCTTCATGTACTGAACCTAGAGCCTGTTCCTTGTGGGCGGCGCACTCACGCTGCTGACGGGCCGAACACGAGAAATTGTAGCGCTTGAAGGGGTCGCCCTGACCATCTCTGGCTCTGCTCTGGGGGTCCGCTCCCAATCGACGGGCAGACGGACGCGATGAGTGCACTCGGGCCCCGCAGCATCGTTCGCCCCGCCCGCGAAGACACGACCGTGGCACGGTAGCGGTCCATGTACTGAGCCATTACGCTCAGGCAGACTTCAAATACCGAGGCTCCGTTCGCGGTTGCACAGCAGGAGGAAGACAGTGAAAGATCGCCAACGACTGAGCATCGCGTTGTGGATCGTTGCGCTGGCGGTGTGGATATTCGCCGGCATTGTTGGCTCGCTGCCTTGGTGGCTGGTCCTTCTCGTGGTCGTTGCGTTTGGGCTTCAGGTCTTCAATGCGGTGCGTCTCGCGAGAACGCGCACGAAACCGGAGCGCTGAACGCTCCGGAACCGTCCACTCGACCAATGCCGAGTCTCAACCACCCGTCGCCGCAAATGCCTACGGTGGATCTGAAGCTGTTGTTCGGGTTACTCGGCACCTGCTGAGGCGAAGGCAACGGTCTAGGGTTTTGACATGCGTGGGTTCATTGACCGCCTGTTGGTAGCCGGCAAGAAATCCGAAGTCAGTCGTACTCAGACAGCGTTTCGGCTTCTGCTCGGAGCAGTGCTCGCCTTCGCTGGCTTGAGTCATCTGTCATGGTCCCGGAGTGAGTTTCTGGCGCAGGTTCCTGACTGGTTTCCGGCAGAGGCTGACCTCGTCGTGGTGCTCTCGGGTGTTGTCGAGGTCCTTATTGGCACAGCGTTACTGGTGGCACCGAAGTACCGGGTGATCGTCGGACTGGGCACCGCCGCGTTCTTTGTAGCGATCTTCCCGGGCAATATCGCCCAACTCGTAGAGGAGACAGACGCGTTCGGGCTGAATTCCACGACCTCCCGCGCGGTTCGACTTTTGTTCCAACCAGTACTCGTTGCATGGGCGCTTTGGTCCACGGGAACTTGGCGCGCGCTTCGAGTAGTGACCAGCCCGCCCGGCACTACGGTGGCGGGGCTTGTCCCCGAGACACCACGGTGACCCAGCAGCCAAGAAGTAGCCCTCGGATGGTGGATCTCGGACTTGGGAAGTAGAGTCTCGCGCAGCACCATCTGCCCATCATCGAGGAGCTGCTTTGACTGATTCGCGAGACGCCGCCACCGTGGCCGAGTCGCTTCGTCTGGAGGGTGATTTCTCAGCTGATGAGTTCGAGGACGTGGTCGAACGATTCGGCAGCCTCGAGAACCGACTGCGATCGTTTCCGTCTGGCAGCGTCGTGCTGATTCTCGCCATGAAGGAACGCGATCAGACCAGCCAGCGGACCACGCTCGAAGCCGACGTTATTGGGCACCCCCGACTGATGGCGACTTCGGTCGAGCTCGACCGGGATGCGGCGTTGGTCGAGGTGCGTGACGATCTCATCCGGCAGCTCACCGATCGTCAGAACCGAGGCGAACCTCGCCAGAATCGTCACTTACGGGAGAACGACCCGAGCTAGGCGACGCTCGGGGCGACTCACGCGTTCCTCGTCGGTTCAGTCGCGTCCATCGTTGATGGCAGCGTGGGCGGCGGCCAAGCGGGCGACCGGCACCCGATATGGCGAGCACGAGACGTAGTCGATGTCGCTGTGGTGGAAAAAGTCGATGGAGGCGGGATCGCCACCGTGTTCACCGCAAATGCCGGTCTTGATGGTCGGCTTTGTGTTGCGGCTGGCGCTCGCGCCGTGTCGAACGAGCGCACCGACGCCGCTCTGGTCGATCGTCTGGAACGGGTCGGACTGGATGATCTGGCGACGGACGTAGCCGGGGAGAAAACGAGAGGAGTCATCTCGGCTCAATCCGAGGGTGGTCTGGGTGAGGTCGTTGGTGCCGAATGAAATGAATTCGGCGGTTTCGGCGATCTCGGCTGCAGTGAGTGCAGCTCGGGGGAGCTCGATCATGGTTCCGATGCTGTAGTCGACGGTATGGCCCTCGCGTTGGAAGACTTCGGCTGCAGCCTCGGTGACGATTTGGTGCTGATGTTCGAGTTCGGCTGCGAAGGCGACGAGCGGCACCATGATCTCGGGTTGCACACTGATGTCGTTGCGTTCGCAGCGAACGGCTGCGGTCAGAATCGCTCGGGCCTGCATGGAGGTGATCTCGGGATACGAGACGCCGAGTCGGCATCCGCGATGGCCGAGCATCGGGTTGGATTCCGAGAGACGCTCGATCTGGGCCAGGGTCTCTTCGAGGTGGTTGATCTGTCCCAGTAGTTCGTTGACGGTGGCCAGGGTCGTGGCTCCGGTGAGTTGGAGTTTGAGGTCAGTGACCTGATCCGCGATTTCGTTGCGGTGGGGGAGGAACTCGTGCAGTGGCGGGTCGAGCAATCGGACGGTGACTGGGAGGCCGTCCATCGAGGTGAAGAGGGCTTCGAAGTCTTCAGTCTGGAGTGGTTCGATCTTCGATAGGGCCTCAGCGCGTGCGATGGCATTTGGCGCCATGATCATCTGGCGCATGGCTACGATTCGTTCGCCTTCGAAGAACATGTGCTCGGTTCGGCAGAGTCCGATGCCTTGGGCGCCGAGTGAGCGTGCGACAGCGGCATCATGGCTGTTGTCGGCATTGGCTCGGACATCGAGTCGCCGGAAGTTGTCGGCCCAGGTCATCAGGGTTTCGAAATCACTGTCGAGTACGGGTTCGACCGTCGGGACTTCGCCGAGGTAGATCGTGCCCGTTGTGCCATCGACGGTGATGTGGTCGCCGGCGGTCACTGTGGCGGTGGGGGTGCGGAAGAGCTGGTGTTCAGCGTCGACGAGAAGATCCTCGCATCCCACGACGCAGCATTTCCCCATTCCGCGCGCGACCACAGCTGCATGTGAGGTGACGCCGCCTCGACTGGTGACGATGGCTTGGGCGGCAACCATTCCGTGAAAGTCGTCGGGACTGGTTTCGGTACGCACCAAGACGACCGCATGCCCGGCCTCGGTGAGCGATACAGCCTCATCAGCGGTGAATACGGCGATCCCGGATGCCCCACCTGGTGACGCGGGGAGACCTCGCACCAGTTCGACCGTGGTGTTGTCCGGTTGCACCAGCGGGTGGAGAAGTTCCTCGAGTCGCGATGGGCTGACCCGAAGGACGGCTTCGCGCTCGCTGATGACGCCTTCGTTCACGAGGTCAACTGCGACCCGTACCGCAGCCCGGCCGGTTCGCTTGGCGGCTCTGGTCTGTAGCAGCCAGAGCTTTCCGTGTTCGATCGTGAACTCGATGTCTTGGGAGTCGCGGTTGTGTCTCTCGAGTTGGTCACCCATGGCAACGAGTTGTTCATAGGCGCCGGGATCGAGATCGGCGAGTGCTTGGATGGGTTGCGGTGTCCGAAGCCCAGCCACGACGTCTTCGCCTTGGGCATCTTGGAGGTACTCGCCCCAGAGGCCGGGTTCGCCGGTTGTCGGGTTGCGAGTGAATACGACACCGGTCCCGGAAGTCGGGCCGGTGTTGCCGAAGACCATTGCCTGGACGGTGACTGCGGTGAAGAGATCATCGGGGATGCCTTCGAGTTGGCGGTAGGCGATGGCTCGCCGATTCATCCATGAACCGAATACCGCAGCGATGGCTTGGCGTAGTTGCTTCTCCGGTTCAGCGGGCACGATGTGACCGGTGCGGTTGGAGATACTGCGCTGCAGGTCTCGAACGAGTTCGCGGGATTCTGTGGCAGTTGGCCGACCGAGCCGGGTGGCTTCGTGGGTCTTGCCTCCTCGAAGAAGGTCGCCCTCGACACCGAGCACGATCTCGCCGTACATCTGGATGAAACGCCGGTAGCAGTCCCAGGAGAAGTCGGGATCACCTGTCAAGTCGCCGAGAGCGTCGGCCGTTGCGTCGTTGAGGCCGAGGTTCAACACGGTGTCCATCATTCCCGGCATCGAAACCGGAGCACCGGACCGAACCGACACCAAGAGGGGTCGGCTGAGGTCGTCGAAGGCTTTGCCGGTCTGCTCCTCGAGGCCTGTGACGGCACGTTCGACTTGATCCCACAGCGAGTTGGAGATGACTCCCTCAGTGTCGTAGTAGGCCGAACAGGCAGCGGTGGTCACGATGAAGCCGGCGGGAACCGGTAGACCTTCGGCGGTCATCGCTGCTAGTCCTGCGCCCTTGCCCCCGAGTAGAGCTTTGTCCGACGGGTCGGCGTCCGCGAAGTTGGTCACCTGGGGGGTAGGCATGCTCATGTTTCTCCAAAGTCTGCGCACTCGTGAGTAGCGACGAGCTTGGAGTTTCGAATCGGCCATGTCAAGCAGATGTTGAGTGCTCGCTGAGTAGCTGTCGGAGCGGCCGTTCGTCCCAGATGATTGTTCGCTCGAGAACTTCGTGGCGGAGTGTGCGGACCCGTGGTTCGGCGTGTGCATTTGCTCGCCGAGGCCGCAGAACTCGGCCGATTGACGGGTCTGCCACACGTTCCCGTGCCTGATACAGCACTAGCCTCGCGCCGTGCCTCTCGACCGCCAGCGACGACGCGTGCTCCTCGTGGTCCTTGTCGTGGTAGCGACACTTGCGCTCGCAGCGCAGGTCGGTGAGATCTTCGAAGAGGCCGAACTGCCCACCATCGACACCCGTTTCCGCGTGCGCGGGTCGGACGGTCCTCCACCCGATCTCCTCGTGGTGGGTATCGACGATGTGACACTCCAGGAACTCGGCGAGCCCTGGCCGTTTTCGCTCGAGACGTACGCGCGGGCCATCGAGACGCTGACCGACGCCGGCGCTGAGGTGATCGTCCTCGACGTTCTCGGTGGTGGGACCGACAGCGATTCTTCGTTTCTGGCTGCGCTCGCGGCAGCGCCTGCGGTCACGTTGTCCGCGGTGCGTTCCAACGGTGATGGTACGCCCATCGTCCTCGGCGGTAGCGATGCGCTGGACATCGAGGGAGTCCGCGCCTCGGATGGGCGCTTCGAAGCCGATGACGACGGCGTGGTCCGACGTTTCGATCACACGTTGCAGGACGACGACGAGTCAGACGACGTCGCAACAACAGGATTCACGCAGGTTCCGACTCTGCCGGTCGTCGTTGTCGAACTGGTCAGTGGTCAGAAGCTTCCGACCGATGTGACCGGTAGTGAGGGTGCGACCATCGACCTGCCGGGACCTGCGGGCACGGTGACGCAAGTGTCCTTCCTCTCGCTGGTGAGCCAGAGGATTCCCTCCGAGCAGATCGCCGGGAGGGTTGTGGTCGTCGGTCCGACGGCACGAGAACTCCAGGACACCGTCGAGACAGCGTTGAGCGAGGCCACGAGCCGTGCAGAGGTGCACGCAGCAGCGATCGACACGCTGCTCCGTGACGTGCCGTTGCGGACCCCGCCGACCGCAGTCCGACTCCTGCTCACGCTGCTCGCGTGCCTCGCGCCGCTTCTCGCCGTTCGCCTGAACGTGTTCCGAGGTCTTGTGCTCGTGTTCGTGCTGGCACTCGGCTGGCTGGTCGTGGCCCAGATCGCTTTCAACCTCGGCTGGATCCTGCCTGTTGTCGCGCCAATCGTCGGATTGGCCGGCGCCGCTGTCGCAGCGGTCGGTGTGAACTATGTATTCGAGGTGCGCGCCCGGCACCGGGTGCGCGAAGTGTTCGGCCGTTTCGTCCCGCCGGCAGTCGTCCGCGACATCATCGAGGCTGATCCGAACGGTGACCTCCTCCGAGCAACCAATCGCGAGGTGACCATCTTGTTCAGCGACCTGCGCGGCTTCACCACCTTCTCGGAGCAACGAGACCCCCAGGAGGTTGTCGGGATACTCAACGAGTACCTGGCTGCGGTGACCGATGTCTTGGTCGACGCCGACGCCATGATCGACTACCTCGGAGACGGTGTGATGGCCGTGTTCGGCGTACCGACTGATCACGCGGATCATGCTGACCGCGCAGTCGCTGCTGGAATCGGCGTGCTGGAAGCCACCATCCGCTTCGACAGCGAGATGGCCGACCGTCTTGGAGGCGCACACTTCCGGGTGGGGATAGGTATCAACACGGGAACGGTGACGGCCGGAAACCTCGGCACCGTTCGACGCCTGAAGTACACGGTGATAGGCGACGCGGTGAACACGGCGGCGCGCATCGAGGCGATGACGAAGGACGCCCCCTACGATCTGCTCATTGCTGACTCGACCCGCGTGCGGCTGTCGGCGGTGCCCACCGATCTTGTCGAGCACGCAACGCTGCCGATTCGTGGCCGGACCGAGCCGGTTCGATTGTGGTCATTGAGGCGCGCCGCGTCGGACACCACCCACCCATCCGAGCCGCCCGTGAGCCAACGCTGATCCTTGCCGATACGCGACCCCGATGGCCTCTCCTTTGGCCTGATTCGGTCGAGCTAATGCCGAGCGGTGGGTGCGGGCTCTACGTAGGCATCAGAAGATGCTTTGAGGTTTGCGGTTGGTCGGAGCGCGACCAGCACTGCGGCGAACGCTGGTGTCAGTGCCAGAAAAAAGAGCGTCGTCCAAGTGTTCGTGTCTGGTGATGTGAAGGGGATGCTTCGGAGTGCTTGAACGAAGGTGGTGATGACGAGACCGCCGTAGGCGACGGCGGCGAGCGCTGTGACTCGGCGTTGACCTCTGTCATTGAGGTCCACCGTCTGGCGTCGGGTGAGCCACATGACGGTCAGCGCGGTCAACGGGATGACGTGAAGTGAGTGGAGGCCGAGGAAGTGGGCCACTCGTAGGTCGCCAAACTCGGTCGACCAGCCAAGGAACGGTATTCCCACACCGCTGTCAGCCGCGCCGATGGTGTGCGAGCCGATGGTGTCGCCGCCTTCGACTTGACCTTCCATGGTGCGGGTCATTGCGAAACCGAGCAATGCGCCCGCGGTCATCATGATCACTGCGAGTTTGGTCGCGAGCGCAAGCGCGTTCGTACCGAGCTTCTTGCGGGCGAGAACGACCCCTGTGATGACGCCAGCCAAAGCGAATACAGAAACCCCGACGGACATGCCTCGATAGACCGCGCTGTCGAAGGTGGTCGACTTGTTGAAGTGAGAAGTGGTTCCTCGAACCGACTGCATGAAGATCAACGCAATTTCCACCACCATGGACCATCCAAGTGCTCCGAGCCCGCGTCGGATGAGCTTGGTGGATTCAACGTGAGAAAAGAGCCAAAGCAACGCTGGCCCGAAGGCGAGGAAGGACAACGCGAACTTTGCTGGTTTGTCCCAAACCGAAACCCCGTTCGCAACGGTGCTGTCACTGATCCTCCCGATGATCGAGGCGATCAGGATGAAGACATTGAGCAGCGTAAGGACAGTGAGGCCCCTGCTCACGGTCCATGCTCGTTTTGTGATGGTCGTGATCAACGGATCTCTTCTCGTGGTTTGGTCGAACGAGAACTTGACCCTACGCGTTCGGCCGGTTGACGCTGAGATGCTCGATTCCTCTTTCCCAGTTCTTTCGGGTGAGTCGTCCAGCCGTTGCCCTGTTGCCTCGCTCGAGTGCATGCAGGATCTCTTGGTGTTCGGGTACAGCTTGGCGCCGGAGATCGCCTTCTGCGAAGAAGACGACGTCAGCCCAGCGGAGCTTCTTGCGATGCTGCTCGATGAGTGATTCAAGATGTGGGCGTTGGGCGGCTGCTGCAATGATTCGATGGAACGCATCGTCGAGGCGTCGAGCCTCTGTTGCATCGTTTGCCTCGATGGCAGCTGACATCTTGGTGTTGATCTGTCGCAGCTCCTGAAGCTGGTCGTCCGTGAGGTTGCCGGCGGCGAGCTCAGCAGCAAGTGCTTCGAGCATGGCTATGGTCTCGTACCAGCATCGAATCGTGTCGTAGTCGAGTTCTGCGACACGGGTCCAACGGTTGGGATCTGTGACCACGAAGTTCTCGTTGCCAAGCTGGAGGATCGCTTCGCGGACAGGGGTCCGACTCACTCCGAACTCATCACCGAGATCGGACTCGCTGATCAGATCACCCGGCGGGAGGATCCCTGTCATGATCCGTTCAACGATCTCGTCATGCAGATCGTCTCGCAGTGTCCGTCGTCTCTGCATCGGACTAATATATCAGTATGTTGGATGTCGCATTAGCCCGAGCCCATACACCCGGTGTCGACAACGTCACCCACTTCAACAACGCTGGGAGTTCGCTCCCGCCTGAAATCGTCGTCGATACGACCATCGATCACCTCCGACGGGAGGCCGAAATCGGAGGCTACGAGGCATCCGAAGAAGCGGCCGATCGCGTACACGATGTGTACCGATCGATTGCCACCCTCATCGGTGCGCAACCCGAACAGATCGCATGCGTCGAGAACGCAACCAGGGCCTGGGACATGGCTGTCTACGGCTACCCATTCCGAGCTGGCGATCGCGTGCTCACCGCTCGCGCCGAATACGCGAGCAACGCGATTGCGCTCCTTCAACTCCAGCGGCGTCACGGAATCGAGATCGTCCTCATCGAAGATGACGAGAGCGGACAGATCTCACTCGAGCATCTACGACGAGAACTCGACCGGGGTGCTGTGATGATGTCCCTCACGCATATTCCCACCAATGGCGGACTTGTCAACCCTGCCCAATCTGTCGGTGAGATCTGCAGCGAGTACGGGGTCTTCTATGTCCTCGATGCCTGCCAATCCATCGGTCACGTGCCCATCGACGTCGGTCAACTCCGCTGTGATGTGTTGTCAGCGACCGGACGGAAATACTTACGAGGACCACGGGGCACGGGGTTCTTGTACACAAGTGATCGAGCATTGGACATCCTCGAGCCACCCTTCCTCGACCTGCATGCCGCGACATGGACGAGCGAGACGACCTACGAGATTCGCTCGGACGCAAAAAAGTTCGAGAACTGGGAGACCAACTATGCGACCAAGCTCGGGCTCGGGGCTGCTGTCGAGTATGCCTTGGCTGCCGGACCCGACGAGACATGGAGTCGGATTCAAAGCATTGCCTGCACCCTGAGAGAGCGACTCGATGGCCTCGGTAATGTCACCGTTCACGACAAGGGTCAGACCAAGGGCGGAATCGTGACGTTCTCCGTTCAGGACGTCCCTGCCGCCACGACCCAGCAATCCCTGCGACGAGCTGGCATCAATACCTCCGTATCGCCGCCCGAGTACGCGCACTTCGACCTTCCGCACCGTGGCCTCCCAGCGCTCGTGCGTGCCTCGCTCCACTATTTCAATACTGATGCGGAGATCGACCAACTCATACAAGCTCTGGAGACGTAGGGCGTTCGCACAGCAGCACACGCGTGCGCCGGGCCAGATGCCGCAAGGCCGAGCATCAAGATCAGGTGTGCTCTGCCGGTTCGTTCGGTCGAGCGTGTTCCACGAGCCAGTCGCGAAAGAGGACAGCCTCGGCCTTGGCGCGGGTGTCCCGTTGAGGAATGGTGAGGTAGACGCTGTCGGCGGTGGGTGCTTCGAGGTCGAGCAGGCGGGTGAGTTCGCCGCGTCGGATGAGCGGTTCGACCAGGCGGCGTTGGGCGAGCGCGATCCGCCCTGAAGTCATCACGTAACCGAGTGCGACGATGGTCGAGTCGACGCGCACGTCCTGTGTGTTTGGGGCTCGAGTGCGCTCGAGCGTTGTGAGCAGTTTGTCCCAATGATCTTCGCTGCCAATCACGCGGATGAGTGGTTGGTCGATGACGGCATCGATTTCGACACCTGCTCCGAGGCGCGCTGCGGTCGCTGGAGACGCAACCATGACAAGTGGATCGTTGAACATCAACTTGTTCTCGAACCCCGGCCAGCTGCCGGACCCGACCCACAGTTCGAGATCGACATTCTCCGCGCTCAGCATTGCCGTGAAGATCGAACTGGTGGCGGTGATCTCGATGTTCGGATGCTCTGCGTTGAACCGCTCGACGAACTGGGGGAGCCAGAGCGTGTTGTACGCGATGGGTGCGCGCATCGTCAGCTGCACCGTGGTCGGTTGGCCGAAGACCCCCGTGGTGGATCCGAGGACTTGTTCGAACGCGTCGCGGATCGAAGGCAGGTATGCCCGCCCGCGCTCGGTGAGGCGTACCCCGCGTGGTAGCCGTTCGAACAGTCGGTGCCCGAGGTGGGCTTCCAGAGCTCGAATGCGGTGACTCACCGTCGATTGCGAGACCGCCAACTCTGCCGCGGCGGCGGCGAAGCTCTCGTGGCGGGCGGATACTTCGAATGCTTCGAGCCCCAACAGCGGGGGAAGGTGGTCAGGCATGATGGATACGAGCCTCCAGGATTTCGAGGTCTTAGTCCTCAATGTATTCGCTTCTCTGGACACACCGACGCTTCTACGATGGTTTGATGACATCTGAGACACTGACCGGCGACGAGATCGATTCGTACTGGGCGAATGGTTTTGCCTTCGTCGAGAACGCACTCACGGCAGAACAACTCGAAGCGCTGGTCACCGACTTCGATAGCTGGGTTGAGGAGAGTCGCCACCACTCCGAGCCCTATGGTGAGACGCTCGCCGATCGCCCGCGCTTCGACCTCGCACCCGATCACAGCGCAGAGCGTCCTGTGCTTCGCCGCGTGGCATCACCGATCGAGATCTCAGATGCCTATCTCGAGGTGATGCGAAACAACAAGGCACTCGACGCGGTGGCGCAGTTGGTCGGCCCCAACGTTGAGTTCAACAACTCCAAGATCAATGCGAAACAGCCCGGTTCTTCGACTGAGGTGAAGTACCACCAGGACTTCATGTTCCAGCCGCACACCAACGAGGACCTCATCACGGTGCTGTTCTTTCTCGACGATGTCACCTTGGAGAACGGGCCGCTGAACGTGGTACCTGGAACGCATCGTTCCCAGTTGTTCGATCATTGGCACGACGGCGTCTACACAGGTGCTGTGAGTGCCGCCGTCGAGAGGGAGCACGTGTCCCGAGCGGTGCCTGTCTACGGGTCCGCTGGCTCGGCGTGTCTCATGCATACTCGTTTGCTGCACGGCTCGGCGCCGAACAACTCTGATCGACCGCGCACGTTGTTCATCAGCGAGTACCGGGCCGAAGACTCCAAGCCGTTGCAGGTGAACCACATCCCGAGTCGTTATCAGGGCGAGGTCGTGCGTGGGGTGCGCACCAATCGTGTGCGTTGCTCGGGATACGAGATGGAGTTCCCAGAGGTACCGACCGGTGCGTCGTTCTTCTCGCAGCAGGCCAACGTTGGCGAGATCGCAACGTGAGACCAGGCATTTGCTGACGGATCTCCCCAACACAGAAAAGTCGCCACCACTGCATGGGTGAGGCTTGTCGCTATTCGTATCGGAGGGCGTCGCCTGGGCGGAGCCTCGCGGCCCGCCGCACGGGGGCGATCACC
>CAJQNJ010000064.1 GCA_905479685.1 uncultured Acidimicrobiales bacterium
ATTCGTGGACCGGTCGAGGGTCACATGTACGGTCCGCGACTCGGCCACCCGGCCAGGCAAGAATATGGACGATGGGATCCCCTCGATACTCCGAGACAATCGAAGCGGTCGATGCAATCGGCGATCGTTGTCGCAATGCAGAATTGACTGCAGATCAGTTCACCACCCAGGTCACCGACGTCTTCTACGACTACCTCATCGACGAAGACCCTCGAGACGACGTCGTCGGACTCGTCGACTACTGCGTCCAAATCGCCACAGATGTATGTGAGCTGACCTTGTTCGCAGACCGTGTTCTGCCCCAGCGCCTCGATACCCAACTCCGATGGATTCTCGAGCAACAAGGAGACGGTCACAACCTGTCTCACCTCGTACGTGTGCTCGAGGCGCGTCTCGCAGAGAATGACGAGCTGGCCAAGATCGAACTCGTCGAGTTGTGTCAGACCGGATATGAGGTACATCAGTCGATGTTCTCCGCGGTTGATTCTGAGCGCGAGATCATTGCACTTGCATACGAGTATCGCGTTGTCGCGGCACTCGATGCCGCAGTACGACCAACCGCTCCGGGTCGACTCGCCAGCGAAGAGAAGAGTCGCGGGTTGGCGCTGCCGCGGACACTCGATCTTCTGGCCCATCTCGCGAGCGACCCCGTCCATCCATCGGGGACTTCCGCTCGCGACTCGCTCATCGGACTCTGTGGGTACGAGGAAACCGCTGGCCTCGCTGCGTTGCGCTTACCCGTGCACCTGTTGTCGACTGACCAACGCGCGTGGCTTCACGAGATCTATGTCGATCTCGAGGAGCGGCTCGGTCCAGATGTCGTCCGCATCTTCATCAGCGAGCAACAACTTCGCGACCGAGAGATCCTCAGAAGTGCTCTGTGGCAGGCAAATGATGTCACGCGAATGATCAGCGCTGACGATCACACCTCGGCTTCCTGACCCGGCGCTGGCAGACTCCACCCATGGCTCCATGGATGGTGATCGTGGGATTGATCGGCATCGGCTTCGTCGTGCTCCTGGTCGCCCCAACGGTTCATCGGTCGATCAATGCTCGATCGCGTGCGAGCGCCGAACAGGTTCGAGTCGAGCGAGCACACCTTCTGCGGTCGTCTCCGGACGGTGCCAGCCGAACCTTCCCGTCATTCGCAGCAGCGGTGCAGGTACGAGACCGCTTGCTTCTTCGCGGTGTACGAGCCGAGGTCGTACAAGACGAAGGGCGAGCCGCTCTGATCTACGCGGCAGGTGAGAGTGAAACGCTGGAGTCGGTCATGCGTGAGCTCGATATCGACTGAGACCAGTTCGGATTGCGGCCACTGCGTCGGCGATGACCGGCGCGGCATCGATGTCTTCGACAACCAGCGATGAAGCCTGTTCGATACGGAGGTTGCTCAACTGTGAGGCACTCGAGCGGGTTGTCCATGCCCCTTCGAAGAAGCTTTGAGAATCAGCCGTTGATGCGGCATACGGAGCGGAAAGGGTCGGAAGAGTCTCTCCTGCCCAGACCTCGAGCAACCTGCCATTGGCTTCGATCTCTTCGGCAATACCGAGGAGCGCGGCCAAGGCGTGCGTGCACGCGTCCCCGTCATCGTCGCAACTGCAGGCAGGGTCGAGATCATTGGCTGTGGGAACCGCCGTTGGTCCGAGCGGCGCGGCAACCTCGATGGAGACCTCGTAGACGTCACTGCCGGGTTCGGTCACTGACACGTGCGCAACACCTGGGGTGATCTCGACCTCGGATACGGCGTTGGAGCGATGCAGCCGGCGAGCGCGCGACATACGACCTGGATCACCGAGATCGATCGCGAGGTTCGCGACGCTTCGCGCTTCGTCAGAGCGGAGTGGTCGCCTCATCCTTCGGCCTCCCAATCTTGCGCACTGATGTGCGCGGAAGGATCGAGCTGGAGCAGTTCGCGCAGCTCATCCGTGGAGAGTTCGGTGAGCCATGATTCGTCTGTTCCCACGACGGCGTCTGCGAGTGCCCGCTTTTCTGTCAAGAGTGTATCGATCCGTTCCTCGAGCGTTCCTCGGCAGACGAGCTTGTGCACGAACACCGTCTTGTCTTGGCCAATTCGCCACGACCGGTCGGTGGCTTGATCTTCGACAGCGGGGTTCCACCAGCGGTCGTAGTGGATGACGCGACTCGCGGCGGTCAAATTGAGTCCGGTGCCGCCAGCGCGAAGTGAGATGAGTTGAATTGCCGGGCCGCCGACGGACTGGAAGCTGTCGACCATCACCTGCCGCTGCATCCTGGTCGTGCCGCCGTGAAGGAACGGGACGTCGAATCCATGACGAGTCGCCAGGTGGGCAGCCAACAGCTTCCCCATTTCACGGTACTGAGTGAAGACGAGCGCACGTTCACCAGACTCGAGCATCGTTTCGACCAGCTCATCGAAACGTTCCAGCTTTCCGGATCGAGAACTTGCTCCCACGCTCTCTTCACGCAGGAAATGTGCGGGATGGTTGCACACCTGTTTGAGGCGCGTAAGCGTGGCGAGAACGAGCCCGCGGCGTTCCATTCCGGTTGCGACGGAGGCCGAGGCCAGAAAGTCATCGACGACTGCTTGATAGAGACCAGCCTGCTCTGGGGTGAGCGGTGCCCACGCGACCTGTTCGATCTTGTCGGGAAGGTCTGGCACGAGCGATCGGTCGACCTTTGTCCGTCGAAGGACGAACGGAGCGGTGAGACGTCGGAGTGACTCGAGGGCTTCGCTTCCATCTCCACTCTCGATGGGATTCGAGAATGTGTCGCGGAACCACGTGATACCACCGAGCATGCCAGGGTTCAACGCATCGAGGATTGCCCACAGTTCGGTCAGCCGGTTCTCCACCGGGGTGCCCGTCAGCGCAATGCGCTGAGTCGAGCGAAGACTACGGATCGTCGATGCTGCGTTCGTCCGGTGGTTCTTGATCGCCTGCGCCTCGTCGCACACCACAACGTCCCACTCGATCGGCCCGAGTTCATCGGAGATGCGACTCGCAGTCCCGTATGTGGTGATGATCACGTCATGACGAGCCGCGGCATCGATCAGGTCCTGTGCCCTCGGGCGATCTGGGCCGTGAGCGATCATCACCGAGAGCTCTGGAGTAAATCGTTGGGCCTCCGACTCCCAGTTCGTCACGACAGACAGCGGACAAATCACCAAATGTGGCTTGTGTTCGCTGTCATCGGCAGCCCGTTCGAGCGATCGTGCAAGGAGATGTGCAAGCGCTGTAGGGGTCTTTCCGAGACCCATGTCGTCTGCGAGACAGCCGCCGAGGCCGAGTCGTCCGAGAAACTGCAGCCACCCCAACGCGCGCCTCTGATACGGACGAAGTGTGCCTTCGAAACCAGGTGGCTCAGTCGCTTCGGTGAGTTGATCGTCAGGAAGACCGGCCAGAAGCTGGGCGATCCATCCCTCGGCGGTCAAGTCGTCGCCCGAGGCTCGTTCGAGTTCGGTGATGGTCTGACGAAGCAGCTCTGCGGGACTCAATTCCGATGCATCGCGCCGCTGCATCTCGAGCCGCTTCATCGCAGCTCGCATCTGCCTTCGATCGACCTGGACCCACGAGCCGCGTAGCGCAACGAGGTCGGCATTCGATCGGGCAAGGGCTTCGATCTCTTCGGCCGTGAGGTCGATGTCGCCCAGCGCAAGGCCCCAGTCAACGTCGACCAGGGCCGTGCCGAGTCCACGCGATCCTCCGAAGTTGACAGACGAGGACGCCTTCGCCGTGAGGCGAGCAGAGCGGCTGATCAACCCTGTTGGGGTCACGATCGGGAGTCCGGCCAAGCGGCAGGCCTCGAGCCCGTCACTCAGCAGATCGGAGACCTCGTCGAGGTGCAGCTCGAGGACAGCTGGCTCGGCCTCATCGGCCAGCGGAGCGAATGCTGCAAGCTGTGAGGCGAGCCGATCGATCAGCTCCCGCATACGGGTCCGAAGTGGCGAGAGCGTGGAACCGTCTGCCAAGTTGAGCGCGGCATCGGACTCCGCCCATACGTCACCGAACCCGATGATCGTTCCGTCGGGTGACACGACCTCGAGCACCAGCGCCCATCCGTTGGATGAACCATCCAACGGCGGCTCGAGGCGTCCCTGCAACGAGACTTCTGGTGCGCCGACGACGACGCTCGCGAATTCACTGAGTTGTGTGGACCATTCTGCGAATGCAGCTTCATGGGCGACCGAGTCGCCGAGGAAGACGGCATCGTCTTTCGACAACGCTGTGGTGATCCGACGCAGTGCCACGACTGTGCTCGCCCGCGTGCGGGGTAGCGGAGGTCGCCAGTCTTCGTCGCGAAGTGCCATCCTGCACATCGCGTCAGCGAGTGAGTCCACGATCGCGCTCACCTGCGCCAGTGCCGGCTTGTCCGAACCAGCAAGAACCACGGGCGGTGCAATAGCGACGAGCGCCGACATCTGCTCGTCGATTTGGATGTCTCGGATCGGTAACCAATCAGCACGCCACCGCAACCCGGCGGTACGCAGGGCCGGGAGTACCCGCCCAGTTGCCGCGATCTCGACAGCGACGAGGGTTGCACGATGGAGCCACGAGATCGATGGAGACCATGTGGCACCTGCCGCTCGATGGACGAGCAATTCGGCAAGCGGTCGAACATCGATCGATACGGCATTGATCGACTCGAACGGTGGGCGGCTGTCGTTGGCGAACAGCGCATACTCCCCAACCCGTTCCGGAAGGCTCGATCGGAGATCAGAACCGAACACGCTGAGGGCGACATGATGAATGTCGCGCGCCGCGGCTTCGGGATGGTCGATCCACAATCCGAGGCTGTCGCCGAGCCAGGTTGCATGGAGAGACCCTGGGGGGAAGGGCGAGCGGACCACCTATCCACGCTAACGGTTTCAGCCGCTCTTGCCTCTGGTCATTTCGGGAAGTCGCAACGGCACGCAGCTCGCAGGAGCCGACGCCGAACCGTCGCTCAAACCCAAATCGCGCTCGAGGTCATGATCGATCAAACATCCGCAGATGCGACGCGGAGGGCTCGCTGAAGGAGACGCTGGTCGCCCAGGCGTCGCCGTAGCGCCTGCTCGAGACCTTTGATCGGATACAGGTTCTGGGGCGCCCGATTCTCCTTGTGGGGCTCGCTCGCAAAGCGAGGCAGCGTTGCCGAGACCGTGTTGGCCAGGTCTACGGCAGCCGCGACATCACCCACAGGAAGCATTCGGTTCGCTGACATCTCGCAGCGAACGACTCCAGCCCAGCCATGGGTACGCGGGCCAGGAAGTCGCAGGTAGAAGCTCCAGCGAGCAAAGCTGGAGCCACCGATGAGAAACAGCGGTGATCGTTGGCCATCCTCGAGAGCACCGACGACGAGTTGTTGGTCATCATCGAGGTATTGCACGTGTTGCGTCTTGATGAGACCCACGGCGCGAGACGCCGACCGACCCCGCAGAGGTCCATCGAACACGACCAGATCGTCCGGGCCAGTAGATGGGATGACCCAGGTTTCCAGTTCTGTCATCTGTTCGTGAATGCCGAGGTACAGGTCCTCTGGCGAGCCTGTGCGGACGGGTACGTGGGTGTACTCGCCGAAACTCGTCTCGATGGACTGGGCGCCTGGAACCGGCGGAGTGAACACCGCGCGGCGGACTTGTACGTCGGTGACTTCGGCGTGTGTTGACGAGCATGCCACTGCGCCTGCAGCAACGGTCGCGCACGAGCCAGGGTGGGCCCGACCGCCTTCCGTCACCCAGATTCGAGCGTCGATACGACGGACCCCGTCGACAAAATACGTGACTTCTGGAGTCGGTGTGTCGTGAGGGCCCAATGGCTGCCAATCCGCTCGCGGCAACTCGACGTCGGCGTCGACGACATCGGTTGACGCATCGAGAGCGTCGATGTCGCCACCGGTCCCGTAGTCCGGGTCCCACGCCTCCACTGCGAACTTCATCGTGTAGCGGACCGCGAGCTCGTGTCAGCTCTGCGGTTCGGAGCCACACAGCCCCTGTGATCGCCCGATAGCCAGGTGGGGTCAGTCAATTGCCGGCAGCCCGTCGATCGATGTGGCGTTCTTCGTTGCCCAGTACTCGCTGAGGTCGTCCTGGGACTTGTTCGTCCAGTGCTCAGACAGCCGTTGGCGATCCTCCACGAAATCCATGAATGGGACGGAGAAGCCGCACGAGTTCGACGTGCGATCGATGTCGGCGATGATGATCGAGCGAGCGCCCGGCGCCTCTCCGAAGTGTGCTCGAAGCTCGCCCCAGTCACGGTCGACTGGGCGAACTACCCGCGCTGTGCCGTAGAGCCGAACGATGTTCGGTTTGCCAGTGAACGCACAGAACATGAAGGTGATCCGTCCATTCTCGCGAACGTGGGCAATCGTCTCACTCCCACTTCCGGTGATGTCGAGATAGCAGACGCGGTTGTCATCGAGGATGCGGAATGCGTCGTACCCCTTGGGCGAGAGGTTCACATGTCCATCGATGTTCGGCGCTGTACCAACAAAAAACATGTGCTGCTCGCCGATGAATGTCTTCATGCTGTCGGTGATCGTCTCAAAGGCGCGTGCCATTTGGCCAGCGTAGACCTAGGGGGAGACGGTCGAACTCGATCCGGTCTTGGAAACATGAATTCGGGCTGGCATGCGATCCGCCAGATCTTGAATGTGTGTGACGATCCCGATCAGGCGGCCGCTTGATCCGAGTTCTTCGATCGCACCAGCGACGATGTCGAGTGTTTCTCCATCGAGGGTTCCGAAACCCTCGTCGAGGAACATCGACTCGATCGGAGGAGTTTTCGATGCGGCCACATCCGTGATGCTTTCGGCGAGGGCCAAGGCGAGCGCCAGGGATGCGAGAAACGTCTCCCCACCCGAAAGAGTTCTCGCAGAGCGCAGCTCATCCGCGTTTCGATGATCTCGTATCTGGAAATCGGCTCCGTCGGTGACGAGAGAAAACGCTCCAGACGAGAGGTCTGCAAGACGTACGGATGCACGGGCCGCGAGGTCGTGCATCACGTCGGTCATCAACCACTGTTCGAATCCTCTGGCACTCAGATGACGGCCGAGTTGGTCCGCGACGAGGGTCTCGACCTCGAGCATCTCGATCCGAACGACGTTTGCGACATCGCGTTCGAGCCGGGCTCGCGCATCCTGTGCTCGAATCGAGGCGGCTTCGAACACTCGGCGGAGCTCTCGAGCCATGTCGTCGAGTTCGACGACATCGGAGATGTGTGGTGCGCACAAGACGCGAACTTCGTGCTCGAGCGCAGCATGTTCCTTCTCGTACTTCGATCGAAGTTCGGAGGATTCTTTCCGCCGTCCTCGCAGCTCTGTCGACCGGATCCGTGCCCACACGCCGAGCGCTCGCCAATCGTCGGCGACCGATTCTTCACCCGGGGCTGGAGGATTCAGGGAAGCGACGCGATCTCGCGCAGCAACAAATTCTCGTCGCATCTCCATTTCTCGCCGCTCCAGCGACGTGCGCCAGACCACCGAGTCCTCCAAGGCCTTTTCGGCGACCTGTACCTCGTTGCGCCTTGTTTCGATTGCACGGTCGGCCCGCTCAGCCTTGGTCAACATGGTGCGTGCAGATTTCGGTGAACGCTCCGTACTCAAATCTTCCTGCAACCGACGAATCGCAGCTGCCAGATCATCCCTTCGCGCTGTCGCAGCCGCCTCATCGGCTGATGAGGCCCGCACAGACTCGGTCGCGTCGCGGACAGCGTGGCCTGCTCGTGCGAGGTTTGTCTCGAGTTCGTCGAGCTCAGCGAGCGGTTCGTGCTGCGGCAAGTCGTCGATCACTCGAATACAGACCGGACAGACATCGCCGCTGGCCAGGCCGCTCGCGATGCCAGCTGCGCCGGCTCGCATTCGAGCCTCAACGACAGCATGGTCGGCACTCGCGAGTTCGTCGCTC
Source organism: uncultured Acidimicrobiales bacterium (assembly GCA_905479685.1). Classification (GTDB taxonomy): domain Bacteria; phylum Actinomycetota; class Acidimicrobiia; order Acidimicrobiales; family SHLQ01; genus SHLQ01. Next base: position 7,859 of record CAJQNJ010000064.1, read on the forward strand.
GCTCGGCTCGCTGCCGCAAGGGCCGTCTCGAGCGCCGCTGCCGATGCGCTCGCTGCATTCTCGGCCTCGTCGAGTTGCACAGCAAGCTCGGCGAGGTGGTCATGTCGTTCGAGAAGGCTGACGAGCTCCAGAGTCGCGGGGAGTTCGGCACGGCGTTCGACCGTGTCCTGGAGATTGTTACGAAGATGGTCAAGCGTCGCGGTTGTCTTGGCTACCGCTTTCAGCGCAGCCGCGATCTCTCGATCGAGTTCCAGGATCCCTTCGGATGTTCGGACCTCGCGTAGTTCGGCGAGATCGACGTCGAGCGCGTCAGTCAGATTGTCGAGGCCGTCGAGCTTGACCTGAACGTCTGCGATCGAGACCTCGAGGGTGTCGAGCGCAGAGAGTGCGGTGGCCAGCGACGAGGCGTTGTCCTCCAGCGCGGCCAAGACCGCCTCGCTGATCGGCTCGACGTCGCCCATCGCAGCCCGGAGTGCATCCAGCTCGGTCGCAGCATCTCGCCCCCGTTGTCGGGCCAGTCCTCCCATCGCGGCGTAGAGATCCAGACCGAGCAGTCTCCGGAGAAGTCCCTGGCGGTCGCCGGCGGTCTCGGTCAGGAACCGGGCGAAATCTCCCTGCGGGAGGACGACGGTCTTGGTGAACTGATCGAACGTGAGCCCGAGGAGCTCCTCGACTGCCGCCGTCAATTCTGCTGCTGTGCCTGCGAGAATGTCCGCTCCTCGTTCCAGACGCGCCTCCTTCGTGCTCGCCCCCGAACGGGTCCTGCGTACGACTCGGACCGCCGTGTAGTCGATACCGGAGACTCGGAAGTCGAGTCGGACACGCGCTTCACTCGAGATCGAGTTGATGACCGGTGCGACGAGCTTCTCGTTTCCATATCGGGTGACCGAGCCGTAGAGCGCAAAGACGATGCCGTCGATAACCGTCGACTTGCCCGCGCCGGTCGCCCCAGTGAGGGCAACGATGTCGTGATCGACGAATGACACCACGGTCTGGTCCCGGAATGCTGCGAATCCCTGCATCTCCAGCCTGACGGGGCGCATCAGGTCGTGTCCCCGACGACGTGTGCGTGCAGCTCGGCGAAGAGGGCAACCAACCGGGGGTCTTCGATACCGAGGTCGGCGAGATAGTCGTCGTAGAGCTCGCTTGGGCTGCGTCCGGAACGAACCGCCTGTGCGCGGTTCGCGGTCGTCTCCGGACCCTCGACCAGCACATCTACACATCGATCACCAAAGATCGTGCGGACCTGTTCGGCGAGATCGACTCTGCGCGCCTCTTTCACCGTGACCCGCAGCCATTCGTCGCCGACGACCGTCGATCTCAATTCATCGAGGGTGCCAACGATTGTCCGAAGTCGCCGTCCCGCTGCGAGGTTGACCCGTCTGACCACGGCTGGAGCGTCGGGTTCGATGTCGACGATGCTGACGCTTTTCGCCGAGTCGGTATCGCCGAAGTCCAGCTGGAGCAGCGAGCCCGAGTAGTGGATCGGCGACGGACCTGGAATCTTCTGTGCCATGTGCAGATGTCCGAGCGCCACATACGAGGCGGTCATCGGGAAGGCCTGCGCAGGCACCGCGTACTCATCTGCGAGGTGGGCAGGTCGTTCCCCACCTCCAGCACCTCCACCCATCACCAGCGCGTGTGCCATCAGGATCTGAGCGTCCGCTTTTGAGTTCTGCGAGAGCACAGAGATCAATGACCGTACGCGATCTGCATACGACCCAGCGTGTTCGAAGGCTGCTCCAGACATGAGCTCGTCGGCTCGGACGATGCCTCGACGCGACACGAACGGGAGCGCAACGACGTCGACCTTCATGCCGTTCACCTCGAGTTCGACCAAACCCCCCTCGTCGGGTCGCCGAGGCTCCGCAACAACGTGGATGTCGCCGCGGAGCATCAATTCGCGCAGCGCGTCCAGTCTGCGCGGGTTGTCATGATTGCCAGCGATGACGACCACTCGTCCTGCGGCATCGACCAAGTCCAGCAAGGCATCCCATGCGATCTGCTCTGACTCGGGCGACGGCGCCGCAGTCTCGAAGATGTCACCGGCAACGAGAACGAGATCGACTTCTTGCTCGCGCGCGATCTGGCCGACCTCGGAGAGCACGGCACGATGTTCATCAGCACGGCTCTGTCCTCGGATTGTCTTGCCGATGTGCCAATCCGAAGTATGGAGGAGCCGCAGGCTCATCTACAGGCCCTCGAATGGATCGGTGTCTCCGCTCCCTGCACGTGCGGCTTCTGCACTTCTCGTCGCCCATGCAGGAAACGGAAACTCGATCAGGAGCGGAATCGGCAGGCGCGGCTGACTCAAGTACATGGATCCCGGTTTCAGGATTGTTGCGCGCTGGCGTTGCACGCCTGGAAGGAATCCGTATTGATCTCGTCCTGCCTCGGCGGTGTCGAGGCGACCGACCACGCGGATTGCGCTGTTGGCGACGACGCGCCGTTCGACCTCACTGGCCGTCTGCTGCGCACCGATCAAGATGATGCCCAATGACCGACCCCGCTCGGCGACGTCGAGAAGGATTTCCTTGATCGGACTCGACGAATCCCGTGGTGCGTACTTGTTCAGCTCGTCCAGGACGATGAACTGCAGCGGCCGAGCCACCCCGCTTGCCTCCTTTGCATCGAATGCCTGACGGAGGACGACACCGACGACAAATCGTTTGGCACGGTCGTGGAGTTGATGAATGTCGACGACGGTCAGCTGATTTCGGTCGAGGTCGAGCGCATAGGAGGGGGAATCGGCGACGTCGGCCCTGATGAGTTGATCGACGTGGCGCACAGAAGAAGAGAGCCGCCGAACGAACGCATTGATACTTCCGCCGCTCACCGCACGGCCTGTCCATCGCTGATCTGGCTTCTCATCGGGGTCGTCGGGTATGAGCTTGCGTTCAATGAAGTCGACGAGTTCGGCGAACGTCCGCAACGTCGCTCCGTCGATACGAACCGCGCCGTCGACTGCTTCGTTGTGGCGAACGCTCGCCGCCAACTGTGCCGCCACCGATTGGACCACGATCGTGTATTGCTGTCGCTCGTCCTCCGCATCGGCGAACAGGAAGGGCAGGAGATTGTCGCGGCAGAAGGTGTCCAGCGTCCAAAAGAATGGTCGGACGCCGGTGGTCCGTGCGCCAACGGCTGGTGTGGCGGCGGGGTCCCCTCGACGTGGTGGGGCCACGATCCCAACGCTGCCAAATGGCGCAGGGGTCAGACCGAGATGTTGGTAGCGATCGGCCTGATCCGATGTCATGTGCGCGTTGTGCGAGTCGAGAAAGAGCAGATCCTCACCTTTGACGTTGAAGATCAGGCCCTTGGTGTTCACGGCCTCCTTGCCAAGCACACCACTGTTGAACAGTGAATACAGGAGGAACGTCGCATAGCTGGTCTTCGTTGCGACGCCAGATATGCCCGAGATGTTGACGTGAGCACCCTTGGTTCCATCGAGGAAGTCGAGATCGAGGAAGATCGGCTCATTTTCGCGACTGAGCCCGGCGGGCAGGCGGCGAAGGACACTGTCGAAGTCGAGAGCCGTGTCCCGTTCGTCGTCGGTGGCGATACGGACCGGGGTTCCGGGTAGCGGAGGCACGAAGATCTCCGGCACGACGCGTGTCACCTGGACAAGAGCTGCCTCGGAAATCTCGGCGGGAAGGACGCCATCTGCAATCAGGAACACGTCGCTGTCGAACGTCGCACCTTCATGGCGAGCGCGAACCTGGTTCACGATTCCGTAGATCGAGATCTGCTCGCCGGTTGGTAGGACTCGGTCGAGGGCAACGACGTCGTCGAGCTGCACGATGCTGCCTGGCGCAATCGCCACCCAGAACTCGAGCGGTGTCGCATCATCGGTTCCAAGAACGCGGCCAATCACGAGCGGAGGCTACCGCTTTCCAGAGGCGCGGCGGAATAGTCTCGCTGTCGTGAGCGACGGAATTCTCTCTGACCCGATCGACCTGGACGCCCCTCGGCACTCGAAGCCGACCTACCCACAAGTCGCTGCGGCCATGGGAGTCGTCGTCGAGCATCGTGGTACCGGCACGGTCGGTGCGATCCTCTCGTTCAAACCGCAGCAGATCGTGATCAGGGATCGTCATGGCAGAGACCACACCCTTGTTCCTCGCGATGGCTCGTTCCTGGTCGACGGTCAGCCCGTTTCGCTTCGACAGCCGACGCGACATGAGATCGAGGCGCAACCACAGTTCACCGCTTCGGGGTCGGTCGATATCGGCGCGGTTCCGGCCCGAATGGCGAGAGCCAGCCGAATCTGGGTCGAAGGTATTCACGATGCTGAGTTGATCGAGAAGGTCTGGGGTGATGATCTCCGACTCGAGGGGATCGTCGTTCAGCAAATGGAAGGAATGGATGATCTCGTCGAGCGCATCTCGGCGTTTGGTCCTCGTCCCGGTCGGCGCGTTGCGGTGTTGCTCGATCATTTGGTCGAGGGATCTCGGGAGTCTCGGGCGGCAGCGCAGATCTCCGATCCCGATGTCTTGATCACCGGGCACCCATATGTGGACGTGTGGCAGACGATTCGTCCATCGGTCGTTGGCATCGAGGCCTGGCCAACGATCCCGATGGGCGTCGATTGGAAGACCGGAATCATGTCGCACTTCGGCTTTCGAGGCGAGTCTGGCGTCTTCTGGAAGAAGTTGCTCCACGAGGTTTCCTCGTTTCGTGATCTCGAGCAGCCGATGATCGGCGCGGTCGAGCAGATGATCGACTTCGTGACCGCAGAGCGATGATCCCCTAGCCTGCCTGGATGCATGCTGCGCAACCCCTGCTGGCCGTCGGTGCGCCGCTGCTCGTCACGCAGCTCGCCGTCGTCCTGATCGGTGCAGCGGTCGTCGGATACATCTGTCACCGGATCGGTTTGATTCCCATCGTGGGCTATCTAGTCGTCGGCGTGGTCACCGGCCCTAACGCGCTCGGTCTGGTCGAAGATCCCGACCTGGTGGAACAGGCGGGCGAGATCGGGGTGATCTTCCTCCTGTTCGCGATCGGCCTCGAGCTGAGCGGCGACCAGTTGCGTCGGATGGGCTCGCTCCTGCTGGGGGGCGGCACGCTGCAGGTCGGGCTGACGGTGGTCGCGATCATGGTGATCGGCTTGTTCTTCGACGTGCCGATCAAGGTGGGCGTCTACACGGGCTGCCTGGTCGCATTGAGTTCGACAGCGGTCGTGTTGAAGCTCCTCTCCGAGCGCGGCGAGACAAACTCGCCGACGGGGCAAGTAGCGGTCGCGTTCCTGATCTTCCAAGACGTCGCCGTCGTCATGATGGTTCTCGTCGTGCCGATGTTGGGCGACGGAGGTGGCAGCGTTGGTGAGATCGTGGAGGCCACGCTCAAGTCATTGGTGCTGATCGTTGGGGTGCTTCTCGCGACCAACTATGTTGTGCCACCGCTGCTCGGAGCGGTCTCGCGCAACACGAACAACGAGGAGTTCCTGCTCGCCGTCCTGGCCATCGCCATGGGTATCGGCTACCTCGTCACACTGATGGGCTTGAGTGCCTCGTTGGGTGCATTCATCGCCGGGCTGGTCGTGAGCTCGGGTCCTCATCGAGAGCGGGCCACCCAGTATGTCGAACCGTTCCAGATCCTGTTCTCCGCGGTGTTCTTCGCGTCGATCGGCATGCTCCTCGATCCTGAGTTCTTCTTCGAGGAGATCGATCGGATCATCGTGTTCGCGGCTGTGATGGTTCTGGTGAAGGTGCTCACGACTGGTGTCGCTGCACGACTGCTCCGACGGCCCTGGCCGATCGTCGCATCATCGGCGTTGCTGCTCGCGCAGCTCGGCGAGTTCTCGTTCGTCCTCGAGAAAGCGGGTCGCGAGGTCGGCTTGACACCGTTCGATCGCGAGGACGGAGCACAGATCTTCATCGCGGCGAGCGTCTTGCTCCTCGGCCTCACACCAGGACTCTTCAAGGCCGGCCAGATCGCGAAGGTACGACTAGAGAAGCGCTTTCCGACACCGGGCAGCATGGATGTTGAAGACGCTGTCGTCGTGTTGACGAGCAACGGTCGAGCGCCAGAGCTCATCGTCGCGATCGAAGAAGCACACCCGGGCACACCGGTGATGGTGGCCGACGCCTCGGCGATCAGCGAGTCGTCATCGCGGCCAGCAGCCGCGCGCCCACTCGTCAAGCTCCTGGTGATCGACAGCGTTGCGGCTGCAGAAGCTGATCTCGTGATCGATCGCGCCCGTCAGGCCGACCCGCCGATCCCCGTGATCGTGCGTGCTCCAACGTCGCTCGATGTCGATCACCTACGCGACGTCGATGGTGTCGAGATCTTCATCGACGAGGTGGCTTCAGCCAACCGGTTCCGGGACGCGGTACTTGGGGCACTCGAACCTGCCGATGGACACGGATCACACTGAATCTCCAGTCGCGGAGTCGTTTCGATCCCGTGCCAGCAGCCAGAGGCTGACCGTGACGACCAGTCGACCCCAGTGGTGGCGCGTTCGCGACGACAGAGAAGCAGACCGATAGATTCGGCCGCATGTCGCTCACCGCTACAGAAGCAGTAACAAGCCGTCGCTCGATTCGAGCGTTCCTCGATCGGCCAGTTCCCCAAGAAACGCTCGAGAAGATCTTGACTGACGCAGCACGCGCTGCATCGGGCGCCAACATCCAGCCCTGGCACGTCACCGTCGTCCAGGGCCGGGCACAGCGCGACCTGATCGACGTCGTGCAGGCAGCATTTGATGCCGGGGAGTCTTCTGGCGACGACGTGTATTACCCATCGGAGTTCATCGAGCCGTATCTTGCGCGGCGACGCAAGATCGGGTGGGACATGTATGGCCTGATCGGGATCGAACGGGGGGAGTACGAAAAGATGGCAGCCCAGGCTCGCAAGAACTACGAGTTCTTCGGAGCGCCTGTTGGCCTGATGTTTTCGCTTCACGAGTCCATGCGGAACGGCGGATGGCTCGATCTTGGTCTGTTCATGGGCAACGTCATGACGTTGGCGCGAGAGCATGGGCTGCACACGTGCCCACAGGCGGCGTGGCAGGAATTCGACCACGTCGTGCATCGTCACCTTGCCCTGTCAGATGACCAACGTTTCGTCGTGGGCATGGCACTTGGGTACGAGGACACGAGTGCGGTCATCAATTCACTTCGCACCGATCGAGCTGACTTGTCCGAGTACGTCGATTTCCGCAGCTGATCGACGGACCGCTCGAGTTCACAAGAAGTGTGTCAAAAAGTGAATAGCGAGCACCCGAGAAGGGTTCGGTGATCATGGGTCAGTCAGCCCGGAGGGCACCGTTGCGTATCAGATGGTTCATTGGGCCCGCGCTCGCGCTCGTTGTTGCAGCGTGTGGCGGCACTGCCGATCTCGAGTCTGCGGGCAGTGCCGATGATGTCGGGCAGTCGACTACACCGTCGGTCGAGGACATTGCTGCTGCGAACATTCCGTTGCTCGAGACAGCGGACGACCCGATCGACGTCGAAGTGGTGTCCGTGTCGGACGGATCCGTCGCATCACTGCGCGACGCGGTCGAAGGTGACCGACCTGTCCTTGTCTGGTTCTACGCCCCCCATTGACCAACCTGTCGACGTGAGTCGACCGACGTCGAGCAGTTCGCTCGAGATCACATCGACACCGTGCAGGTCATTGGTCTCGGATCGCAGGACAGTTTCGCGTACGCGAGAGAATTCTTGGCGACCGGTGGCCTCGAGACACCCACCATGCTGTGGGATCCGTCATTTGCGACGTGGCAGGCATTCGGGGTTCAGGCCAACTCGCAGATGATGGTTATCTCGCCAGATCTGACGCAGGGAAGCAACCTGATCTATGGGTTCAACAAGGGTCAACAAGAAGCGATTCTCGAGCTGGTAGACGACCTCTGATCGTCGAGCCGATTCCGGCCCAATGTTTCAGTTCGGTAACGAACTGTTATCGTTTTGTATTGGGCGTGCCGAGGCACCCCTGATGATGCTCTGCAAGGCATGCCGAGCCGTAACCTCGAAGGCCCCCGATCGATGTCGCAATTACGTAAGCGTTCCGCAGTATTACTAGTTGCTGTCGTCGCAGCTTCCCTCCTCAACGCGAGTCCGGTGGCAGCCGCACAAGCGCCGACGACGTTCTGCCTCGGCCTGACTGTCGAGACCGCAGAAGCGCAGGGATTTCGCGTGCAGATCGGTACCCCCGGGAATGATTTCCTGGTGGGTGGCAACACCACTCGGGATCTGATCATCGGTCTTGCTGGCGACGACATCTTGACCGGCGCCGGGGCGGGAGATGTCATCTGTGGCGGCTACGGCAACGACATCATCACTGGCGGTGCCGGCAACGATCGGGTCTCGGGCGGGCCCGGTGACGACGACATCACCTTGGGCAGCGGCAACGACAAAGCGCGTGGTGGCTGGGGATCGGATCGGATTGTCGGCGGCACAGGGAACGATGTGCTGTGGGGTAACGGCGGTAATGATCGGATGTTCGGCGAAGCCGGCGCCGACGTGATGCACGGCAACCTCGGAGCAGACGACATGTCCGGCGGTGAAGGTCGCGACCGACTTCGGGGACTCAAGGGAAACGACACGATCGCTGGGGGACCAGGAAACGATCGCCTCGAAGGCGGCAGGGGGGACGACAAACTCTCGGGCAACGGTGGCCGAGACGTGGTCTTTGGCGGACCGGGCAAGGACAGGCTCGATGGAGACGATGACAGCGATCGACTGAATGGTGGAACAGGCAAAGACCGCTGTGACATCGCCGACGGAGATGATCACGACTCTTGCGATGTCGACTTCTCGGGTGTTGTCCTGAACGTACCTGTCGTGCTCGAGGACGCGCCGACGCCGGTCCCCACCGTCTCACCACCTGCCGGACGTGCTGTTCCAGCTGCGCAAGCTCCGCAAGGAGTCAACAAGTATGGCTGGCCACTGCTCACACGGCAGGGTCTCGACGCGATGCTGCAATGTGAGTCGAGCGGCAATCACGCAATCAATACCGGCAATAGTTACTACGGCGGAGTGCAGTGGCTGCCCAACACCTGGAACGCCGCAGCCAGAGGTTCAGGAAACAGCGAATATGACGGTGTGCTTCCGCATCTCGTACCGGCCGGGATTCAGGATGAGGTCACGGTCTGGTGGTGGGCTGCCACACGCCCGAACACCCAGTGGCCACATTGTCATGTTCGTGC
>CAJQNJ010000065.1 GCA_905479685.1 uncultured Acidimicrobiales bacterium
CTGTGGCGAATATCCATCTGAGCCGGTTGAGAACAAGGCGAACCAGAGCAGGGAACAGGGTCACGAGCGGAGAAGGTTACCGGCGCGAGCGATGGCCAAAACCCGCTGAATCACAGGGCGGATGAATTTACGACCCCCTCAGGGGTGTCGTTTGCAAATGGATTTGCTAATGCCTAATCGATTTGTGGCGCCGTTCTCACTGCGAACTGGCCTTCTATCCTTGGGTCACCTGGAAGACGAATTTGACCGCATCTTCAACTCGAGTCTTGAGAGCAGCCAATTCAGAAAGTGGGAAGCGGCCGCTCTCGCCATGTGTCCCTGAGTTGAAGTCGTCGAAGAGATCGATGAGATTATCGATGTCCGCCTCGACGAACTCGACGAGTTCAGTCGCGGGGGAGCCAGTGGAGATCCCCGTCGAGTTGGGTGAGTGTTCCCACGATCTGTGCTCTCTGGTCGAAGAGCGTTCGCAGTTCATGGTCCGGGAGGGTGCCGGGCCGGTGGGCGTTGGCGCCTGCGAGTTCGGCTTGTCGTGCTAGGGCGGGCTGGTCGATCCAGCTGCGGGTCAACGATTCTGCGAAGACGTCGACCGCGGTTTGTTCGCCGGTAGCGGTGATGTAGGCGTCGTTGTGGTGGCGGCCTCGGGTGAGGGGAACGTAGATGCCTCGGACGTATTCGTGGAAACCCAAAGTGACCTGTCAGAGGGGGAACTCCGGGAGTTCCTCGGACAAAGAATCTCTCGCATCAAGATTCCCAAGACCTTCGAGTTCATCTCCGAAAGGCTGCGCGATGATGCCGGAAAGGTGCGCCGAGCGACGCTCGCGGAGCGCGTCTCCACGTCAGGGTGACCGCACAGAGTTCGTCGGGCAACCGCCAGCGTCGGAGGGCCCCGTCTTCGGTGCTGCTGATCAACCCGTGCGGTCGGCTACGACTCGTCGAGCACCTGGAAGAGCACGCGACGGTCGCTTTCGGTGCCGAACCCCGCGGTCGGCCGCACGAACTCGGCGACCTGGCGCGTGACGACGCCGGTCTCCCGAGTCCAGATCTCGTGCGCTCGACGCTCGGCACCACCGTCGCCGTCGAACTCGTCGTAGAGGAGCAGGCTCCCGTGACCGAGCAACGGGGTCAGCCAGCGAAGCGCACACAGCGTGGAGGATTCGAGATCGGCGTCCAGCGAGGCGAGCGCAACCCGGCCGACGCGACCGGCCAGTGCGTCGTCGAGTGTGTCATCGAAGTAGCCGACGACGAATTCGACCCCGCGGATGCGCGGCACGTCGCATGCGAACGTGCCCGGGGCCAAGGTCTCGAACGGCTCCGGCAGTCCCTCGAACGAGTCGCAAGCGAACAGCTGACGACGTCCGACCTTGGACTGCTGGCGCCGGAGGTGACGAAGCTCGCTGCGCAGGACACGGGTCGACGCTCCCTCGGCCACCCCGAACTCGATGACGTTGCCCGGGACCCGCACCGCGCTGCGCACCGCGAGGCGAAGGACCTGCTCGCGCGAGATCGGGACGTTCAGTAGTGGCTTGCGTGCACCGGCGGTCGTCTCGCTCACGAATCCTTCTGGAAGTATGGACGCGAACCGGCAACCGAGCACCGCTGCATCCGTCGGTGGGCGGGGTAATGGTCACCAAGAGCACGGTGGTTGGTGCTGGCCTCATCCCAGATCACGAGATCGTGCTCCTGCCACTGCCACCGGACCTGGAACTCCGGGTTGTCGAGATGCTCGTCAAGCGAGGCGAGCAGTGACGCCGACTCCTTGGCTGACAGACCGACGATGAATTCCGCGTACAGGGGGCAGAGGAAGAGCGCGGGCCGCCCGCTCACCGGGTGCGACCTGACGAGCGGGTGCTCAACGGGCGGGTGCTCGGCGATCAGGCGGTTAGTGATCTCGTCTCCGTGGTGGGCTCGGACCGTCTCGAAGTAGTGCGGTTGGGGCCGGTGGCGCAGCCTGACCTGCCGCACCTGCTGCTGCACCTCTGGCGACAGCGCGTCGTACACGGAATACAGGTCGACCCAGATGGTATCACCCCCCGATTTCGGGATGACGCGCGCGTTGAGGATCCCGAACGCGGGCGGCTCACTCAACCACGAGAGGTCCGTGTGCCAGGGGAACTCCGCCGGCGCCCGCTCTTCGGTGTCCTCGATGTAGGAGATCCGCTTGAGCGAGCCTTTGAGGCCCGCGACCGGATCCGCGGACAGCTCACCGAACTGGGACCCGAAAGCCAGTTGCTGCTCCGCAGAAAGGTCCTGGTTGCGGAAGAACAGCACCTGGTGTTCTGCCAGCGCGGTTTTGAGCAACGCCAGCGCCTCGTGGTCGAGCGGGTCTCGCAAGTCGACGCCGGAAACGCAGGCACCGATCGCGCCTTCGATCGGATCAATCCAGGTCGTGCCGGTCTCGTTTTGGATCAAGGCCATGGCGAAGACGCCCCGACTTCGATCCCGGGGTCGAAGCGCTCTGTTCGCGACGGTTGAACGCTGGTTGACATCTTGCAGATACTTGGATCTCGCGGTCGAGTACAAGCATCTCCGGGGAACGGTGGCGAATATCCATCTGAGTCGGTTGAGAACAAGGCGAACCAGAGCAGGAAATAGGGTCACGAGCGCAGAAGGGTAACGGCGAGCGCGATGCCCGAATCCCGCTGAATCACGGGGCGGACGAATTTACGGCCCCCTCACCCACACCATTTGGACACCCTCGTCGGTCCTCGGGCCGATCTCTCAACGCAACAGTGCTGGTATGTTTTGACCGTGCCTTTTCTGTACCGAGCCCTCGCCGTTGCCCTCCCGCTCTTCCTCGCAGCTGGTTGCGCGTCCGACGGGCCAGACGACAGCGCCACCGGCTCGAGCAGTGCCGACGCCAGTGCCAGTGAAGTCTCCGGTTACTCCTCCGATATCAGCAGCACCGAGCTGCTCGGCGCCGAGGGCAGCACCATTCTCGACCAGCTCATCGCTTACCCAGAAACGGGACAGGCAGAGATCACCGCAGGCATTATCGAGATCCCGCCAGGCGTCGAGACCGGTTGGCATTTCCACGAAGTGCCGCTCTTCGTCTATGTCCTCTCGGGCACGGTCACCGTCACGTACGACACCGACAACGGTGAGGTGACGAAGGCCTACTCGTCAGGGGAGCCACTGCTCGAAGCGATCGGCACTCATCACAACGGTCGCAATGAAGGCGATGAACCCGTCCGGCTCATCGCGGTCTACATGGGCGCCGACGGCAGTGCCAACGTCGTCAAACTCTGACCACCGGTCCGATCAGCGTCGGTGCCAGCTTACGGCTGGCCCGCTCGTATCCCCAAGGAAATGCACATGATTCATCGCCAGCACTTCGCTAATCTTTGCATCGCCCTTGTGGTCGCTGGATTCGCGATCGGCGGGTGTAGCAGCGCCGACGATGGTCGGACGATCACCGTGGAACATGGCCCGGTCCCGGCTCCGGTGCTCCTCGACCTCGGCGACGAGGGACCGTCCGTCGGCGATCAGAGGATCTTTCACCTCGAGGGCACCTGGGACGGCAAAACGGTCCTCACTGATTGGCTGATGACCACCACCGCGCTCGACACCCCGGAGGCTGGCGTCGAAACGCGGGTGACCAACGCCGTCATCATGCTCGACGGGCTCGACAGCACCCTCCTACTGGAAGGTACCGGTTGGTACCCGAGCGAGAGCTCGATCCTCAAGACGGCCGACACGCTCGTACGCGCCGTCATCGGCGGGACGGGCGAGTTCGCTGGTGCTGCAGGCTGGGTGGAAAGCACCAAACGAGCAGACAACTCGTGGACCCATGTCTTCCATCTCGAGTGAGCGAGTACCGACGACCTGCGGCGGGCACCCACAAAGGGCAGTTCGGTCGATGCGGGGGTCTCGACGTGGGGCAACTCCACCCCTTCCGGCCGACACCGTCGGCGATGCGTTCTTGAATCGGCGCCGTGGTCCATCGCTCGGTCTTGGAACGGGACCAACAAGGCCAACCTGAGCTTCAAGCAACATGATGGCAAGGTTGTGGCCGTCTCCAGTGTCGGCATCGTGGGATCCGGCCCGTCTCGAAAAGCATCCGGCGTTCACCACCCCGACGTGCCGGGCTCACCCTTGAACGGGCCGGCAACGTCGTCGGTGATCCATCCCCCGTAGAAACCCCCGGCTTGAGGTCGCACAACTTCGCCGTCCACCGTGCAGCGGACCCGGCCCGGGTAGAACGAGATCCAGCCGGCGTAGTCAACGAATTCCCGGTATGGGTCCGGGTATCGCCAGCCGACGGGTTCGGTAGTCCCCGCAATCGCCACATACTCGGCCGCACCCTTCCTCTCGCAGTGCGATGAGCCCGATGCGCGCACCAATCGCCTCGGGATCACCGATTCCGGCGGCAGGTAGAAGGCCGGCGGGTGTGACGTCTCGAGGACCCGCACGGACCGGTCAGTGGAGGCCACGAGGCCTTCGGCCTGGGTAACTTCCACGGCGCGGCGGTCCGATACCACTACAGGGGGTCGTGGGTAGTCCCACACCGATTCCTGGCCGGGGCCTGGGTCCTCGGCGAACGGCGGGCGCTGTTCGCCCCGGTGCTGCCATCCATCGCGCGCTCGCTGAAGCCTGTGGAGCCCTCATTGCGGTCATAGTGGCCGTTTCCGCCTGCACACCGAGTGGGGAGTCCGATTCCGCCCGGGAGTTCGATTCGACGGGCACGACGGCGCCGACGTCCGGGCCGAGCGAGGTCGATTGGATGATTCCCGGTGTGGATCCGACTGGGAAACGAGTTGAGATCCCGCTTGTCGCCATCGTTCGGTTTGTCGACGACAAGGTCGCTCACGAGCACATCTACTGGGACCAGGCCTCAGCCTCGATCCACCGATGATCTGATCGGGTGATGGTGGCCGCGTCCACCAAAAAGGCCTCCTGAGCTGGGAGTCTCGTGATGTCTGACGTCACGAAGTCCACGAACTCGGGAGGCACTTTCTGTGTCTGTATCTTCGCGCAAACTCGACCGGTTGCATGCGACCTTCGATCACGATGGGATTGTCGCCAACGCGGGGCTGATCGTGCCGGCGACGTTGATGGTCCGTCTTGGTCTGGAGTCTCTGATCGACGCGTGGGTCAAGACGGGTTCTTCGAGGCCGGGTCGCAAGATCTTGACCCTGGTCGCGGCGATGCTCGCCGGGGCCACCCACATCGATCACTGCAACATGTTGCGGGCGGGGGCAACGCAGGGGGTGTTGCCGTTCACGGTGATGGCCCCTTCAACGGTCGGGTCGTTCTTGCGGTCGTTCACGTTCGGTCACATCCGCCAACTCGACGCCGTCCTGTCGCGAACGCTGGCTCGGGCGTGGACGGCAGGCGCCGGCCCGGGCGACGCCGCGCTGATCGTGGATCTGGACTCGACGATCTGTGAGGTTCACGGCAAACAGAAACAGGGCGCCGCGTACGGCTACACGCAACGGCTCGGCTATCACCCGCTGCTCGCGACCCGCGCCGGGACTGGCGAGATCTTGTTCTCCCGGATGCGGAAAGGCTCAGCGGGGTCTTCGCGCGGGATCATCCGATTCGTCAACGAACTCATCGCCAACATCCGCCGGGCCGACGTGACCGGGCCGGTCACGTCGGCCGAGGCCAAACCAAGCGCAGCATCAAACAGGCTCGCCTCGTCGTGCGCCGGACCAGGCTCACCGACACTGCGCAACGACGGCTCTGGCCCGAGTGGCGACACCACGCCTTCATCTGCTCTGACCACGACATCTCGATGATCAAAGCAGACCGGTTCCACCGTGAACACGCCGTTGTTGAGCTCGCCATCCGTGACCTCAAAGAAGGCGTCGGCGCCGACCACATCCCGTCGGGGCACTACCACGCCAACGCCGCCTGGCTCGCCTGCGCCGTGTTGGCCCACAACCTCGGATGCTGGATGACCCTGCTCGCCGGGCAGCCACCAGTCACGAACCGAACCAGACGCACCCGCCTCATCGCCGTTCCCGCGGTCATCGTCAACCGTTCCGGCCGGACCCTGCTGCGGTTCCCGGCCCGCTGGCCCTGGGCGCACGGCTTCACCAAACCGCTCAGCGCCCTACGGGCGCTACCCGTACCCTCAGGCTGACACCCCGAACCGGGACCGACGCACCCCGCCAAGCCCCGCGTCAACAAACCCAACCAGCCCCCAACACCTGCTTCGACGCGCCCATCAACCCGCCAACCACCCACCCCACCCCCCGACGACCCCATCAACCCGCCAACCACCCACCCCACCCCCGACGACCCCATCACCGCCAACAACCCCGCCCCAACCTTCAGAACGGTGGATCGAGGCTCAGTACTTGTGCAACTCGGCCTTCTCGATCCTGCCGGCCTCCCGTTGGCTGGAGTGGAGACCACGCGCAAGGTGATCGACAACACGCGGCCCAGCAATGAGCTCATGACCCGATGGGCGACGAGCGCAGACAAGCCGATCTGACGGTGCGTGCGACACCGAGGACGAGCGCTTCGATCGAAGGTAGGGTCTGCCCAGATTTTGGTTGGTGATTGGTAGCTGAGGCTGCGGCGGCGTTGGCCGTTGATGATGCTGGCGGCGCGGTCGGCGCGTTCTGGGGTGATGCCGGCGAGGTCGGTGCCGCGTGGGAACCACCAGCGCCATTGCCGGTTGATGTTCTCGACTTGGCCGCGTTGCCATGGCGAGTGGGGTTCGCAGAACCAACAGTCGACGCCGTAGTGGCCGGCTATGGTCGCCCAGTTCGCCCACTCCGATCCTTGGTCGAAGGTGATCGACGCCAGGAGGTGGACTGGGATCCGGTCGAGACCTTCGACGAGGCCGCCAACCATCTCTTCGGCGGCGTAGCCGCATGGCATGGTGACCAGGATCAAGTGGCGGGTGACGCGTTCGGTGAGGCTGAGCATCGAGGACCGGTTGTGGGCTCCGACGATCTGATCGGCCTCCCAATGCGCGTCGCATCCGCAGACACGCCCGGGCCTTCACCTCGAGGACGCCGGCGTAGACCGCCGTCGCGTAGACCGACTCCACACACACCCGCTCAATGTCCTCTGCCACCAGGTCAGCCCAGATCGCGACCGGGGAACGGCCCAGCCGCAGCTCGTCGGTGACCCGGTCACGCAGCACACCGGGGTGTTCGAGACGCCGCAACCGCGGTCGGCACCGATCCCGCTCGGCTCGCCGCTGCGCCGTTGCCGGCCGATACCGGTCACGGCCACCGCCAGCGGTGACCTCGAGGGCGATCGTGGTCGGGTGAGGGCCGATCCGACGGCCGATCACCGCCCACGCCACCGCGGGGTCTTCGATCAACGCGACAGCAATCTCATCGCGTTCGGACAACGACAACAGCGCGCCTGGCATCCTGGAATCTCCAACGGTCGGGGCTGGTCACAAGCACCGGTCATCATGACCGGGACCGTGCACCAACCGTTGGAACTCGCCGACCTGCTATTCGGCCCCGCATGGTCAAAAGCGAGTAACGTCCCGGGTATGGAACGGGCGAGTTTGCCATTCTCTGCGAACGACCTGGCTCCTGACGGATCTGAGGTTCGTTTGCTCTTGACCGGAAGTGGTGGTGGGTTGGCTCATTTTCGCCTTCCACCGGGCGAGGTCTCGGTTGCAAAGAAGCATCGTGCTGTGGAAGAACTTTGGTACTTCACGGCTGGTCGCGGCGAGATGTGCGTGGGTGATGAGACGACTGCAGTGTGCTCTGGCGTCGCTATACGGATCCCCCCAGAGACGAGATTCCAGTTCGTCAGTCACGGTCCTGAGCCGCTTGATGCCGTAGCTGCCACGATTCCACCTTGGCCGGGGCCCGGCGAAGCGGTCGATGCCGAACCCTTTTGGCACAGCGTCGACGGTTAGCGTCAGATCCGGTATCGAATGCTCGAACAGTCTTGTCCTCGATGGCGCCCAGAAATCGAGTCCCTCGAATCGAAACAAAGCGGGCAAGGGGTGTCGCGTTGCTAGTGGTTTGCTAATGGCATCCAGCACCCTGGAGCGGTATCGAGCGGTAGGGAGCGGATTCGGCGGGGCGATGTTGCTTTGATCGATCGCGGGTCGACGCGCGTGCCTTCGTTCGGTGTCGTTGGCTTCTTCTCAGATGACTTCGGCGAGTTCGTCGAACGCTTTGATCAGGCGGAGGTGTGGCGTGGTTTCGGTTCCGAGTTCGTAGTGTCCGCGGCGGATGTTCTGGATGAGAGCATGGCCTTTGATAACGACCGAGGCAGTTCTGTCGCGTTTGAGTCCGCGCATCGGCCGGAGCCG
>CAJQNJ010000066.1 GCA_905479685.1 uncultured Acidimicrobiales bacterium
AGGCACACACGACGCTGCACCACCCTGACCCGTCAGCGTGCCAGTCACCTGCACCGTTCTGGTCTCCCCGCCAACAAAGGGCGACTCGCCAGCACCATTCGTGTCATAGACCACACACGGACCCGAAAGAACGGTCAACCCCGCGGACGATCCAGAGTCGGCTGGTGAGATATTCACCGAGGTGAGCCCCGTGTCGTTTTCACCCCATCCGTCGACAGCGATCTTGTACGTGTTTCCCTCAACGGCAACGAAGTCGACCTTGCTGAGGAGCCCGGTCGTAGGGCTATCGTTGTTTCGACCGATGAGGTTGAGCGCGCCAACATTTGTCCCGGTGTAGACGCCCAGCACCGTGTCGTTCACCTCGCTGCCGAGAGTATCCACGAAGAATGGTCCGCTTGAAGGCGCCGTCCACGCCCACCACACTGAATGGAACGGCGCACCGGGTGAGGCTCCACTGTCATCATGAGCCAGCTCTCCAAACTCAGCAGTCGCGCAGGAGTTGTTCACCGAGCCTCCTGTCGATGTTCCAGTCAGCGCGATCGCACCAGCGAAATCGTCATTCGGTGGAGCTTCGCACACCAGGTTCACCCGCAGGTCGCCCACGTCAGTGCGACTGTATCCGTCGACGGCAATCATGTACGTCTCACCAGCATCCGCAACGAATTCAAGCCTGCTATGAAGCCCAGTTCCACCGTCATCATCTTGGCCGACCAGATTGAGCGAGGTCACCGCTGTTCCGGTGTAGACGCTCATCACGGTGTCAATCACGGAACTGCCCTCAGTGTCAACCGTGACCGGCCCGGTCACAGGAGCCGCCCACTTCCACCACACCGAATGAAATGGAGACTCGGGCGGCGGAATGATGTGATGACTGGGCTCGCCGAGTTGACCACTAGCGCAAGTGTTATCGACCGTGTCTGTGGCAGTTGGCCCAGGCAATACCGCCGCACTCGCCAAGTCGTCATTGCTAGGCGCTGAACATGCCGATATCCCTATGCTGCTGACGAGCGCGTAGTTCTGTGGGCCAGTTGGCACGCTCGTGCCGCTGACTCGAATCCTCCACGTCCCCGGGGTTACCCCGAATATTCGAATCTGCTCGACGGTGTCGATGCCATTCGGACCGGTCGTTGTCGCGACGAGGGTTGGCGTGGCGAGCCCGGGTCCTTTGAACGGGTAGTGCAGCGTCCCGTCGGGAGCGATCAACAACAGGTCGAGGTCATTGACGATGTCGGCCGCAGCGCTGGAGGGCACACCGGCCGGATCGATCCAGTTCAGCGTCAGGCGCAACTCGGGGACAGTGGAGACAACGTCGAGAAGGTATGTGTCAGTCTCGCCGGCAGCCACCGACCCGTTGTGACTGTTCGCGCTGGACAGCTGATTCGCCGCAGCCACTGCGTCGACGCGCCCGAAGCCATACAAGTAGTCAGGCCCATTCCGCCCCAGGTCGACCGCTGTGTTGGTCAACACCGCCTTGGCAGTGTCGGCCGGAAGATCAGCACCAGCGTGCAAGCTGCGATACCGCTCCTCCAGAAGTGCGACAACGCCGGTGACGACCGGCGCGGACATCGACGTCCCGCTCATCTCGCAGTATTCGGTGTCTGACGTCGAGCACGTCGACAGAAGTCCGACACCGTTGGCGACGACATCGGGCTTTATCCGCCCGTCGTCAGCGGGGCCGGATGACGAGAACGACGTGATCGTTGTGCCGTCATCGCCGATAGCGCCGATAGTGACCACGTTCTTCGCTGTGCCCATAAAGGCGATGTTGTCGTAGTACTCACCATCGGCGGCCAGCGTGCCGTCGCAATTGTCCACATCTCCGGCTTGAGCTCCACAATCGTTTCGATCGTTGCCCGCAGATTTCACGATGATTAGCCCGGTGCTTCTGACCACCTCATCCCACGCTCGAGCGTGAGCTTCATACTCTCCGAATTTTTCTTCTCCACACCAGCCCGCAGGACAAAGCCTATTTCGACCGGCAACATAGCCCCATGAGTGGTTCGAAGCCACGATTTCCTGGGTGGTCGCTGCCGTAACCATCTCATCCGGAACGTCTCCGTAGAAGTCGTAGCTCTGCAAGGTCGGCACGCCCGGCGCCATGCCTTCTGCATTGGCATCGCCCCCGCCCGCACCGGCGGCACCGTCGCCGATCATCGTTCCGGCAACGTGCGTGGCGTGATCACTCGTGGTACCCGCGTCGCTGATGTTCACGCGAGCAAGGGTCAGATCCTGATGACTCGCGCGTACCGGCCCCCCGTCCCACATCCCGAGCTTCACACCCGCTCCGTTGAGACCCCCCGTCTGTACATCGTCGACATTCGAGATGCCCTGGGCGTCGAGATTCGTAACTGTCCCAGGTGGCGCTTGTTCACTGAGATACATCACCCCGGAAAACGCGGCGAGCGTACCGAACTCAGCGAACGTGCCCTCGATGTCGAGCCGGTTCCCGAACAGGAACCGGCTCCGATCAGGCACTACCACTCCTGCGGCGTCGGCCGCCGAGAGCGCATCCTCGAGCGACACGTCGGGAAAGAACTCGACGGTACCGGCGACCACGCCCGGCCTGATGATCGCATCGCGATGCACCGTACCCGACCGCAAAGCCGGTGACAGCCCGTCAGACGGGAGTACAGCGGCCAGACCCAAGAAATCTGGATGCTCAACGATCGATCGAACTCCACCCGCCGGCACCCGTACCAGATACGTGGAACCGGCGACCGCCTGCCCAAACGAAATCCCTACTTGTGCCATTACGGCACGGTCGTGGCCGCTCAGCGCCTCAGCGAACTGAACATAGAACGCGCCTCCTGCGACAGCTCCACGACCACCCGCCGCAGGGGTGACCACCCGAGCACCAATATCTACGGGCGAAGGCTTGTCGGGCGCGAGTTCGCCAGCCGCAACAACCGCGTCGAAATCGGAGCCGCCTTCGACGACATCAGGGATTTTCGGCGACGGCTTGTCTTCC
The DNA here is from genome assembly GCA_905479685.1 of uncultured Acidimicrobiales bacterium. Classification (GTDB taxonomy): domain Bacteria; phylum Actinomycetota; class Acidimicrobiia; order Acidimicrobiales; family SHLQ01; genus SHLQ01. The sequence continues at coordinate 2,969 of CAJQNJ010000066.1, forward strand.
TCAGCAACGGCGGGAGAGCTCGGTGCAACGAGCGCCGTTATGAGTGCAATCACGATCGCGGCCGAGACCAAACCCCGTCGCGACTTGCGGGCCAATGGGCCTGAAGGCAATCGTTCGGTCATAACCGTGCCGCGATCTGTGCCACTGTGCTGTCCTCTCCCTCAACCCCGCCGGATGTGACTATCTCCATTAGTGGCATCTTTTGTGCCGTCCCCACTACTCGCGAAACAGAACGTTGTCGCTGCAGTATTCGCTGGGTCGCAAGAAGAGTCAGATTTCGAGAAGCATTGCCTGCTGGTTCTCGGTACACCGAGGCTTGAAATGATGGGCGTGTGAAGACGACAGACAGGAAGCGGCCCATCGTGTGCGCAATCGTCATTCTGCTGATGATCGTCAGTGGAGCGTGCGCAAGCGACGACCCGAAGCCAGAAGACTCGACGAACCAACCTGCCAGGCTTCTCCGCGAAGATGAATCCAATGGCACTCTCGTTGTGGTCGACACCACCGGCCTCGAACGGGACATCCCAGAACCGCCCAGCGCAGAGCCATCCGAGACGTCCACTTCAGAAGCGGCGACCTCCACGTCCGAGGTCCCTGAGGCAGCGCCCGCTGATGAAGCTTCGACCAGCCCAGACGTGTCGACGGCTCCCTAAGGCGCTCTGGTCCCCCTGCCCATGTCCAGCGTGGGCGAACTGATCGATGCGCCCGCCATTCCGACCGATCCCCCGACGACCACCGCCACGACAACTCCCGAGCTCGTGAAGACAAGCGGGTAGTCGACAGAAGCATGGACCACAGCCGCGACGCTCGCCATGAGAAAGGGCAATCCATGTGGCGTTCGACCGGCACCGCTCGCAGCTGCGCGAGCCACGAGATAGGCCAGAATCGCCAGCGAGAGTGCACCCACCAATCCGGCGGTGGCCATGATCTCGAGTACGAGGTTATGTGCATGCGGCGATGGCGTGACCCCCGCAGGGACAGCATCAATCGAGTGGCGACCAAATTGCCCAGGTCCAGTGCCGGTCAGCGGTTCAGAGCGGAACGCATCAATGGCCTGGCGCCAAATCTCAATACGAGTCGGTGACTGCCGTCCAGCTGAGTTCTCTCCGTCGACTCGTGCCGCCCAGCGCGGAAGCCACCACCACGCAGTTCCGGCCGCGAGAGCCACGGCTGATGGTAGGAGCCAATTCCATTCTCCCCGCAGGCGCTGCAATATCACCGTGTTGCTCATCACCATGCTGGTTGCAAGCGCGACGACCAGTGCGACTGCGCCGCCGCGGCTGAGAGTTAGGATGCATGCCACGGCCGCGAGCACACCTGCGATGGTCATAGCTCCGCGCCAGACCCGTAGCCGAGTGGTCTCCACCCCGCTTGCAACGAGCAGAAGGACCGACACGGGGGCAAGAGCCATCGCCGCCACGTTTGCTTGTGAGAACGGGCGCGTCAGCCGCGCCACGCCGTTCGAGACCGAAATCATCCCAACGAGCGAGTCAGTGAAGAGGAGGTCCGCGTCGTTGATGAGGACCGCGATCCCGATGATCGATGCCCCGAAGGTCATCGCCATGGCTCCTGCGAACAAGATCCGAGCGTTACGGATCTCGGTCACCGATACCGAAGTGGCCAAGAATGCCAAGACAGCGACACCAATCCTCAGCGTCGCCGCATACCCAAGATCTGGATCCTCCGAAACAGCCGATGCCCCCATAAGCGCAGCTACGAAAAGGGCTGAGGCGCGGACAAGCGAGGGGTCAAGCTGGTCACGATGAACGATGATCGCAGCTAGCGAAAGCAGAGCGATGAGGATCATCAACGGACGGATGAAAAACGGGCCGTATCCGTCTTCGGGTATCGCCACGTCGAAAGGAGCCACAACGAGCATCAACGCGCAGCACATTGCGCCAACGTCGGGCCGCTTGGCAGTCATCAGTCGCTCGTGGCAAAGACGTCGACGCGCGCTCCGAGACGGCGGCGAATCAACGCCCACTCGAGCAGTCCGCCGACCACGTATGCGGTCGCCAGGCCCACTGCGACACCTGCAGTTCCAATAAACAACGCGACACCGATCCCGACGGCCGCGAGTGCGACGGACGCAATGGTCGACGTGACGGCCAGCACCGATCGTTCTGAGGACATCAAAAGAACAGAATGCGATGTTCCCGTGAGCGCATTGACCAGGCTTCCGATCAAGAGGATTCGAAGCCACGGAGCGCCGTCGACAAAATCGTCGCCGAGAAGAGAGAGCAGATCTGCCGCAAAGATCGCACCGAACGCCAGTAGTGGGATCTGCACCAGCGCTGCCAGCCGAGCGCTGTGCTGTGCGAGGGTTGTGACGGCCTCCGGCAATGGGCGCTCACGCGACGCAAGTCGCGGCGCCGTAGCGAGACGAGTCGCGTTCACGGGCAGCATCAGCGCCTGTTCGGTGCGAAATGCTGCACCCATCGCGCCCACCTGAGCAGGGGTGCCAGCGAACCAACTTGCAATCGATACAAACGACTGCCTGAACTGCCCATTCACGCCAACAATAAGCATCGGTAGGGCCTGTCGCCAGGTCAAGTCAACGTCATGCGCGGCTCGAGCGTCTGCCCTTCTGGTGACGAGATAGAGACCGAGAAACGATGTGATCGCCATTGCGAGGAGTTGGGCAATCACCGCCCGTGTTGCGTTCAATTCGAGCGGAAGCATCAGGAAAATCAGGAGCTGAAGTACTGGTGGAGACACCTCGCCGACGACCATCGAGACGTTGACCTCTCCTCTACCGCGGAGCACGCTCGCCGCCAGCAGAGTGGCATTGATGAAGGGAATCGCAGCTGCGGCTCCAAGGTGTGTTTGCAAGGCAATGCCCGAGCCAAAGAGCAATCGGGCCAGCATCGGTGAGATGACGAGCGCCGCGACGGATGTGAGAAACAGCCAACGTCCGAGATGGCGGTAGATCGCGAACGATGCGGCCGGATTGTGGGCAGCCTCGCTGAGCGCCAGGCGATCGAGGCCAGCGCGGGCGATCACAGATACGATCCCTGCCACTGCGATAGCCACGAAATACACGCCGACCTCGGAAGCACCGAGCATTCTCGCGAAGACAAGGGCTGCCGCGAGCCGGCTGCCATGAGCCATCACTCGAAGGGCGCCAACGGAAAAGATCAGTGCGGTCACAAGAGGCCTCTACGCTAAGCGAACGCTGCGACCTGACCAGGGTTCGATTGCGCGAAGTTCAGTTGTAGTACCCGAGGATGATGCCTCGGGCATGTGCAACCACTGTTCCGATGGGGTGTAGTTACTGGCGTTGAGCTGCACCTCTCGCTGGCCATTGGCCGGTATCGGCACAACGCTCAGCGACGCTTTTGCGGGTCACAGCGGAATGAAGTTTACTGAGCTGGTGCAGATCCGACCGTCCTTGGTTTTGGCGGCGTCGGCGGCCCTTGTGGCGTCGACGGCCCTTGTTCTCCTCTCTGGAATCGCTTCCGTCTCGGCGAAGGCGTCCCCCACTTGCCGAGGTCTAGTCGTAACCATCGTTGGGACCACTGGCGACGACATCGTCTACGGGACGAGCGGTGACGACGTCATCTCTGTACTTGCCGGTGACGATGTCGTCCGTGCGAGCGGAGGCAACGACGTGGTCTGCGGAGGGCCGGGAAACGATGAGCTCTACGGAGGACCGGGGGATGACATCATCGCCGGTGGAGGCGGAGCGGACTCGATCTTCGGAGGCACGGGTTCCGATGAGCTCAGAGGTCGAGGCGGCAACGACAACGTTCGCGGCGGGCGTGGGAACGATCTCCTGCACGGTGGGTTCGGGCGCGACATGTTGCATGGCGGCCCAGGCAACGATCGTTTGAAGGGCGCCCGCGGTGCCGATCGGCTCTGGGGTGGCATCGGCTGGGATCATCTCGATGCTGGTACCGGTCAGCCCGCCGACCCGAGATCATCGTGTCCTGATCGTGTCGCTGCGGAATTCTGCTCGGCACAGGCCGATTCGAGCCGTTCTTCGATTCCCGGGACGGGTGCGGTGTTGGGCACCTCGGGGCCAGTGCTCGCGGTCTCTGTCGAGGTTGAATCACGGACGTCGCTCGACCCTGCGATCGTGGCGGCCGAAGTCGAGCGAGTTCTGGGGGATCCCCGCGGCTGGACCGCCGGCGGAACCCGCCGTTTCCGTCGCACGACGCGCCAGAACGCCTCCGTTCATGTGGTCGTTGCATCCCCTTCGACCGTCGACGCCCTGTGCGCCCCACTTCGAACCAACGGGTGGTTGTCGTGCCGCCGTGGCGACACCGTGATCCTTAATGCAGATCGATGGCTCGGCGCCGTCACACATTGGACCGCGCCAGTCTCGGAATACCGGGCCTACCTCGTCAACCACGAGATCGGTCACGCTCTTGGCCTCGGTCACCGCACCTGCCCCGGTCGGGGGAGGCCGGCGCCCGTCATGCAACAGCAGACGATTTCCCTTCAGGGGTGCGCTCCAAACGGCTGGCCGAATCCGTAATACGCATCTCTGGTGGCGGTTCATGCCATCAGCGTTACAGCACGACCCCAACGTCCGTTAGGGAGAGCGCACGGTCCACGACGTCCGCCATTCTGAGCTTGGCGCCCAGTGTCGGAACTTGCTGAACTCTCGGGGGCCGTCAGCGATACTCACAACCTCGTAGCCTGTCGCCACCTTGGTGATGAAGCTCGTGGCGATGGTGCGGGTCAGAGACGCACCGGTGCAGGCACGCTTGTCCACGCCGAACGGCGCGTACTCCAACGGGGTCAACGACTCCAAGAAGCGGTTCGGGTCGTAATCGTTGGGCGACTCGAAGATCGATGGATCACGATGGCTCTCGTGCACCCGGACGCGGACCGCCCACTTCGCTGGCAGGACTTGATCCTCAAAGGTAAAGGTCTCCCGCACGACGCGAGCCAACTCCTCGCTCTGCTCGAGTCGTAACGTCTCGGACACCATTCGGTTCGCAAGAGATTTGGGACCTTCATCGACAGAACCCTGACCGAGCTCCTTCAGGATTTCGGGATGGTCCACCGCGTGTTTCAGAACCCAATTCAGCAGCCCAGCAACGTCATTTCCCGACGACTCCATCAGGTAGATCAGGTTCCGAACCGTCGTTGGTCGATCGAGTGCGTCCGGCTGCCGTCGTTCGATCTCGCTCAATAGTGTCGGCCGCACCTCCACTGCTGATGCAGCACTCGCGTGCTGTTGCCGAATCAGGTGCTCTAGACGGTCGAGGGCCCGTCTCACTTCTCGATCCGGGGACTGACGCTCGAGCGAAATGACATCGTAGATCGCGAGCACCTCTGCCGTGCTCTGATCGTCGTGTCGGAAGCCGAAGAACACGTCGGCCCATATCGAGAAGACCATGTCGATCAGACGCGGAAACGGTTGAACCGCCCCCGATGGGTCGAGCGCACAAGCCTCTGCCATCGCAGCGCACGATCTATCGATTCCTTCATCGATCGATGGCTGAACAGCGGTGAACAGACGAGCTCCGAGCGCCCCGGCCAGAATGCGCCGGTATTCGTCATGGGTGTCGCCGTCCATCCACCTGACCAGACCACCTGGAATGAAGCGGTTCCACGGAGATGCGGCGGGGCGAAGCTGGTCTTCGTGCTCGTCGAAGAGACGTGTCCCTCGTTCAATCCCTTCCACGCACAGCATGGGAAGGTCGAGATAGTTCGACTTGAATATCGGCCCGTGCGCGGCGAACCCATTTCGATAGTGATCTGGGTCCGATATCGGCCGAGTTCCGACGCCAACCGATCCTTGAGGAAGTCCTCGAGCCCTACCCCATTGCGACCTCGCCCTCCATGCGTAGAAAGCAGTGAAAGCAACGAGTGTTGCGAGGAGCGGGACGAGCACGGTCGGGGCGACGACCGCCAATACGAAGATGAGCAGAAGCTCGAGTCCGAACACGCGGAGCACCCACCGCCTGTACCGAGGGTGCGATCTCTTGATGTCGTTGTTGACGAAAACATGAAGGACTTCTTGGGGCGCTCCGGCGACCCTCGTTGCCCGGCGGAACCCGAGTCTTGCCATTGCAACGGTTCTGCGGACCATGAATCCACAGTACAAACGCATCTTCAGCGGTGTGTGATGTTGTCTCGGCCGATCGCCGCCACGAAACCGGTGGCTCAGTTTTTGGACGGCGCGGAAGGCGTGGGGTCGCGGGCAAGTTCGATGGCTTCATGTGCGGCGACGGCGCCGATGATGAGGGCGGCGACGGGGTCTGCCCACCACCACCCGAGGGTTGCGTTGAGGGTCAGCGCGGTGAGGATGGCGGTGGCGAGCCACCCGTCGAGGTGTGTCATGCGGGCTTCGGCGAGAAAGGGTTCGCTGTTGAGTTGCCTGCCGACAGCGCCCTTCCATGCAGCAAGGGTGAACATGACGATTGCCGTGATCGCGAGGTACGCGATGCCGAGTGTTGACGCGTCGGGTTCGGCTTGGATGACCAGTGATCGGATGGCCGCAACGGTCAGGTAGACCGCAAGGATGGCGAAGGCCGCGGCGACGAGGCGTTGGGCGCGGCGGTCGCGATGCGCAGTACCGGTGTCGCTCATGTGCCAGAGCACAACGAGTGACGCGAAGACCTCGATGAGCGAGTCGAGGCCGAAGGCGACGAGTGCGAGTGACCCGGCTGCGACGCCCAGACCAATGGTGATGAAGACCTCGATGAGGTTCCAGATGATCGTCGCTTTCTGAAGGCGTCGGCCGGTTCGTTCGAGGTCTGACACGGTGTATATGTCTAGTCGCCAGCGAGTACGAGCTTTACAACCAAGACCGGCCACACCAGGTGGGGCGCATCGAGCGCCGACATACCTCGCGAGGCCGGGGCGAGGCCGGCGTGCCTACCAGAACGAGACCATGTCGTGGTCGGCCACGAGTCCGGCCAGTTCGTTGTCTTCGACGATCGTGATATCGGGGACGAGGTCGGATTCGGTGAGACCGTATCGGCTGAGGTCAGAGGCAGACACGAGGACAGTTCCGCCGTCGGCCTGGAATCGCGCAAGATCACGTGGGAAGTCGGCTGGGTGGGCCTGGGTCCAGTCGCCGAACGTCACGCCCACAGATTCCTGGGCTCGATTGGCGTAGTTGACTGCGGTTCCGCGAAGCAGGACGGCTACCGAAGTGGCCTCTTCGCGCTGGAGCATGTGCGCGATCCAGATGACCGTGTCGTCCTGCTCCTCTGTTGTGGCCCGATACCCCTGGTCGCAAATGCACAGAACTGATGTCACAGCCGCTCTCCTAACCGCGTGTCGGGATGATCAAGGTGTTGGTCGACTCGCCGATCCAGGCAGCAAGCACGGCCGGACCGCCGCGACGGACTCCCTCGACGGTGTCAACCACCCCGCGCTCATCAGCACACATACCGCAGTTCACCCAGTCCAGCGTTCCGCCGTTCTTCTCGGCCGTCTCGGCGATGATCTCAATCCACTCTCGTGGCAGGGGGTGGTTCTCCTGAGACACGTCATTGCCGTGGATCGGATTCGGGTGGCCAGCTTGAGCGGTGGAGGGAAGAAAGACTGCGCCTTCGTACGCCAGGACGTTGATGTCGTATCCCCGCTCAGCGGCGATCTGCATCAGCCGCAGCGCCGTCGTGGACCGGGTGCTCTCGAACGGGGGGTCCATGACCATGAACGTGAGTGTCGTCTTTTCGGGCATCATCTCGTCCTCGCGTCGATCATCAGTGCCAGACCACCTTGCGGCCCTCGGCCATGTGGTCCACGAGGACCTCCAATGAGGCCACTTCGACGCCGTCGGCCAACGCCGCACCGGCGATCCCGCGCTCGGCTAGAGCCAGTTCGTCGGCCAAGATCTGGACCCCTGCGTGACGCAGTGCGCCGCGAAGGTCTTCGCAGGCTGTGCGGCGCGCGAGCAATGCTCCATTTTCCACAAGGAACACAGACACGCCATTGCCGGCCCCCGCCAAATCGATGGCCAGATCATGAACCGCTCGATCGCCACCTACTGGATCTCGCGAGGCCACAAATGTGTATTGATCCATGGCTGCATGTCTAGCCCGGTTGTGATCCCGGATCAATCGTCGCTGCACCGCCGCCCTTCTGCGACCAATCGGATCCTCGGATGACGTTTCGGCACACTGCCGTGCGGTGGCCTCACTCTCACCACGGCCGGCGCGGTGCTCGGCATCAAGCTCGGACTCACCGAAGACGAACACGACTGGGAGACTGGGAGACACTGGGATGAGGCCGGGTCCAACTTGCCGGCGACCAATCTGCAAACCATCACCGACTGTCAACTCGTCTTCTGTCGAGTGATTTCAGTGCGCACCTGCACCTGGCCGACAACGAAGGAACATTCTCGGCTCATGGGCAGAGGGCAACTGTTAGCGTCGGCACTTCATCAACGAAGCGCAGCGCCGAGCTGCTGAAATGGGGAAATCGAGATGCAGGTTATTGCTACACATGACGTGGATGATGTCGAGCACTGGTTCAACTCACCGAAGCGCGCGGAGTTCTTTGAGCAGCACGGGATGAAAGCCACCGCCTTTCGTAGCCCCGATGGCAGCGGCAACATGACAGCCGTACTGATCGAGACTCCGGACATGGAGACCCTCCAGGCCGCGCTCCAGACGGAGGAAGCGAAGCAGGCCCAACAGCACGACGGCGTTCATGTCGACACGGTCAGAATCTTCGTGGCGGGCTGAGCGCTCGCACTCCTGCCACTGGCTGGTTCCTTTGCCGCGCTGAGCAGAGGGCCTGAATGCCCAGTTCAGGAGTTGTCGGCCTCGTCGGCACGAGTCATGCGATCGAAGACCTCTTCGAGCAGCTGATCGGTTGGCGCCCAGAGCGCATCCGGGTTGGTGACCACGATCAGCGACACAGCTCGACCAGCCTGCATGAAGTATGTGTCGACAAAGATCACGACTTCGTCGTCGTCGCTCGTGAGCGTGTTCATGATCTCGAAGTTCGTGACGCGCGGTTCGCCGACCAGGTCGTCGAAGCGATTGATGTCGAAGTCCACCGCGTTGAATGGGGCGAGTTCTCCGGCGTCGAGGCTTGCCTGCGCCTGGGTGATCGCGCCATCGAGCGTGCACTGCAACACCGGATCCTGTGCCCATGCGACCACCACGTCGATTGCGGTTTCGACGTCGGGGTAGATCCGCACATCGTGCTCGATCTGCGTGTCGAATTGACTGAACTCGGGTGACTCGACCTCGATGAGGCTTCCGTCGGCATTCCGGAGATCGTTGAGGAACCCGCAACCGTCGAGTGTCGTGTAGTCGAAGGCGGAGCCGGTCTGGGGTTCCTCGTCCCAATCGGTACCGAAGAACCCGCTCTCGAGCACGATGAGCTCAGCCAACTGCTCGTCCGTCAAGGGCTCGACTTCGGTCGTCGTGGTGGTTGGAGCCTCAGTCGTCGTGGTCGTGGTGGTTGGAGCTTCCGTGGTCGTAGTCGGCGCGGCTGTCGTTGGAGCCTCGGTGGTCGTCGTGGGCGCAGCGGTCGTCGTTGTCTCTGCGACCACGGCCGAGTCATCGCCTCCTCCGCATCCACTCGCAAGAAGCCCCACCGCAACCATCGATAGAAGAACCCGTCGCACAACATGTCCTCTCATCGACCTGCCTGCCTGCTCAGCTGCAAAGTTAACAACCCGGGGCCAGCGCTGCGGCGAAATCCAGGCGCGCCGTTCGCCGCCAGCCGACGTTGCGAAGCTCGGATGCGCTGGCGCACTGCCAATCCTCGATTTGATTTGTTCGGCATCACTCGCGGGCTCGCTAAAGATCTGGCGCGAGCGACGGATTCGAGACCACCGGATACCCCGGCATCTTCTACCTGGGCAACGGAGCTCCGTCGATCTCGAACTCAACACTCGAGTAGCCACGCCACGGGCGCCGCCGGGGTCAGACCTGCTGGCATTCACGCGGTCACGAGGTAGGAAGATGGGTGTTGTTTCCTCATGAGGGCCCCTCAGCCACGGTAACGCAACCGTTCTTCGGGTCGCTCAACGCCCGGACTACGGAAGTCGCGAAACCCCTCGTCAGCCGTCGATGAAGGTCAACGACCCGACGATGGCTTCACCGAGCTCGTTGACCCGGGGGAGCATGTCCTCGACGTTCTCGAACGCGTGTGTGCTGATCATCATGAGGCCACGGTCGGGGTGCTCGATCATCCAGACCCGTCCGGCCGCTGGCGCGTCCCAGCCGAGGAAGTCCACGGAGATGTCGAGCGGACTGAACCGAATTGGAATCGCTCCGACATCGGTACTCGTGACGTCGAACACGCGCGTGTCGACTCCGGCGATCGTGATGCCCTCCAGTTCGGTGAGCTCGACGCCCGCCGCTGTGAGCTCGGCGACGACGTCGTCGCTCGACGTGAGCGGCTTCCCGTCGTTGTCGTGGGGCCGGTCGGCGAAGTAGACGGCGCCGGGTTCTTCGGTTATCTGGATTCTGTGGAAGCCCCGTCCGGTCCATTGGTTGACCAGGCGTGAGCGGCCATTCGTCAACTCGGCCAAGTTGTCAGGAAGGCTGACTTCTATGCCCCCGAGAGCGTCGAGTTGGTTGGGGCCGGGAAGGATGGCTTGAACCGGGTTCGGTGCAATGTCGCTGAAGGCGAGCGTGTCCATGACGGCATCGGACCGCACGTACCAGGGAGCATCCTCGTCGCGGGCAATTCCGTCGACGATCGCCAGCGGGTCTTCGGCGCCCTGTTCGACGACCCATACACGGTACGAGGCACCCTTGTTGAGGGCCTTGATGTCCTGAAGGTTGAAGAGCAGCCCGACGCACCCGCCAGGGACAAAGCCGCACTCGATGTCGTCATTGAGCTCGAGGTCGACCCGAATGGCAGCGAGGCCGTTCACGGTCGTCTCGACGGGCTCGGTCGCGATTACCCCGTCGTTCAGGTTCTCGAGCCAGCCGAGAAAGTCGTCGTTGGGCCACGGTGTCTGCTCCTCGACCGACGTATTGGGTGAAGCCGGGTCAGAGAAGGCACCTACCCGGATGAACACGAGATCGCGGTCATCGGGCGCTTGACTGGCAACATCGGTAAGCACGAGCATCCCGCCGCCGTTGACTTGGGTGTTGAGCGCCTCGGTCGTGGTGAATGAGATCGGGGTGCCTAGTGCGCCACTTCGGTAGGTGCCAGGTTCGAACGCAGCGAACCAGTCCAGGTTCGGTTCCGCTTTGGGGTCGTAGATGGCGTCGGCTGCGATCGGCACCGCAGGATCCTTCAACACGACGGCGCTGTTGTCATCTTCGGGGGCAGCGTCTTCGGCTTCGGGGGCGGCGTCTTCGGCCGGCTCGTCTGCGGGAGCATCGGTTGCGTCGACCGAGCTGTCGTCAGGGGTCGAGTCGTCCTCACCCACGTCGTCGTCGTCACTCACGACGACGACGTCGTCTGCTGCATCTGTCGCATCAGATCCACCGCACCCAGCAAGCACGAGCACGACAAAACCAAGCGCTCCCAGCCAATTCCAACGGTTGTACAACATGTCGGTCCCCTGTCTTCTCCGAGTGAGCGCAGTTCGGCCACTCCACTTTCTCCAACGAACGTGCACCGACAATCCCCTCACGGATCTCGGAACGCAAGCGTCCGGAGCAGATCGTCGGTCCATGAGCGAAGTGGTTCGATCGCTTCGGGGCCCACCAGCCCTTCAGAGCTCACGATCAGCAGGCCACGATCCGGGTGTTCGATGACCCAGAGGTGGCCTTCCTGGGGTGACTCCCAGCCGAACCCGCTTCGCACGAGGTCGGCGGCGCGAGTCTTCAGAACGATGTTGGGGAAAGGGCCCGATGCGACCTCGAACGTGCGGGCTTCGATGCCGCCGATGTCGGGTGCGTCGAGCTCGGTCACATCGACGGCCTTGTCGCCGAGGAGCTGCAGCAGCCCGTCGGTTGTGGTCACCTCGACGCCGTCGGTGTCGAGGGGCCTCGTCAGGAACTCGACGTCTCCGCCGATGTTTGGCGGGAAGATCCGGGCGAAGCCGTCGAAGGGCTCGACGACAACGGATCCCTCCGGAAGGTCGAGCGAGATTCCATCGAACACGGCGAGCTCAGCTGCTCCTGCGGGCGGGCGACGCACGGGGTTGGGTTCGATGGATTCGAACGTGAGCGACGACAGGATGGTGTCGGCTTCATCGAACCACCCGGCTTCGTCGTCGTCGTCGATGGCCACGACCACGACGATTGGATCTTCCTGGCCCTGGTCGACCACTCCCATTCGGTAGCGGGAGCCGGCCGTGAACACGGGGAGATCGGGACGGTCTACGAGGTCGGGGGCCACACAGCTCACTCCCACACAGGGGAACTCGAGGTCGACGAACGTGGCGTCGAGGCCTCCGAGCGTGGTGTCGACCGGGTCGCCCGCCGTTACCTCGTCACCGGCGACCTCGAGCCATCCGAGGAGATCAGTGGCCGGCCAGCCTGTGATCTGGTCGACCTCGGCTGTAGGCGCGGCCGGGTCAGGAAGCAGCGAGGTCCGCCGGAAGGTGATCGTGCGATCGTCGGCCCCGGTACTGGTGAGATCGGTGACGGAGACCACGGTGTTCTCGTTGCGGCGCACCCCGGTCGTTTCCTCGACGGAGAACGTGAAGGCCGTGCCCAGCGTGTCGATCCGATAGGTTCCGGATTCGAAGACCGTGTTGTCGGCCGTCAGCGGCGCGGCCTCACTATTTTCGTCGGGATCGGAGACCTCGGTCGTGGGTGTGGGGATGTCGACGGTGTCGAGGTCGTTGCGGTCGTTGCGGTCGTCGTTCATCGAGAGCAGCGCCCAGATGCCGATGAAGACCACGGCCACAGCGGCAGCAGTGGCCAGAAGCTGGGTGCGGCGTTGCGTCCAGGCTCGGAGTTCCGTTAGCTCGTTCTCGTCACTGTGCAGCGGCTCGAGGTCGACCACGAAAGTGATGTCGGCGTCGGGCTCGTTTGCGGCCTCGATGATCGAGTCGGGGGCGAAGTCCTTTGTTCGAACGCCCGCGTGGTCACCGGCGCCGGCGCCCGACCTCTCGGTCTCGGCAACGATCTGGGCGCGGAGCCGGGCGACGAATTCGGCCGAGGGGGCGTGCCCCTCGGCTGCCTTGACGCGGCGTTCGAGATCCTCGGTCATGACTCACCTCCCTCGGTGGATTGCGGCTCGGCCTCATCGAGCACGGCGCTTAGTTCCTTGCGCGCCCTGGTGACGAGACCTTCGATGGACTTGAGGCTCTGATCGAGCTCGTCGGCGATTGCCGGCACGGTCATTCCGTTGATGTAGTGCAACGTGAGAACGAGCCGGTAATGCACGGGCAGGACGCCGAGCGCCGCTTCGACCCGCAGTCGCTCGGCGATGTCGATTTCGTCGGGCCGGGACGTGTTGTTGGCGACAAGCTGCAGCTTCTCCTCGTACTTGGTTTGGCGACGGAGCACGTCGAACAGCCGATTCCGGGCGACCGTGATGAGCGATGCGATCGTGATCGTGGCGGGGTCATCGGTGTTGCGGATCGCCGCGATGAAGGTGTCCTGGGTGACGTCTTCGGCGAGCGAGTGGTCTTGGCAGCGGCGATGGACGTAGCGGTAGACGGTCTCGACGTGCGCGTCGTAGACCTGCGCGTAGGACAGCTGAGCTGCCCTTACCAACGCAACATCTCCGTGTGCATGACGTGACCTCATCACCGACTACAACGAACTGCGGTCGACAATACCCTCACGCCCCGGCGGGCATTTCAGCAATCGGCACGCTCTCCCAACGCCCACTCTCGTCGGGACGGACTCGGGAGCTTGGCAGACGGTGCCCGCACTCAGCTAAAGACCGAGGACACCTCGGAGCGAATCGCCAAAGAGCACTAGCACTCCGAGCACGGTCATCATCACGGTCTGGCCACTGGCGTGCTCGTTAAAGATTCGGCACGAGCTGGTCGAATCTTTCGTCCATGCGCCATTCGTTCTCCATCGCTGCGGTTGCAGCCGTGTTGGTACTCGGGTCGTCCGCACCGGCAACAGCCCAAAGCAGCGATGCTTCGACCCCGGGCGCCGTTTGCAACGGCGAACAAGCAACCCTCGTCGGAGACAACAGCGACAACGTCCTCGTCGGAACCGACGGTAGAGACGTCATCGTTGGACATGGCGGCGACGACGAGATCAACGGTCTTGACGGCAACGACGTCATCTGTGCTGGTGACGGCAACGACCGGGTCGCTGGCAACGCCGGTCACGACTGGATCGATGCGGGCACCGGGGACGATTGGGTCGGCGCTGGCTGGGGCAACGACACCGTGTTCGGCGGCGACGGCGACGATTTCATTCGCGGGTTCAAGCACGATGACTGGGTCGACGGTGGCGCCGGCAACGACATCATCCGCGGCGGCTGGGGCAACGACGTCCTGCGCGGCGGTGACGGCGACGACATCATCCGCGCTTACTACGGTGCCGACCGACTCTTCGGCAACAACGGCAACGACGTGCTCCTCGGCAGCTTCGGGCCCGACTTCATCGTCGGCGGCCCCGGAAAGGCCGATCGGCTCTTTGGCCAGGAGGGAGCTG
>CAJQNJ010000067.1 GCA_905479685.1 uncultured Acidimicrobiales bacterium
CCTCGATCACGCGGTGATCGTGCGTGACGACGACGACGGCCGGGGCTGGGTCGAGCGAGCGGAGGTTGGCGAGGACTCGCTCGAGCGTGAGAACGTCGAGATGGTTCGTTGGCTCGTCGAGGAGCAGGAGGGACGGACGACGGCCGACCGCTCGGGCGATCGCGAGACGTTGGGCCTGCCCGCCCGACAGCGTGTGGTCAGTGCTACCGAGAACGGTCTCCCCGCCCTGTGGCAGCGACGAGAGGATCTCGTCGAACATCGCGAGGCGACAGCCGAGCTCGATGTCCTCGTCGCTCGCGTGCACGGCGCCGAAGCGCAGGTTGGCATCGATCGAGTCTTCGAGCAGGTAAGGGTCCTGGAAGACGACGCCTGTGCGACGACGCAGCGACGCGACGTCGACGTCGTCCATCGGTGTACCCTCGACCGTCATCGAGCCACGGGTCGGGCGATGGAAGCCGCAGAGCAGATCGACGACCGTGCTCTTCCCCGAGCCATTCGGTCCGGTGAGGACGGTGAGCTCACCTGGCTCGAGGACGAACGAGACGGGTCCGACGACCGTCGTGTCCGGCCGATAACCGAACTCCACGGCGTCGACTGCGATCCTTCCCGTGAAATCGATGTCGGACGTTCCGTTCCACGGGAGAGGATCTGCCGCGGCAAAGAACTCGTCGAAGCGCTGCGCCGCAACCCTCCCCGCAGTGAGCGCGGGACGGGCCTGAACCACGCGGTCGAGCGAGGGTCGGAGGAGAGCGATCCCGGCGTAGAACGAGAAGAGCGTGCCGAGAGAGATGGCTCCGTCGATCACCCGCAAGCCGCCCACGATCAAGGTCGCCAGCGCCGACGCGATCACGATCGATTGTTGGCTCGCCCGGTTCAGAGCGCTGACGACAGTCCAACGCACCGAGGCGGATTCGAGCTCGCCGATCAGGTCGCGTTGTCGGTCCTGCTCGTGCTCCTCGGCGCCGCTGACACGGGCGAGCGGAAAGGTGCTGAGGATGCGATGGACTCCGGCGTTGTGGCGACGTCGTGTCTCGTTGAGGTGCTCGAGTCGCCGGCGCAGCATGGTCGCGAGCATCCAGTTGAGCCCGATCATTACTGGAGCGAAGGCGGCAGACACCAGAAAAAGCGGCCAATCGATGAACACCAACACGACCGACAGGCCGACGATCAGCACGATCGCCGGGACGAGCTGCGTCAGCGTGATCGAGATCGCACCTGCGATTCGATCGGTCTCCAGCACCAGGAGATCGAACAGATCGTGGTGGCCGCGACGCTTCACGTCTGCGAGCGACAGTTCGTGGACCCGTGCCACCAGTCGTTCGCGAGCTGCTCGGGTGATCTTCTGCGACACGACTGCCATGCGGCTCTGGAGGAGAAAGGTCGACGTCGCACCGACGACGAACAGGAGGATCACCAAGACCCCACTCCCGACGAGGGCCGTCCGATCGGCGTTCGGGATGGCGTCGTCGAAAATGTGCGAGACGATGAACGGAATCGGGAGGATCGTCAACAGTTGCCCGAGAACTACTGCGCCAGCAAGCAGCGCGATCGCCGGCCGACCGAGGACTGCCCGAAGGGGATTCATCATCAGCGCGCGGGCCGTTGTCTCAGACATCACTCACCGCTGGCAAGTGTCGCACAGATCCTCATGTACTGCGAACAGTGACGAAAACTTTCACTCTCCGTGGTAGTATTCGGACGTGGCCGCTTGGAGACGCGTCGCTGAGGCATCGACGATGCGCGCAAACCTGGCGCGCCGACTGTGGCAGGCGATGACATCGCCGGACAGCGGAGCCACATCGGGAGACCGCGCTCGTTTGCCCGGCGGCAGAGACCTGGCGCTCGACATGGCTCGACTCGCAGCTCGCCACGGCGTCAGCGACCACCTCCAGCAAGACACGTCGTCGGCTGCAACTCGCGTCGCCATCCTCGTCGACCGGGCGCGGGAGCAACGCCAGACTGCCGCCGACGCCGACACCCTCGCAGCCCTCACCAGGGCCTTGGACGTGATCGTCCTCAAGGGGCCGGTGACCAAGCAACTCCTCACGCCTCACGTTGCGCGCCCATCGGCCGACCTCGACGTCCTCGTCGCGAAAGATCGGCTCGCCCAAGCAGGCGACGTCCTCGCCGGCATGGGATACACGCAGTCCGAGGAGTGGCAGTCGCGTGCCGAGTATGCAGCGCACCATCACCACGTTGCTCCATGGGTGAAGGTCACCGATCATCGACACGTCGTCGAGGTGCATCATCACCCGCTTCGGAACCCGATCGGCCGAGAGATCGACGTCGCGAGGTTCTGGAGAAATGCGGTCGACTTCGCGCTCGACGATCTTCCGCTGCGCCGTCTCGGCAATGTCGACTTCGCGCTCCACCTCGCCATCCACGCCTACGACGGTCGTCCGGCGTCGCTGCGCTCACTGCTCGAAGCCGCGCTCGCCTTTCGACGACTCAGTCCCGATCAGCACGACGATCTGATCGCCGCCGGCTCGACGCCGCTTGCCGCCCGCTCGCTGACATGGACCTACGCCCTGATCGATGAAACCTTTCCGGACGCCGTACCGCGCCGGGTCGTCGAGGGGTTCGGCGACCATGCCGGCATCGGCGAGCGTCATCGACGAGTGGGCGCGACGATTCTCGGTTACACGGGGTCCGATCTCGAGCTCTGGTATGGATTGCAGGCCGCGGTGCGGGGCTATCTCGGCGCATCGGGCGCGGTCGTTGGTGCTTTCGCCGGCGTCCACTCGATGGTTTCGCATGTTCAGCGCGCTCGCCACGCGGCTCGATTCACAGCCGACGCCCGATGACGAGCCGCAACATCTCTCTGCGTCAACTAGGGAACGAACTCGTGCACTGCTTCGACGATACGGCGGAAGATTCATCCGATCTCCGTCAGGTCATCTCGCTCGGCGAGCGAAATGTCACGTTGATCCATCACTCGACGCGAACCCGACGCTCGATGGGACGCGCCTTCGAACATCTGGAGATCGAAGAGATCTCGGAGCCGACGGCGGAGCTTCGAGTCGGTTCCGGTCGCAGCGTCGGGCTGCCACGCGACCTTACCGAGCATCTCGCTCCGGGTCGTTCGATCACGCAGGGTAGCGTGGTGGCCAGGACCGATGGTCAGGGGATCCTCGTCGTCCAGCCCGACAACTTCAGCTGGTGGGATGCCGGCTCGGACTCCGGAATTTGGTGGGCCGTCGACAACCCCGTGCGGCCATCACTTCGGGCGACGCCGATGCGATCGCTGCTGGGTGAATGGGGGCGTTCTGCCCGGTGGCCGATCGTGCACGGCGCAGCGGTCGGCGTCGACGATCGCGTGGCCGTCATCGCAGCGGCACCGATGTCGGGTAAGTCGACCCTGTCCATTGCGGCACTCCTTGCGGGTATGACCTTCTACGGCGATGACTACTTCATGCTCGACATCGATCACCTGCGGGTGATCGGGCTTTATGCCACAGCGATGCTCGACGACCAGAGCTTGTCGTTGCTCGGCTCAGGAGGAACACGTCTGATCGTCAATGAGGGCAAGGCTGAACTTGGCCGATCCGTGATCGACCTCGCCGACGATCCGCTGCTCGGCCGAACCGGTTCGATCTCCACGCTGATCGTTCCCACCATCGTCCCTGGAGCGTCGCCGCAGATCTCTCCCCTGTCGCCGATGCAGGCGCTGCGATCGATCGCGCTGACGTCGACGGTCTTCTCGAGCGATCAGCGAGCCCTGGCACTGGAGGGCCTGGGAGCGCTGTGCCGCAACCTTCCGTGCTTCCAGTTGATCATCGGCGACGATCCCTTCGAGGCCTTACCGCTCGTCCGACGCGCGCTCGGCTGAATCGTCCTCGGCCAGCAGCCCCGCCAGAAGTCCTGTCGCCGACGACAGCTCGCGACCCAACTCGAGGCGATGGGTGGCCACGGATGCGACCAGTTGCCGACACCGGGCGAACACCTCGGCGGCTGGTGCGTTGAACTGGAAGATCGAACTCATCGCCAATGAGGAGAGCGCCGCAGCTCCGGGACAGGGCTCGATCCTGGCGATCTGTTCCTGGCCGACGGTCGGCACCACGATTCCCACGATTCGCAACGCTGTCACAGCGGCACGCGGACCATGGGTAGGTAGGTACACGAGATTCTTCTGTGCGGTGTCGCGGCGATGCGTGTTATCGAGCGTGCCGACGTGACCGCCGAGAAGCGCAAGACTCTCGTCGCTCACCTTCGTCGCCCGCGTTAGGGAATAGGCGACTGCGGGCACGCCGGGTGCCACATAGCAGTAGTCGTCGCCAAGTATCTGAAGGCCGTCGAGCCCGGCCTGCATCGCGGTGGTCGACTTCCCCGACCCGCTCACGCCCGTGAGCATCAGACCCCGACCCTCCGAGCCGACGACGGCGGCGTGGGCGAGCATCCCACCGCGGTGGATCGCCCACCACGCAAGGATCTGGCGGAACGGTGCCGACACCTGCCAGTTCGTCGTGCCGTCGACCTCGTCGAGCCACCACACCCCCAGGCTGCGCGGCCAGTCGACGGCGGATATGGTCATACCCGGCTCGACACCGACTGCGCCGAACTCGTCGAGCTCGGTGGCGGAATCGCGCGGCTGGCCCTCGATGTCTTCTCGACACTGCGGTAGGGGGCCGAAGGTGCGAGAGTCGCCTACGACTATCGTGAACTCAGGTGTCGTTGTTTCGCACGGCACGACGAGATGCTCGATGCTCGGTCTGAACGTGTCGGTCATCTGCGCATCAGCGAAGACGACGCGAATGACGGGTCCCACACCCACACACACGATCGATGCATGCGGCCGACTGAGCACGTCGTCGGCCAACCTGAGCGCTCGGACCCGAACGTCGGTCAGTGATGTATCAACGAAGATCCGATCGCCCACGTCCACACCGACGCCCGTCAGGCCGGAACGATCTCGCGCTCGATCAGCGCATTGGCGATCTCTGCTTTCACCATGCCGACAAGGCTACGAGGCGCGTCGGGAACTCGTCACCCGAGGCCACCGTGCGACCTCATCGGCGGGCAGCTGCACCGGAGGTTTGCGATCGCCGAAAGCGTTGTCGATCCGATCACCGACGGCCAGAACGTGTTCGCGACCGTCCACGGTGCAGGCTCAGTGAAACGTATGGCACCCCCAACGGGATTCGAACCCGTGTTACCTGCGTGAAAGGCAGGCGTCCTAGGCCGCTGGACGATGGGGGCCAATTGCAATCTGCGTGCGCAGACCGACAAGCAACGATAGCGGCCAATGACCGCGATCCATCGGTATCGCTAGTTGCGCCTCACGACGAATGTCTCGTCGTTGAACCACAGACCACCCCGACGATGCAACACATCAGCCGTCGCCTCGATGTAGCGGCCGTCGAGCGCAGCTGCTTCGACCCGCTGATCTTCGATCTGCGCGACGTAAATCGCTGCATTCCACGCCGCAAAAAGGGTGGACGTTCCGATGCTCAACCCGATCTCGCTCGGAAGTGTGTGCATTTCATAGGTCAACCTCGAGCGATCGTCCGGCATCGCCATGAGGTCGAAGTCACGAGCCGCATCGCCGAGCTCGGCATGCAGCGCCTGCAGAAGTTCGTGGCGATCAACAGGAAATGGGTCCTCGTCAGGCCAGATCGCTTGCACGATCTCGAGGCCGGGGTCGGCACCGCTCGACTGGATCCCGAGCATCACGCCGTGGGTCCGGAGGCTCCTACTGAGCGGACAGAGAATCTTCTTGACCTTGAAGTCTGCGCCGGTGCGTGACCGCCACGGCTGTGACGCCACGATGAGGTCGTAGTCGGATTGGTACTCCCCGGCCCGCGGGATGACGTTGTCCAGCGCGAACTTCTGGTCGCGCCTGTGGATCACCATCGCTGCGGGAGTCACGTACAACGGGTTTCCGGTCGTGTTGCTCGGCGCGACCTTCCAGTTCTCGACGAGAAAGTCCTCCATGGAACGGAGCTGCTCACCGTACGAATACGAATCGGTGCCGTCGAGCTCGACATACTCCAGGACCATGTTGTCCTGTTTCGCCTCGGTGTTCGGGCTCAACGCTGGAGCTTCGGCATAGTGCAAGTTCGTGACCACGACCACCGACTGCGGATGCTCGATGAACCGATCGGGCAGCTTGTCGAGCGTCAGGCGCACATCCTCGAGACTGATCTCCTTGCCAACGACGTAGAACGGAATCGTCGGAAACCGTTGATGCATAGCCCGCATCAGGTGCGCGAGCACGGTCCCATCACCAATTCCCGCATCGAAGACGCGAAGCGCTGGCGGCTCAGGTCGAAGGTTCACCAGCTCTCGGGCCGAGCGCTCGGCAACCTTCCATTTCTCGTTCGTGGTCGTTACGAACTGGAGATACTTCTGTCTGTTGTCATAGAACCGGAAGGGCGTGTCGGGGGCGGAGGTCACGGCCTGACGCTAGTACCGGCCCGGCATGTCTGACGACCCCTTCACGGCCGACGATGGGCAGATCTTGTCATGGGACCGCCGCACCGACAATGATGACGCTTCCGGACCCGTCGGAGTTGGCCCGTCGCGTCTTGGCAAAATGCGAATCGGAGGCACGATGAGAACAGAGATCAGTTTCAGTCCGGCGTTCGCCATGGCGACGGTGCACCTCGACCAAGGTGAGGCGGTGAAAGCCGAAGCTGGGGCGATGATGGCGATGTCGCCGTCGATCGAGATGAAGACCAGCACCCAGGGCGGCATGCTCAAGGGCCTCAGGCGGTCTGTGCTCGGTGGCGAGTCGTTCTTCATGAACACCTTCACGGCCAGTGGCCCCGACGCTCACATCGTTGTCGCGCCGGCGCTGCCCGGAGACATCATCACCTGGCCACTCACCGGCAACACGGTCTTTCTCCAGTCCGGCTCGTACCTTGCATCTCCGGAGTCGATCGAGATCGACAGTAAGTGGGGCGGTGCGAAGACGTTCTTCAGCAAGGAAGGTCTCTTCATGCTGAAGTGCAGCGGTGTCGGAGATCTCGTGGTGTCGAGCTACGGCGCCGTGCAGTCGATCGACCTGGCTGCGGGTCAGTCGTACACCGTCGACACCGGACACATGGTCGGGTGGGATGAAGGTGTGCGATACGAGGTGGTGAAGGCCGGCAATTGGAAGTCGACCGTGCTCGGCGGCGAGGGGCTCGTGGTGAAGTTGACTGGGCCAGGCCGCGTGTACATCCAGACCCGGAGTCCCGAGAACTTCATCGATTGGCTCGTGCCGAAGTTGCCGACGCAGCGATCCTGACGAGCGCCGCGACCGTCGCAATCCCGAGCGAGCAGGTGACTCAACCGAAGTCGAGACGCACCTAGCCAGGGAGCAGCTCGATGTCGCTCTCGCGCACCATCCCAGCCGAAATGACGTGTTCGACCAGCCGTGATCGCCGGTCGACCGCCTCGAAGCCCTTTTCGCCACGAAGGCCGCGAACACCCTCAGCAGCCAAGCGAGCGCACAGATAGTCGAGCTTTCGATCGAGCTTCTTCGACGACCATCCCAACCGGTGAGCGATGGAGGCATTTGGTGCCAAGTCGGCCGCCGACGCCGAAGAGTCCCGAAGGCACCGCTCCGACAGTGCGACAAGGAGCAACCGTTGTTCATCGTTGAGTGGAACCACGCCGAATTGGCTTGTCGCGTCGTGTGCTCCCAGGTCTGCATCCACCATCGGGGGCATCAGCGGGTTTTGTCCTGGGAGGGTCCAACCGAGCTCGTACGTCGATGGCCCTGCATCGAAGCGAACAACACCTGTTGGCTCGGTCAGCGCCGAAACTGCCTCAGGTGGAAGGCGAGTCAGCCGCCCCGTACTACCGATCAGTGTCACTTGGCCATGGCGGCTGTTGTTCGCGATCCACCAGACGTTGTCCTTGAAGAAGAAGGTCCCAACGATTCGATGCATGTACTGATTGGCATCATCCATCTCGATGTCTGCGCTCCGCCCGAACGTCACCACGTCCGCGGGGCAGCCGACCGTCAGTTCATCGATGAAGAAGATGTGGATGTCACTCATTGTTCGATCGCGCCAACCCCCCGTTTGACCAGCTAGCCGACCGCTGGCAGATCGCCACTCGTTGTGACGGGATTGCCTCGCAGCGCTGTCTGAGCCATTGCACATCATCTCATTGGTCGATCCGCGAGACACGCTACCGTGCTGTCCATCGGCTTTGTGGCTCGAAGTAGGCTCTATCGGATGTCGATGGAACCGATCATCCGAACGCGGCGTGTCGACAACATGAAGCAACCAACCGCCACATTCTCGATGTTCCTCCTCGCCGTCATTCTCCTTGCCGCGTGCGGCAGCGACGCAACCAGCGTGACGACCGGCGACGAGCCTGACGACATCGAGCCCGACCTACCCGCTGAACCGTTGGGTGGTGGCGGTCCGCTCGTCACCGTCGACATCACCATCACGCACCCCGACACATCCGACGTCACCTACACGATCTCCTGTCTGGGAGACACAGCCACTGTCATTGGTGAGGTTGGAATCAGCGATTTCGATGCATGTACGCAGCTCGGTGACGATGCGGTGAGAACGCGTCTCCTCGATGGGGCTCCACGCGACCAGGTGTGCACCGAGATCTACGGCGGCCCCGACGTCGCCACCATCGTCGGCACCTACGACGGGGTCGACGGCCCAGCGATCAACACGACGATCGATCGAACCAACGGATGTGGGATCGACGAGTGGGACACGCTGTTGAGCGACGTGCTGCCTGATGCACTCGGCGTACAGTGAGTGCGTGTCACCAGTCGAGCCCAAAGCACATGAACCCCTCGATCTGACCAACCCGATCCTTGCCGAATTCTGGACCGAAGAACCTTCGGTCGTCGATGCCAAGCTCGCCGAAATCAGACACCAGCCACCAGCCTTCCATCCAGAGCCGCCCACCGAGTCCATCGGCATCCCGAATGGACCCGGGGCCTGGGCCATCACGCAATATGACTTGATATTGGAGATGTCGAGAACCCCATCCGTGTATTCCTCGGCCAAAGGCATCACTGTCGTCGA
>CAJQNJ010000068.1 GCA_905479685.1 uncultured Acidimicrobiales bacterium
GGTGTTGGGCTGGGGATCGTCGACCAGCAACTCTTTCGTCTCGAGTTCGAGTGGGAATGGCTGCCCGATATCGGCATGCGTCAAGCATTGCCATTCATCGTCATTGCACTGGCCATGATCATTTTTGGTGAGACGTTGCCATCACGCGGAGCGCTCACGGTCGCACGCCTTCCTGAAGCCTTTGCTCCGTTGATCACTCGCTGGCGCAAAGGCGGGTACTTCCTCCTCTTTGTGGGTTCGCTGTGGGTCAGTGTCTTTGCGCCGTTCCAATTCAGAGCTGGCATGCAGAATTCGATGATCGGCGTGATTCTCGCCCTTTCGCTTGTTGTCGTCACCGGCTATGTGGGGCAGATCTCGCTCATGCAGATGGCTCTGGCAGGCCTCGTTGCGTTTGGACTCGGTTCTTTCACAACGACAGCAGGACTGCCGATGCTGCTCGCAATGCCTCTCGCGATCGCGTGCGGTATCGGATTTGGTCTGATTGCCTCGCTCCCGTCTCTGCGAACTCGCGGGGCAAGCCTGGCGATCGTCACATTGGCAAGTGGCTATGCGATCGAGGAGATCTTCTTCCAGCGGTCTGGATGGTTTGGGCTCGACCGGAGCACGAAGTCCACCGAACCACCCGCCATTCTCGGCTTCGACTTCGGTCCCAATAGTGATTTCTTCCTCGGCGACGACAAGATCCCGACGGGGGGATTCAGCATCTTCGTTCTGATCCTCACGACGTTGTCCTGTTTCGCGGTCATGCGGCTTCGGCGCTCCCGCCTGGGCGAACAGATGCTTGCAGTACGAATCAACGAGCGCGCTGCGGCTGCGGCCGGTGTCAATGTGGCAGGCGTCAAAGTCGCAGCATTTGGAATCTCGAGCTTCTTCGCCGGTCTGGCTGGGGCGCTCACGGCATACAAACTCGGCAGCTACGGAGGCGCGTCGTTCGGAATATTCGTTTCTCTCACCGTGCTCGCGTTTGCATACCTCGGTGGTATCTCGACGGTAGGTGGAGCGATCACTGCGGGCACGCTGTACGCCGGAGGCATCGGCATCGTCATCACGGACGAGTGGCTGTTCGATGTCGGTCCGTACACCGCATACGTGGCGGGCTTCTTCCTGATCGCTACTGCGGTCTACAACGATGAGGGCATCGATGGATTCCAGCGCAAACAGTTCCATCACGTAGTGAACTGGTGGCGAGCCAAGAGAGGTCTTGGGCCACTCGACCCTCGCGCTGTCGCAGGGGTAGGTGAAGCGCGTGGCTGATGTAGTGGCCTCGACACCGGTGCTCCGCACCGATGGACTGACGGTTCGTTTCGGCGGCCTTCTCGCGGTCGACAACGTGTCGCTCACGTGCCAGGAAGGTCAGCTCACCGGGTTGATTGGACCCAACGGCGCTGGCAAGACCACCTTCATTGATGCTGTCACCGGCTTCCTCGACAACAACGCGTCTGGTGAGGTGTTCCTCGAGGGTGAACCAATTCTGGGGACTGCGCCACACAAGCTGGCGCATCAGGGACTATCGCGGACGTGGCAGACTCTGGAGCTGTTCGACGACTTGTCGGTCCGCGAGAACCTCGATGTCGCCTCAAGCAGGCTCACGCTCGCGGGCGCAGTTCGCGACTACTTCAGCAAGCGGCATGCGAACCCTCGAGTCGAAGAAGTGATCGAACTGCTCGACATCGGCGACATCGCCGACCGTCAGCCACGCGAGCTGTCGCAGGGCCAGCGCAAACTGGTTGGCGTCGGACGAGCGTTGGTCGCAGAGTCCACGAAAATCCTCCTCCTCGACGAGCCAGCGGCTGGTCTCGACAAGAGCGAAACAGAATGGTTCGGAGATCAACTACGAACCTTGACCGATGAGGGCTACACGATGCTCCTGATCGATCACGACATGGGTCTGGTACTGCGGGTGTGCGACCACATCCACATGCTCGTCTTCGGTGAGCTCAAGGCCTCTGGACGTCCAGAAGAAATGCGAAACAACCCCGAAGTCATAGCGGCGTACCTCGGACACTCTGGGGCCGATCGATGACCAATCTCCTCGAGATCGAAAAGCTTCATACGGGATACGACGGTGTCGCTGTGGTACGAGACCTCGATCTGACGGTGAACGCCGGTGAGGTCGTGGCACTGCTCGGCCCGAATGGTGCTGGTAAGACAACCACGCTCACGACGATCTCAGGCATGGGCGACATCATTTCGGGTTCAGTGACCATCATGGGAAGACCGGTGCCTCGTCTGCGGCACGCGCACAGAGTGGCGCGATGGGGTGTGACCCATGTTCCGGAGAACCGGGGCATTCTGTTCCAGCTCACGGTGCGAGAGAACCTCGAGATGGCCAAAACAAAGGGCAAGGTGGACATCGATCGAGCGGTCGAATACTTCCCGGCCCTCGGCTCCCTCATGCATCGCCGCGGCGGCTTGTTGAGTGGGGGAGAGCAGCAGATGTTGGCCCTCGGGCGAGCCATCGTTGCCGAACCAAAACTGCTCATGGTCGACGAGATGAGCCTCGGGCTCGCACCGGTCATCTACGAAGAACTCATGCCGGTTGTGCGCAGAATCGCGGACGAGACCAACGCAGGTGTTCTACTGGTCGAGCAACACGTCGATCTGGCACTCGAGGTGGCTGATCGTGGGTACGTCCTGAGTCATGGCGATCTCGCAATGCACGGCACAGCGAGCGAGCTTCTTGCTGACCGGCACCTCCTCGACGCGAGTTACCTCGGCGTCGAGTCTCTCGACGACTAGGCCTGGTCGGTCCAAGCGACTTCGGGTTCGAACAACTGGCCGCCATCTTTCAGGGCTGCGATCCGTCCGTCGATCAAGTCGAACGTGAGCTCAGGGTGGGGGAGTAACCAGAAACGACCCTCCGCGATCTGAGCGATGGCCAACTCGCCCACGTCGTCGGGAGCCATGCCGCGAGCCAGATAGTCAGAAACTTTCTCGCCCCATGTACTGCCGGTCACGGCAGCCGAGGTGGTGGCCAGCGCGGTGACAACGGGACCAGGACAGAGCAGGGAGGTAGAGACTGGCGAGCCTTGCTCGAGAAGCTCGAGTCCCAGTGCTTCCATGATCCCCGCGACCGCGAACTTTGACGCGTTGTAGAGACTGAGGCCCGGGTCGGCCACCAATCCCGAGAGAGACGATGTGGCCGAGATGTGGCCTTCGCCCTGGTCGAGGAAGAGCGGAAGGAACGCGTCGACGCCGTTCACAACGCCCCGAACGTTGATGTCGAGTACCAGGTCCCAATCGGCTGATTTGGTCTCGAGCATGGGTCTATTGAAGCCGACCCCGGCGTTGTTGCAGACGAGATGGACCGCCCTGAAGGCGCTGAGCGCAGAGTCCCGTAAGGCCTCGACAGCGTCGGCTGAACGAACATCACAAGGCACTCCAATCACGTTGGCGCCGGCGTTGGCAAGGCTGGTGACGGTGGCCTCGAGCTTCGCTTCGTCGACATCGGAGAGGGCGACCGACATGTCCCTCGAAATACAGGCTCGTGCCAGGCCGAGGCCGATGCCACTGGCCGCACCGGTGATGACCGCTGTCTTGTTCTGTAGATCAATCATTCTTCGAACTCCGTGGATCGATTGGTGTTGCAAGAGATTCATTTCGCTCCTCGATCGCCTCGGCCAAAGACAGGCAGGTGACGTCGGACCACGCTGGTCCGTTGACCAGCAGGCCAACCGGCACGTCATCGATCACGCCACCAGGAACAGCGACGGAGGGGGAGCCCATCACGTTCGCAGGAAGAACCGGCCGCACGATCTGCAGGACTCTCTCAGCCCCGCCGGGCGCAAGGTCGAGACCTCGAACGAAGGGAAGCTGCGTCCACGTCGGCGTCACCATCGCATCCCACGATGAGTAGAACTCGTTCCACCGCTGGATCAGGAGATGCCGCTCTGTCCAGGCTTGTTCGAAGGCTTCCAGTGATGCGAGCTCTCCTGCAGCCTCGACTGATGTCTCGAGTACCGTTGCGGCGTTTTCCCCGACACGCGCGCAGGTGGCCTCGAGGTCGAGCGCGATGCCACCCAGGACGATCGAGGTCCAGCAGTCGAGTGTGTCCTGATAGAGGCTGGGTTCGACGATCTCGACACGATGTCCTGCGTCGGCGAGCCAATCAGCCGACCGAGCGGTCAAGGCGGCAATGTCGGGGTTCGTGCCCCCGCCCGGCGGGTCTGGTACGACGGCGACTCGAAAGGGTCCGGTGCGCGACTCGAGTTGTACGGGGACCGACCACGGGTCTCGGGGATGGGCACCGGCCAGGGCGGCTAGTCCCATCCGGACGTCGGCGACCGTTCGGGCCATCGGTCCCTCGACAGCAAGGATTTGTTCGACGAGTGTTTCTTCTCCCATCGGCCCGACGAGCGCGTGGGGAACGAGGCCGAACGTGGGCTTGATACTCGAAATCCCACAGCAGGTTGCGGGGTTGCGCAGCGAACCGCCGATGTCGTTTCCCAAACCGAGTGGGCTCATGCCCGTAGCGAGCGCAGCGCCCTCCCCACCAGAACTTCCACCTGGTGTTCGGGCGGAGTCCCACGGGTTCATGGTTCGCCCATGCAGCGAGCTGTCCGTATCGATGCGAAGCCCGAGGTCGGGGAGATTGGTACGGGCCAGCGGAATCGCTCCGGCTGTCTTCATCCGCTCAACGACCGGAGCATCTCGGTCAGCAACGAAGTCGGCAAGTTCGTCGACGCTGTGGGTGTTGAGATCTCCCGCGAGGTCGATGTTGTCCTTGATGGTGAACGGCACGCCGGCGAGTGGTCCGAGCTCCGTGCGTCTCGACCGTGCGACATCTGCGGCTGCGGCGTCGGCCAGGGCCCGCTCGTCGATGCGTCGAACAACTGCGTTCACCGAAGGGTCGACGTCATCGATGCGTGCCAGGTGCGCGGTGACGATCTCGGTTGCCGAAGCATCGC
>CAJQNJ010000069.1 GCA_905479685.1 uncultured Acidimicrobiales bacterium
GCGCTCCGGTCGTTCGAGCGGACCCGACGTTTCCTGGGTGAGGAGATGGGACTCGAACCATCGGCCGACCTGCAACGTCTCGAACAGCAGATTCTCGCTGGCGATGAAGAGTTGCTGCTCGGCGACGCTGGTGACCCGAGCGGACGATCGGCGGTGCGCGGCTATGAGCTCCGCGAGGTTGTCAAGACAGGGCCTTCCCGCGAGACCTATCGGGCCTACCAACGTTCGGTCGGACGTGAGGTGACGGTCGAAGTCCTCGGTGCCGAGATCGCCGACGATCCCGTCTTCATCGCCAACTACCTGGCCGACACACAACGGGTGGCTGCGCTCGAGCATCCAAACATCGGATTCGTACACGACACGTGGCGCGAACCTGGTCGTGCCTATCTGGTCAGTCGCTGGTTCGGCGGTGGCAGCCTCGCCCACAACCTCGAGGAAGGTCCGATGCGCATGGCTGAGGCGATGGGAGTCATCGATCAGATCGGCGCTGCAGTCTCCTACGCCCACCGCCACGGCGTTGCACACGGCGCCCTCAACGCGGGCAACGTGATGCTCGACGATGAGGGGAATGCCCACCTCACGGGATTCGTCGTAGGTTCGGGACTCGAACCGGATCTGGCTGGAGATCGACGCGCATTTGCCGCTCTTGCATACTTGCTGCTCGTGGGCCGTCCGCCCCGACAGGTCGCAGATGGGCTCGAGGCTGATTTGCTCGGTGTGGATCTCCCCTCCGGTGTCGGCTCGGTGTTCGAAGTGGCCTTCGAGTCGAGTGCCGGGTATGGACGTGTCGAGGACTTCCTCCGAGGGCTTCGGCAAGTCCTCGGAGCCGACTCCGTCGTTCCGACTACTACCGCGGCGGCAGTAGACCTCAACATCCGCAACCCCTACAAGGGTCTCCGCGCCTTCCAGGAAAGTGACGCCGATGACTTCTACGGACGTGCCGAGCTGATCGATCGACTGGTCGACCGGCTCGACCACAACCGCCTGGTCGCCGTGGTCGGCCCTTCGGGGTCGGGCAAATCGAGCGTGGTCAAGGCTGGACTCGCTGCGCGTGTTCGCGCTCGTGAGGACGGCGTGCTTCACCTTCAGACCGAGATGTTCCCCGGAGCGTTCCCGTTCGAGGAGCTCGAAGGCGCCCTGCTGCGGGTTGGAGTGAACCGCGACAGCGTGATCGGCGACCTACTCGCCGACGAGCGGGGACTGCTGCGTGTGCTGAAGCAGATCCTCCCCAGTGATGACAGCGAACTCCTCCTGGTGATCGACCAATTCGAAGAGCTGTTCTCGATGGTCTCCGAGCGCAAGGTCGCGCAGCTCTTCCTCAGCAGCCTGGCGACAGCGGCTGCCGATCCCCGGTCGCGTCTGCGGGTGGTGATGACGATGCGGGCCGACTTCTTCGATCGACCCCTCGAAAGCCCGGAATTCGCGTCGTTGATGGAGGCCGGTCTCGTTCCGGTCAGCCTTCCCGATCGCGAAGGACTCGCCGCCGCAGTCTCCCAGCCGGCCCTGTCGGTCGGGCTCGACTTCGAGGACGGTCTGATCGATCGCATCGTGCGCGATCTCGACGACCAACCCGGCGGCCTACCTCTTCTCCAGTACGCGATGACCGAGTTGGTCGAGCAGCGGACGGGCAGCCTCCTGACGTTCGCCGCCTACGAGGGAATCGGCGGCGTGTACGGGGCGCTCGGTCAACGCGCCGAGGACCTATATCAGTCGCTGAAGCCCAGAGCGCAAGAAGCTCTCCGTCAGGCGTTCCTGCGAATGGTCAGCGTCGACGAGTCGGCGAAGGATCTCAGGCGGAGGGTCACCCAGGCCGAACTGCTGGCCACCGAGGTCGACGACCAGAGCTTGAACGAAGCCCTACAGCTGTTCGGCGGCCATCGTCTACTCACGTTCGACCTCGACCCGGTGACTCGAGCTCGAACCGTCGAAGTGGCGCACGAAGCGCTCACCCGCGAATGGGATCGTCTCAGCGAGTGGATCGAAGACCAGCGCGACGACATCGTCATCCGGAAGCGCCTCGATGCTGCACGCTTGGAATGGCAACAAGCGGCTGAAGACGCGAGCTACCTACCGAGCGGTAGCAGACTCGCACAGTTCGAGGAGTGGTCTCGGTTCACGACCCTCTCGCTCAGCACCGACGAACGTTCCTTTCTCGAGGCAGCGTCTGAGCGTGAGGACGAAGAATCGGAGCGGTCTACTCGGCGGCGACGCGGTGTGTTGGTCGGACTCGCGACGGCGATTGTCTTGCTCGCATTTCTCGCCGGCGTTGCGCTCCTCCAGAAGGGAAACGCGGATGACGCCGCCGCCGAAGCCGACGCGAATGCCGAGCTCGCGACGGCCAACGCTGCCGCCGCTGAAACAAACGCTGCCGAGGCCAAAGCCAACGCCGAACAAGCTGATGCCAACGCCCTCGAGGCTTCGGAGAGTGAGGCGGCGGCGCGGGCGAGCGCCGCGTCTGCGGAAACTGGGCGAATCGCCAGCGAGGCAGCAGCACGTGCAGATACTGATCCACAACTTGCGCTCCTGCTCGCCAGCGAGGCGTATGCGCGCGATCCGAGCATCACATCGCTCACCGCTCTGCAGCGGGTGATGGTTGGCGCAGACCCCATCGTCGGGTATCTCGGGAGTGCGGATCGGCAGTACCTCGACGTCGAATGGGACGAGAGCGGTAAAAGCCTGGTCGCAGCTCACCTCGGCGGCGTAGAGGTGTATGACGGCGAAACCCGCCTTCTGCTTCACGATTTGGAGGTGAACGTCTCGTCGAATCAGTTCTTTCGAGAACCCGCAGCGGCTCCGTTGGTGGCGTTCGACGTGAGCCCCAACGGGCGCTTTGCGATAGTAGGCACAGCACCGCCGTCCTTCGCTCTGGTGGATCTCCAGTCGGGCATGCTCGAGCCATTCGAGCAGACGTCCTTCGTGGCATCAGTGGCGTTTAGCAACGACTCGAGCCGATTCGCAGTGGGCTCAGCAGACGGCAATGTAGCTATCTGGGACACAGCCACGCGTGAGCGGCTTATCGACTTTTCTGCACATCCCGAGGAGATTCGGGATTATGACGACGAACTCCAGGATCTCGGAATCCCACTCGCCGATATCGAGCTGTATGCCGATCCCGCGTTGACGAGGCCCGTCTCGGGGCTCGTCTTCACCAGCGACGACGCTCTTCTCATATCAACCGAATCTCCGTTGGTGCGCACCTGGGATCCCTCGACCGGTCTGCTCGTGAACGAGTTTGTTGCAGTTCACCCGGGTTATGGCCCCTATCCGTGGCCAATCGCAGTTGATCAGATCGAAGTGATGCCGGACGATCCAAGCGTCGTGCGCCTTGCACACCGGGATCGACTCGTCGACTTCGATCTCACAACCGGCGAGCGTCTCTCGACCATTGAGGTTCCCACGGATCGACAAGATTCGAACACTGGTATCGCCGGTGTCGATGTTCGGCCCAATGGCGACTGGATCGTCGCTCTCAGTGATGGTCGCATACGAGTTCTGGACGAATTCGGAGCACCGACGCTGACAGTTCGATCAGTACTGGCGAGTCCCGGCGAAACCGATCTTTCCCCGGATGGGTCGCTTCTGGCCGCCGGCGGTGAGGGCGGAATCGTGTTGCTCGCAGTCGGTGGTGGGAGTCCGATCACGTCGGTTGCTGCGCTCGACGCCATCACATACGGGCTCGGGGTCGACTCTTCGGGCGAAGTCGTGGTGGCTAGTACTGAGAGTGGGCTGAAATACTTCCGTGGTGAGGGATCGGCACTCCGCTCCGATCCGAGTTTCGACGGATCAGACCTCGGCTCAGGCCTCTTCGTGGACTTCGGTACGAGCTCGACCGGCACGGACTTCGGCGTCGTCAGCGACTTTACTGATGACCCAGCAGCCGCACCCTTCGGGTTCACCGGGTCGGTTTTCGATCTCGAGACCCGGGAACAGCTCGGCTCGACGGTCTTCGCCGACAGCCTCGCCTTTGCCTTCAGCCCCGACGACAGGTACTTCGTCTCGTCGAGCGTCGCGGTCGCAGTAGTGATGGACATGACGTCCGGTGCCGAGGTCGCCCAGCTCGACGATCTTGGAACGAAGACCGATTTCGGCCTACATCTGCGTTCGTTGTCGTTCAGCGCCGATGGAGCTCGCTTGATCGGAGCCAACCGCTCGGGGGCTTGGCAGATGTGGGACACGTCGACGTGGGAGCCGATGCCTGCACCTCTCGAGCTCGGTAACACGCAGATAGCGAGCTTCAGCCCAGACGGATTACACCTCGCGACCGTGGACGACCAGGGGACGATCAACCTGCGCGACCAGAGCACCTTTGCATCTATTCGTGTCCTGACCGGCGCTGCGCCGGCCGAGGCTATCGGACCCACTGTCTACTGGTCGACGAATGGTGAGTATCTGTTGACACTCTTCGAGCAGGTGGGACGCCTGTGGGATGTTTCAGCGGGCCAGCAAATCGGCGATACCTTTCCGAACGACGTCGGAGTCTTTCCGGCCGGGGCAAGCGGTGACACGCTTCAGCTGGCAACGGCACTGGGCGGGTCGCTTCGCCTCTGGAATCTCGATGTCGACAGCTGGCCCGAGATCGCCTGCAACGCGGCTGGACGCAACATGACCGAGGCGGAATGGGAGCAGTTCGGTCCCAAGGACACCGAGTATCGGGCCACCTGCCCCCAGTACCCGATCGAAGAGTGAGCTCGCCGCTCGGCGTCCCCCAACCGGCTCAGGATTCGTCCTCGTCATGGATGACCAAGAAGCTCCGCGGAGCGTGGGCGGCGATGCGACTGGACACGCTGCCCCTGAGGAAGCGGGTTGCTCGGCCCAGGCCCCGGCTTCCGACGACGATGAGGTCAGCGTCAACCTCTTCTGCAACATCGAGAATGGCTGCCGCTGGCTTGTCGCTGACGAAGTGGCCTTCATGTTTGATGCCGTGATTCTCGAGCGTGTGTTCGGCGTCGCGGAGCTCGCCGCGAGGTCCTTCCAGGAGGTCGTATCCAGTTCTGTACTCCTCGGGGAGAACGTGCAGGATCTGCTGCAACTGCTCTGCGGAGGGGGGATCGAACGCAGTCACGACGTGGACTGTTGTCTTGTCTTGTGACAGGTCGATCGCTGCCTGCAGGGCACGACGCGCGTTTGCTGATCCGTCGAACCCGACGACGATGGTCTCAAGTTCCATGACTTCTCCCTCGGTGTGCGGTTGCGGCTCGTGCCTGCGGGGACCCCGCCCGGCCTCACTCTGTTGCACTGGCGAGCTCCTGGGGAGGGCCGAAGGTCACCCGTCGCCGTAAGGCACACCACATGGTGGTGACCAAATCCTCTAGATCATTTCGTTCGTTCGTCGCATTGTGTGCGCAGTGCGTCGGAGGTTCCGCGCACTGAAGACCCGGACGAAACGATGGGGACCAGATGAGACGCGATGACATGATTCGGACGATCATGGTGGGCACGGACCTATCGCCCGCGGCGACGCAGGCTGTCGCCTGGGCCGGTGCTCTCGCGAGAGACTGTGGCGCCGAGCTCATACCGGTCGCCGCACTCAACCGCGAAAGTAAGGCGGCCTCGCGCGAAGCTGCGTCCAAGCTGAAGACCGCCGTTCGTATGCTGATCGACGACGAGGTCGAGGGTCTCGGGATAGCCGATGTCAGTCGGTCCGCCGTCGTCACGTTCGCGGACGCCCGAACGTTGCTCCCAGAATTGATTGCCAGCGAGCACGTCGACCTTCTCGTTGTCGGCCGAACCGGGGCTGGAGGATTCACCGGCTTGACGTTCGGTGGAACAGCGGGGTTTCTCTCTCACAATGTCGAATGCCCGGTCGCGATCGTTCCCCGTGACATCGGCGCCGCCGCAGGCGAGGATTGGGTGCTCGGCGTTGACGGCTCCGAGGCCAATCGGGCCGCACTGCATTGGGCGGTGCAGGTGAGCGAGCAAGTTCAGTCAGACGTTCATGCCGTTCACGTCTACGACCCCCTCATTGGCCCGTCCTCGGTTCCGTGGTTCGAAGAAGACGAGGCCGTCGGGATCGAGGGACGGGCTGCTCGTACCCTCGTCGATGACGTCGTCAGCACCCGTCCGATCAGCTTCGAACGGGTCGACGGTCACCGGATCCCGGGTCTTGTCGAAGCTGCCAGGCGACATGACACTCGGGCGATCGTGGTGGGGGCCAAAGGGGCTGGTAGCTTGCGGGGCCTTCGGTTGGGACGGGTGCCATCGCAGCTGATGCTGCACGCTGAATGTCCCGTCGTCATCGTGAAGGTGGGTCGAGCTCACTGAGGAATTTCTGTCACAGAGGAAACTCTGTCGACAGCTGGCTACGCAGTTCTACCGAAGAACGTCTCGAGTGCTGCCTCGGTCATCGAGGCGTCCGGACGTTCGTTGAACGCAAAGATGACGAGAGACCGAGTCGTCGAGCCCGAGACTGGGGTAACGCGGTGAAGAGCGTTTCGCCCGCGAAACAGAACGAGATCCCCGGGGCTGAAGTCGAGCGTTCGTACAGGTTCGTCACCGTCGAGGACCCGGTCGACGTTTCCGAAGGCCATGTCGCCAGCGTCGGCGTCTCGTACGTCGGGGACATATTCGAAGACACCTCCGTCCTCTGCAGCTTGGAGCAACATCGTCACCGATGAGGCCGAAGTATCGAAGTGCCAGCCGAGTTCCATCCCATCGCCGGCGACACTGATGACGATCGAGGAGAGCTTGTCGGGATACGGATACACGTTGTCGAGGCCGAGAACGCGCCCGAGGAAGGAACGGAATTGTGGATCCTCGTAGATCTCCCTGATCGGCGAATCTCCGGCGATCAGATCATCGGCAATCAGGCCCTTGTTGCTCATCACCGGACGATTGAATGGGTGGTCGTCTGGCAGATCGGGATCGGTGGCCGTGAGGTACACGTTGTGCTTGGCGTTCGAGTAGAAAGCCGAGGATTCGAGCTCCGCAGACTCCGCTGCAGCTCGCTCGATCGCCTCGCGTGTGAAGAAGCTCCGGAGGATGAGTGCGCCGTCGGCTTCGAGCTGGTCCCGGCAGCGAGCGGCGAAGTCATCATCACCGATGGGGTGGTTGGTGAGCTCGATATGTGGATGTGTCGAGTTGCTCGCCATGACCTCTCCTCACGACGACGGTACCCCGTCACGTTCGCGGCCTGTCACGACACTGCGACCCTTCCGGTCGCGATCCGTGTCAGCCCTGGTAGCGAAGGAGCGTGAGCGAGAGCGGCGGGAGAGTGAGCCAGAGAGCTTGGTCGAAGTTGTTGTGGACATCGTTGGTGGTGGTGTAACTCTGTGTCTGCTCATAGCCCGAACCGCCGAATTGGGGCTGGTCGCTGCAGGTGAGTACGTCCCAACGGCCCGCTACCGGAACGCCGGTCATCACGTCTTCTCGTGGAACGGGAGTGGCGTTGAGCGCAACGACCACCATGTCTCCCTCTCCATCGGAGCGGAGGAACGTGATGATGCTGCGTTGCGCGTCAGCGGCATCGATCCATTCGAATCCCTCTGGGTCGGTGTCGAGCCGATGTAGTGCCGGGACCGTGGAGTACAAGTGGTTGAGATTGGCGACCCATTGGAGGATCCCCTCATGTGCCGGTTGGCCGGTCAGGTGCCATGGAAGACCCTCGTCATGGTTCCACTCCGACCAAGGCGCCAGTTCGCTGCCCATGAAGACCAGCTTCTTTCCCGGCGTCGCGTATTGCCATCCGAGGAGTGCACGCAGGTTGGCGAATCGTTGCCAGTCGTCCCCGGGCATCTTCGCAAGAAGTGATCCCTTTCCGTGGACCACCTCGTCGTGGCTGAGCGGGAGGATGAAGTTCTCGCTGAATCCATACATCGCCCGGAAGGTCAACTTGTTGTGGTGCCAGCGGCGATGAACAGCATCCTCTTGGAAGTACTCGAGGGTGTCGTTCATCCATCCCATGTCCCACTTGAACCCGAATCCGAGTCCGCCCTGATCCGTTGGGCGAGTCACACCTGGCCAGGCCGTCGACTCCTCGGCGATGATCATCACATCGGGAAAGGTCGAGTACATCTCGTGATTGAGCTGTTGTAGGAACGAAATGGCCTCGAGATTCTCACGTCCTCCGTACTGATTCGGGATCCAGTCGGTCCCCCGGCTGTAGTCCCGGTACAACATCGACGCGACTGCATCGACCCGAATGCCATCGATGTGGAACGCTTCGAGCCAGAACCGTGCACTCGACAGGAGGAAGCTGCGGACCTCGTGCCTGCCGTAGTTGAAGATCGAACTCTTCCAGTCGGGGTGAAAACCCTCCCGTGGATCCGAGTGTTCGTACAACGACGTTCCATCGAAGGCGTTCAATGCGAACGAGTCGGTGGGGAAGTGTGATGGCACCCAATCGAGAATCACGCCGATGCCAGCGAGGTGGAAGGCGTTGATGAGGTCCATCAACTCTGTTGGCGAGCCGTAGCGGGAGGTCGCAGCGAAATAGCCAGTCGTCTGATACCCCCACGACGCATACAGCGGGTGTTCGGTCAATGGCAGGAACTCGACGTGTGTGAAGCCCATGGAACCCACATGGGCGACCAGGGCGTCGATGTGTTCGGTGTACGTGAGCGGTCGATGATCGTGCCCGCCGGTACGCCGCCACGAACCGAGGTGAACTTCATAGATCGAGATCGGCTGATCCCAGCGATTCCGTTTCCCTCGAGATGCCATCCACTCCTTGTCATCCCACGTATGCGTCAGGTCGGCCACGATCGAGGCGGTAGCTGGCGCCACCTCGGACTGGAACGTCATTGGGTCGGCTTTCTCAACCACCGTGCCGTATGACGACTCGACCAGGTACTTGTAGCGCGTTCCGACGCCGAGTCCGGGAATGAACCCATCCCACACACCGCTCGATCCGACAGGACGCAGGGCTGTTCCAGGGTGTGTCCATCCGTTGAAATCGCCCATGACGCCGACGGATTTTGCGTTTGGGGCCCAGACTGCGAACCGAACACCTCCAGCACCGTCCACGTGTGCAACACGAGCGCCGAGGCTGTCCCACAGTCGAGTGTGGTCGCCGGCGTTGAAGAGATATTGATCGTCGGCGTCGAACCAGTGGCCGGGGTCAGGAATCGACGCGTCGAACGATTCTGGCGAGGCGGTCATTCTATGAGTCTTGCCGACGTTGGCCGACTTCGACGAGACGCTCAGCCGCAGATGTCGTCGTAGATCGATTCGTATCGAAGTGCTGGCTCGGCCCATGACCAGTCGGCGGTCATCCCTCGCCGTTGGATCGAGGCCCTGCGACGAGGGTTCGACCACCCACGAACGGCGCGATGTACCGCATCGAGCATTGCCATCGCCGATGCCTCAGCGGCAACGTAGCCCGTTCCGGATCGTGGTCGAAGATCGGTGTCGGTCACGGTGTCGCGCAGACCACCCACATCGGTGACAACAGGAATCGTCCCGCATGTCATGGCTTGCATTTGGGTGAGCCCACATGGTTCGAAACGGCTCGGTACCAAGAGCAAGTCCGAACCGCCTACGACCACGTGCGCAAGGCGTTCGTCGTATTCATCGAAGGCGTGCACCACATCGGGATAGCGAGCAGCGGTCTGTGCGGCGTGTCGTGCGATTTCGGGTGAGCCCGAACCGATCAGAACGAGGCGAGCACCCATCTTGTCGAGAAATGGTGCAAGTTCGAGTGCGAGATCCACCCCTTTTTGATGCACGAGTCGTGCAACAAGGCCGATCACGGGTCCCTTCGTCTCGGGGAGATCTGCAAGGTACAGGAGTTCTTTTCGACAGACTTCCTTGCCTGCGAGGTCGAGATGATCGAATGTGGCCGGTAGGAGCGGGTCCTCATTTGGATGCCACAAGCCCAAGTCGATGCCGTTTCGTATTCCGGTGAGGTTCGATCCTCGCGCCTCGAGTCGTTCGTGCAGCCCGAAGCCTCCGGACACACTGATCGACTCGGCTGCGTACGATTCGCTCACCATCACGACGCTGTCAGCAAGGCTGAGGCCACCGGCAAGCGCGTTGTACGCGCCACCTTCGAGGAACGCTTGCCCGTGTAGGCCGAGTCGCTCCGCGTAGTCAGGAGATGCCTCGCCTTGGTGGGCGAGATTGTGAACGGTCAGTACCGATGCAGTGCCCTCGGGGAGGAGGCCAATCGCGGGTGCTGTATGCCAGTCGTTGCAATGCACGATCTCATGATTTCCGATCGCGGCCAGTTGCGCGACTGCGGCGGAGAACAGTGCGAAGCGCTCGACGTTGTCGGGCCAACCTTCACCGGTTTCGGGAT
Source organism: uncultured Acidimicrobiales bacterium (assembly GCA_905479685.1). Lineage (GTDB taxonomy): Bacteria > Actinomycetota > Acidimicrobiia > Acidimicrobiales > SHLQ01 > SHLQ01. Next base: position 10,235 of record CAJQNJ010000069.1, read on the forward strand.
TCACATAGGGGTGCGGACGATCGCTCCCGTCGAAGTCGATCAACGTCAGCAGTCCGGCGGTGGACGACCAACCTCGACGCACGTTCACAGGTCCCGCCCACGCGGGCAGATCTTCGAGTGTCGATTCCTCGACGTCGTCGAGCGTGACGAGCCCGTAGTCGGGCATGACCACCTCGACGTCGAGGCCCATCGATCGCAGGCAGCTCACGAGGCCGCTCGACGCCTCGCTCAGTCCGCCCACCTTGACGACCGGCGCGTACTCGGCTGTTGCGAACAGAACTCGACGTGGCTCACTGGCAAGATCAAGTGACAGTGCAACTCGTCGATCGTCCACAATGGACAGATCGGGCAATCCAGATCAAATTTGAGGTGAGAAACCAGGATTCATGAGCCGTCGTGGCGAACTACGTCACTCGGATGGGCGCTGCGTCGATGAGGTCCTCCTCGGATCCACCTCGCAC
>CAJQNJ010000070.1 GCA_905479685.1 uncultured Acidimicrobiales bacterium
TGCCCATTATTCCCAGGAAACGCTTTCGCATGACCCCTCCATTTGAGTAACAACCGAGAGTGACTCGGCGATATGTATCCGAAAATGTACAGCCTCTCGACGCCGCGCAGGCACCGGGAAACGAATTCAGGTGCAGGACAGACACTTCGGGTGCGTTCGGACACGCTGAATCGCACCTGTCGCCACTTGTCATGCAGCGCGTCTGTCTCTCATGCCTCCCGACACCGAGACGTCGAAATCACGTCACTGCAAGCATTGCTTCTAGAGATCGCCGAGCTCCCCGCGCATCTTCTTCAGAGACGAGGACTTCGTGCTCCATGTCCTCGAGTGCCGTGCGAATGTTGTGCACGGTGATCCGCTTCATGTGTGGACACATGTTGCAGGGGCGTATGAACGTCGTGTTGGGGACCAGGTCGGCGACGTTGTCGGCCATCGAGCACTCCGTGATCATCGCAACCTGTTCGGGCTGCTCGACCTTGAGCCAGTTGGCCATCCCAGCCGTCGAGCCAACGTAGTCAGCCTCGGCGAGCACATCGGGTGGGCATTCTGGGTGTGCGATGATCTTCACTCCTGGTGTGTCATCGCGAAGTGACAACAGCTGTCGCCCGGTGAAGCGTTCGTGCACTTCACACGCCCCTTCCCAGACGATGATCTCTTTGTCGGTCTGTCCGGCGACCCAGGCACCCAGGTACTGGTCAGGGGTGAAGATGATCGTGTCGGATTCGAGCGATTCGACGACAGCAACGGCGTTCGACGAGGTGCACGTGATGTCTGATGCCGCCTTGACCGCGGCCGAAGTGTTCACATAGGTCACGACTGGCGCGCCGGGATACTGCTGACGCAGGCGAGCGATGTCGTTCGGGGTGATCGACTCAGCCAGCGAACATCCAGCGCGGGTATCGGGGATCAGAACGGTCTTTTCAGGACTCAGGATCTTTGCAGTCTCGGCCATGAAGTGCACGCCAGCCATCACGATCACCTCTGCGTCGACCTCGGCCGCCATACGAGCAAGTTGCAGCGAGTCACCACGGAGATCGGCAACCCCGTAGAAGATGTCGGGCGTCATGTAGTTGTGCGCCAACACAACAGCATTTCGTTGTCTCTTGAGTGCGTCGATCTCATCGATGAGTGGCTCGAGAATCGCCAGCTCGACCGGTGGCACGACGCCATTGAGGCGCTCGGCGACGTCAGATCGTGCAAGTTGCGTTGTTGAAGTCATGGGGATCCTCGCCTGTCGCTCGACTTATACTCAATCTGAGTATTTGCTCGTACACGTCAATCTATAGGAGTTGGCGCGAATCTGCTATCTGAAATCTGAGGTCGCGCTAGCGGTACGGCTGGCCAACCCCGAGTCGAGATCGCTCGAGCTGCACCTCGGGCCGATAACGAAACAACTCAGCGGGCCGGCCGCCGTGCGAGGCTCGTTCCCCGGTCCCCTCTACGAGCCCGGCCCGCTCGATCAGACGCCGGAAGTTCTGCTTGTGTAACCGAACGCCAGCAAGAGCCTCCACGCAGCGCTGGAGCTCGAGCAAGGTGAACGATTCAGCCAAGAGGTCGAACACCACTGGCCGGTAGCTCAACTTCCCACGAATTCGTCCCAAAGCCGTCGCCGCGATTCGCCGGCCATCGAGGTGCATGGGCTCGCCAAACACTGGAGACTCGGCGGCGACCCGCTGGTCTGCCCACCATTCCTCCACCAGTTTGGCCTCGTACATGAGTTCATATCGATCGAGAACGCGAACCCCGTCGAATGGGTCTCCAAACGCCACCGATACTCGGGCCAAGCGTTCGTCGCTCTGGCCCGCCCACGAAATCAAAAGTGGTTCGACGGTCGATTCGATCATCGGGGACGTCCCGGATCGATGGTCTTCCCATGGGAGCAGATCGTAATACCCGAGCCACTCGGCGCCGACGAGCAACTCCGTCTCCTGCACGAGCGCCAGATAGGCAATCGAGACGGTTCGATGATCCTGTGAGCGTCTGGCGACATCTCCAAAGGTGTAGAGCTGCTCGACGTAGCGAACTTCGAGCCCAGCCTGTTCCTCGATGGCCGCACGAACCGCCCGGTCGAGCGTGGCTTCGTCGGACAATGTGGCCGAAGGAAGGCTCCACCGAGCGCGTTGTGGGTCGCTCACGCCCAGGAGCCGAGGCGCACCATCGGTCACCGCAACAATGACCGCATCAAGACGTAGTTCGAGGTCCACACTGCACCCTAGAACAATCGGTCGATGTGCCCCTGAAGCTCTGACTCAGCGAGCGATGCGTAGGTTTCGGACATGCCGTCGGCACGGATCAATACGAACGCAGGCTGATACCCGATGCCGTACCGGGCCCAGATCTGACCCTCTTCATCGTTGATGTTGGGAAAGACGTCGACACCGGTGGCGCCCACGAAGCCCAACATGGCGTCCTCGGTGTCCAGAGCCGCCACACCGACGAACTTCACGTTGGGATTCTGTTGTGATACCCGTGCGACCGCACCGGCTTCTCGTTGGCACGTTGGTCACCACGGCGCCCAGAACCACAAGACGGTGTCCTGGCCCTCGATGGAGTTGAGGTCGAGCTGCCCACCACCCACGAGTGTGACCACGTCACCTGCCACCTCGCTGGTTGCCGATGGTCCCGTCGTCGTTGGGGCCTCGGTCGTGGAATCGGCACGCCCCACGTCGTTGGACTCCTCGGCCGCAGCGGCGCCCGGTGCGGCGGTTGTCTCTATCTGCGCTGCCGAATCGGTCGCTGAAGATCCTCCACACGCGCCTGCAAAGAGGACGACCGCCAAGACAGCCGAACGCAGGTGGACATGGTGCATGATCGCAAATGTATGTCGGATCCTTCGCCTAGAGATGCCGCACGTGGCGCGTTTCTCAGAATGTAAGAACTGGACGCAGCGTCAATCGAAGAGACCAGGAGCATTCGATGGCGGCGGCTCCGGCAGTGGAAGCAAATCGGGAACGAGCGCCGCGACCTCGTCATGGAACTGCCTGCACAGTTGAGGCGCAGCCACGTTGTCGGGTGTATGGATGAAGAACATCGGACGGCGACCGCTCTGTAGCCATCGCGCGACGGTTGCGACCCAGGGCTCCCAGAACGGCGGGTTGTCTTCAGGGCTCGTCTGCCCGATGAAGCGGACCACGGGCCGATCGTTGGTCGCCACGGCACGCGCCGGGACTCGAGGCTTGTTCTCGAACGCCTCGTGTTCGGCATCGGTCACTCGTGGACCAGCAAATACGGCTCGCGAGTCGAGAACAATCCTGTCTGCCCCATGGTTGTGCAGAAGATCGTTGAGACGCCGTTCATGGTCACCAGCATCGAAGAAACCAGGATGTCGAACCTCGACAGCCCAGCGAAACTCGGTCGTTGCCGCCCCGAGAAATGCATCGAGAACATCGAGTCTGTCAGGCCCAAAGGTCGCCGGAAGCTGAATCGCGATCGGCTCCATCAGTTCATGGAGCGGTTCCATACCGGCCAGAAACGCCCGCACCTCATCTTGTACTCCGCGAAGTCTTCGGTCATGGGTGACCGCCCGGGGCAACTTGAACATGAACCGGAAGTTGGCCGGTACAGCCTCGGCCCAACGTCGAGCGGTGTCAGGCTGCGGTGTTGCGTAGAACGTTGTGTTCCCCTCGACCGCATTCACCACGTGTGCATATGCGTTCAACTCTGAACCAGCCGAGGTCGACGATGGGATCGTCGTGCCCATCCATGAACGATGGGTCCACATCGCGCATCCAACGAGTAGTTCGCGCCCCACCCCGTCAGTTTGGCCCGTGGAGAGATGGACGTCACGTCCGTTGGGTCGAGTGTTCGCGTGGGTCGGCTGGCAAGCTTGAGTCATGTCGTCAACGAAGGCCGACCTTCTCATCATTGGCGCAGGGCCAGCGGGCGCGGCAGCCGCGATCAGAGCCGCGCGTGGCGGGGCGAAGGTGGTCGTGTTCGACAAAGCTCCATATGGCCGAGACAAGGTGTGTGGCGATGGCTTGACACCGCGGGCGATCGGCGCCCTCCAGGAACTTGACATCAATCTCGACGGGGCACACCACATCCGTGGGCTTCGCATGATCGCCAATTCGACCGTGCGCGAACTCGACTGGCCGAGTGGTACGCGATTCCCGAACCACGGCGCGGTCTGGCCGAGACGAAGACTGGACGCTGCATTGATCGACTCGGCGACCGAAGCAGGCGCCGAAGTCATCTGGGAGTCCGAAGCACTGCCGACACTCGATGGGGACACCGTCACGGGCGTGGAAGCTGACGGCAAGCGCTGGGTCGCTCCGATGACCGTGGTGGCGGCCGGCGCGCCCGGCAAGGTTGCGAAGATCCTTGGCACAGACCGGGTCAAAGACGAACCGTTCGGCCTGGCCATTCGCGCCTACGCCCAGTCTCCTCGGCACGACGACCAACATCTCGAAGCGTGTCTCACACTCAAAGATGAACATGGGGTCGCTGTGCCCGGGTACGGATGGATGTTCCCCGCCGGCGACGGAACGGTCAACATCGGCACAGGTGCGCTCAGCACCATGAAAGGGTTCAAGAAGCTGAACCTGAACACGCTGCTCGACTCGTATGCCGACATGGTCCGAGAGTCGTGGGGCCTCGCTGAGTTCACCGAGCGGCCCAGAGCATGGCGGCTCCCGATGACCGCACAACGTCGGCACGGCGATGGTTGGGTTGCGATCGGTGATGCCGCTGGGCTCATCAATCCGATGAATGGAGAAGGCATCGACTACGGATTGGAGAGCGGCATGATCGCCGCCGACCACTTCCTCGTTGATCCATCAACTGCACCGGCGCGCTACGACGTCGAGGTCGGTGAACGTTTCGACAGCTTCTTGAGCACGGGTCGCCGATTCAGCTTTCTCATCGGCCATCCGTGGATCCTCAAGACCGGCCTCCGTATGGCAGTCGGCACCGAGCAGATCGCGAACATCACGCTCCAGGTCATGGGCAACCTGGTCGATGGCCAAACCCCCGGAGCTGCGGGACGCATCTTCCGCCTGACCGACAAAGCATTGGCGACAGCTGACCCGATTCTGCGTCGAACGAGGGCTGCCGCCTGAACGGCAGGCCGCCCGAACCGCTCGTCGGATCACGATTCATGCCACTCTGAGCAGGTGAGTTCGCCACCCGTCCATGACGCTGATATCCAGCTGGTCGTGTTCGATCTGATGGGAACGCTGATCATCGACGACGACGTCGTGAACAGAGCGTACGGGCGGGCACTCGAACAAGCCGGCCTGCGACCTGGCCAAGACGCGTTCGACCAAGCGATGGCGGGTGTGGATGCGCTCCGAGGACGTCCAACACTGGTTGTCCTGACCTCGGTCCTTGGAGACGCGGTGGTCGCAGAAGAAGCAACGTGGGCCTTCGATGACAGCATCCTCGAGGAGACACAGAACCTCAAACCTGTGCGCGGAGCCCAAGAGGTCCTGGCAGAACTCGGGGACCGGCACATTCTCACCGCTGTCACAACTAGCTTCACGCCCGAAGTTCGACGAGCTGCGCTGGCCGCTCTCGGCTGGTCAGAGATGTTCGCAGCGGCCCTGTCGGCACGCGGGACCCGACGAGGACACCCAGCCCCGGACCTCTTGCTCGAGGCAATCCTGAAGCTACGAATCGACAGCGTTGGCCAAGTGGCGATCGTTGGAGACTCAGCCGCGGACCTGGAAGCAGGAAATCGCGCGGGCGCCGGCCTGGTGATCGGCGTGCGGTCCGGTGGAGCGCCAGAGCACTCCCTCGCATCTGCCCCGCACACCCATCTCATCGACTCGGTCGCCGACCTGATCGGGGTGCTCGATGGGCCGAGGATCGCCGGACAACGTCGCGCTTCGGATCGCTAGAACCCGCCAGCAATGCCAATCCCGAAACGAGCGCCGGTTCGGCCGGTTTCGAATCCGTTCTCAGCAAGCCCCTTTCGTCATAGAGGATCTGCACGATCGCTGCGCGATAGACGCCATACTTGACCATGGCTGGACGATCTCCCACACCCGACGAACTGCTCGCGGCACCCAAGGTTCTACTGCACGACCACCTCGACGGTGGCCTGCGCCCCGAGACGGTGATCGAACTTGCAGATGAGACCGGCTACGCCGGGTTACCAACGACGAACGCAGCCGAACTCGCTGAGTGGATGAAGCGAGGTGCGGACCGGAAAGACCTGGTCCTGTACCTCGACACCTTTGCCCACACGACAGGGGTCATGCAGACCCCTGATTCACTCCATAGAGTGGCGCGCGAATGCGCAGAGGACCTAGCCGCCGATGGAGGCGTCTACGCCGAGGTTCGCTTCGCCCCTGAGCTGCACACCGAACAGGCGCTGACGATGGACGATGTCGTCGAGGCTGTCACCGCCGGATTCGAAGCAGGCAGCGCGGACACGGCCCTGACGATTCGGACCATCTGCTCAGCGATGCGACAGAACGAGAACAGCCTGGCGGTATCCGAGCTCGCAGTTCGTTGGCGAGATCGAGGCGTGATTGGCTTCGACATCGCTGGTCCCGAGAACGGGTTCCCACCCGATGACCACATGCCGGCGTTCCAACTCGCACAGCGGGAGAACTTCCACTTCACCATCCACGCAGGCGAGGCCTACGGTCCGAAATCGATCTGGAAGGCGCTCCAGTGGTGTGGTGCCGAGCGGCTCGGGCACGGCGTGCGCATCATCGACGACATTTCGATCGATGAGGACGGCCAGGCCCACCTGGGCAGGCTCGCGAACTACATCCGGGATCGCCGAGTTCCCCTGGAGTTGTGCCCATCGTCGAACCTACACACGGGTGTGGTGGACGATCTTGCCGATCACCCGATCCGGCTCTTCAAGGACTTGAAGTTCCGGGTCACCTTGAACACGGACAACCGGCTGATGAGCGATATTTCGATGACCAAGGAAATGCAGAACATGGTCGATGTCTTTGGTTGGGATCTGCTCGACATGCAGTGGATTTCCGTGAACGCAATGAAGAGCGCGTTCTTGCCGTTCGACGAACGCCTGGCGCTGATCAACAACGTGATCAAACCCAAGTACGCCACGCTTCGAGGCGTCTGACGAGAACAGTGCGGTGGACGATCAGCTGTTTGCGAGTGCTGCTCCCACAATCCCGGCACGATTGAGCCCCGCTGCAGGCACGACCGGGGTACGCACATCGTCGAGGTGTTCGGAGAACTTGTGGAAGGACTTACTGATTCCACCGCCGAGGATGAACAGGTTCGGCCAGAACAGCTTCTCCATCTCCTGCAGTACATTCGAGAGCTCTCTCGCCCACGCCTTGTACGACAGCTCGCGGTCATCCTTGGCGCGTGACGAGGCCCGATCTTCGGCATCCTCACCGTCGAGCACCAGGTGGCCGAACTCGGTGTTCGGCACGAGCGTTCCGTCGACGAGCACCGCAGAACCGATCCCGGTGCCGAGAGTGAGCAGGATCACGACACCACCGACACCCTCACCAGCACCAAACCGAGCCTCGGCGAGGCCAGCAGCATCGGCATCATTGATCATGACGACATCACAGCCGGAAGCCTTGGTGAACAGCGCATCACCATCGAGGTCGACCCAGTCCTTGTGCAGGTTGGCAGCCGTCCGGATGATGCCGTCTTGTACGACGCCTGGGAACCCCACACCCGCGGGACCATCCCACTCGAAGTGATCCGCCAGTTGGCGAACAACCTCGGCCATGGCATCGGGGGTTGCCGGCTGGGGGGTATCGATCCGATGCCTCTCGGAGACCAGCTCGCCTGTTGTCGTATCGACGACAGCGGCCTTCATGCCTGATCCACCGATGTCAATTCCGAGCACACGGGTCACGGAGCGACCTACTTTCATCTTGCGACCACCAAAGCAGGCAGCCGGAGTCGTGATCGACTAGCTCGCCGAATCCTCGACGGTGTCTGGAACGTCGATCTGCTCAATTGCAGAATCAGAGGTCGGAGCCAAGGCAGCTTGACCAACATCAGCTTCGGTCATCCGATCCCGAAGTGGGCCCATGATGTCGACACCCGTCGCAGTTTGGATCTGCTCGGCAATCGCGATCACTGCTTTCGGAAGCTGCTTGACGATGCCAGGGAGTGCATCGCCATCACCGCCTGCGTCGATCACCGTCATCTTGTCGATGTCGATGTTGTTCACGGTCGACACGATCTGCTCGATGAGCTCGGGCAACATG
>CAJQNJ010000071.1 GCA_905479685.1 uncultured Acidimicrobiales bacterium
TTTGGGCGGCATCATCGAGTCCACCTCCCTGACCATCGTTCGCAGGTGCGATTGCCGACTCGGCTATCTCTGTAACAGCATCGTCGGTTACCGCCGAGTCTGTTTCTGCTCGAGCGAACACGTCCTCGTCGCCTCCACCACCGAAGCTCGACGCCATGCCGAACACGATCGCGAGCGCCAGCAGACCGCCAGCCGCGCCACCAACCTGGTTTCGGCGGGTCCGACGACGTCCGGCCGAGGCGATGGCACCCACGTCGCGGTCGCTCGTCGCGAACCCATCCTGGCTCGAGTGCAGGTGTGATCGAAGTCGGTCTTCGAGGTTCATGGTCGATCCTCAGGATTGGTTTGGCCATCGTTCTCCGTGGCCGAGAGTCGTACTGCCATCAGGTCCAGGGCACGGCTGGTGCGGCTCTTGACCGTGCCGGGAGAAATCTTCAACGCGTCCGCCGTCGCCTGCACATCCCAGTCATAGAAATAGCGGAGTACGAGCACGTTGCGGTGATCATCGGAGAGTGTTGCGAGCGCCTCCTCGATCGTGGGGTCGAACTCGGGGTCGACAGTCGAGTCGGGTCGGGCGATCCGAGGCGCATATTCTCGATCTCGCTTGAGTCGACGGAAGCGGCTCGTCGCCCAGTTGTACGCGACCCGGTACACCCATGCTTCGGGTTTGGCGTAGGTGGACACCTTCGACCACCGCTGCACTGCGCGGGTCATGGCCTCGTCGACCGCCTCTGCAGCAAGACTGCTGTCTCCAAGTGTCATCGCCAGGGCCCGTACCAAACGGTTCCGATGTGCAGAGAAGAAGGCGGCGAAGGTTGGACCGTCCGCGTGCGCGTTGCTCGTGGGATCAACAATTGCCGATCCGATCGATCCATTCGTCATGTGCACCGTTGTAGCTCGCACAGGGTCATCACGCTGGTGACCCTCGATCGGTTCCATCAAATGTGAGATTTCTCGGCAGTCCTACACTCAGAGGATGAACGCACCAATTCGCTTCAGCGCCTCGCTGGCGTCGATCCCCACCGCGAACCTGATCGCCACAGCTCGACGTGCCGAGGAGCTGGGCTTTGCGGCGGTCACCATCTCGGACCACTTCTCGGATCAACCAGCTCCGCTTGTTGGTCTGAGCGCAGTTGCGGCCTCGACCTCATCCATCCGGCTTCTTCCGCTCGTGTTGTCCAACGACTACCGACAGCCGGTCGTGCTTGCAAAGGAACTCGCCACCCTCGATGTGCTGTCAGGCGGGCGACTCGACCTCGGAATAGGCGCCGGATGGATGACCTCCGATTACGAGCTAGCTGGTATCGACGTCGACTCACCTGGCATCAGGATCAGGCGACTTGCCGAGTCGGTCGACATCTTGACGGCGCTCTTTCGAGGCGAGCGAGTCGACGTCGACGGCGAGTTCTACGCAGTGCACGGCGAGCTCTCCGAACCTCGACCCGTCCACGACAGCGGCATTCCGCTCATGCTCGCGGGCGGCAAACAGAAGATGTTGACCCTCGCGGGGGCCAAAGCTGACATCGTCGGGATCAATCCGAGCCTCACCGCCGGCGTCATCGACGAACGTGCGGGGCGAGACGCCACGAGAGAACGGACCGACCAGAAGATCGAGTGGGTGAAAGAGGGGGCCGGAGCTCGGTTCGACTCGATCACACTTCAAACCAGGATTCACCTTGCCATGATCACCGATGATCGCGACGGGGTGGCTCGCGAGATGGCACCGTTGCTCGGCATCACCGCTGATGATGCCCTCGGCTCACCGCATGCACTGGTTGGATCGGTCGCTCAAGTCATCGATGAGGTGAAACATTGGCGCGACCGCTGGGGGATCTCGCTCGTGTCGATCAACGCGGAGTCGATGGAAGACTTCGCACCTGTGATCGAACAGCTCGATGGAGCCTGACGTGGGCTCGTCGACGTCCTGCGTCTTCTGCTCGATCATCGATGGCTCGAGCGACGCGGCTGAAGTGTTCCGAGACGACGTGGTTGTGATGTTTCTCGACATCCGGCCGCTCTTTCATGGACACACGCTCGTCGTTCCCGTCGATCACCACGAACGGCTTGCCGATCTTGCCCCCGAGAGCATCGACGGCTTCTTTCGGCGAGTGCAGGTGCTGTCCGACGTCATGCAAGATCCCTTTGGGGCCCAGGGTTCATTTGTTGCGATGAACAACATCGTCAGCCAGTCCGTGCCGCACCTGCACGTCCACGTGGTGCCCCGCACCAAAGGTGACGGACTGAAGGGCTTCTTCTGGCCCCGGACGAAGTATGACGACGACGGCCAGATGGGCGCCGTCGCAGCTCAGCTGGGGGTCGCATTCCAGACGGCATGGACCGCTGCGACCGAAATGTGACCGATCAGGTCACGAGCCGATCGAGGATTGCTTCAACCGTTGGTTCGGCCGCAACCGTGACGTTGAAGCCTGCAGCACGCGCGGCGCGCTCGGTGACCGGGCCGATACAAAGTGCGTCGATCGGCGTCGTGCCGACCACATCGAGGTACCTGGAGACAGCCGATGGAGATGCGAACACGACGGTGTCAGCTGTTCTCGACTCCTCCACGGCCTTCGGGTCCACCAAGGGAACCTGGTTTCGATAAGCGATCACAACATCAACGTCGAAGCCTCGATCACGAAGCCCGTCGGCGAGCACGGTGCGGCCACCCTCTGCCTGCGCGATGATCACTCGCGCTGGGCTCACCTGCTCGTCGAACGCGAGAACCAATCCCTCCGAGGAAGCGATGTCAGGCACAAGATCGACCACCCATCCTGCATCGCGAAAGGCCGAGGCTGTTCCAGATCCAATCGTGGCCAATTTGCAAACGTTGGCTGGTATCTCTTTGACCACCCGGGCTGCACCGTTGGGCGACAACACCGCCAACCAGTCACCGGACGACAACGAGGACAGTGCTACTCGTAACGCCTGACCGCCGTCGGCGGCGTCCCGAATTTCGAGCAACGGGAGTAGCACGACATCACCACCAGCCGTTTCGATCGCTTCGATCAGAGACGCCGACTGCGCGACCGAACGTGTCACCACAATTCGACGACCTTCCAGCGAAGGCGTCATGGGAGTTGCGCGCGCAACTCGATTGCAAGCGCTCGACCAACTGCGACTCCGTCCGTGCCCTGTTGCGACGCGTGAAGAATGATCCCGTCGCCATCGGACAGCATCGCCCGCACCAAGAGCTCATCACCGACACTCTGTGCGAATGCCCCTGCGGGGAGATCGCAGTCTCCGCCGAGCTCGACCAGGAAACCTCGCTCGGCCTCGAGCACGCGACGGCTGCGTGCATTGTCGATCGAAGACAAGGCCGCGATTGTTCCCAGATCATCGGCGCGGCACTCGACTGCAAGGGTTCCCTGACCGACCTGGGGCAGCATCGTTTCCACATCGAGCCGTTCGAGGACGGCTGGGGTCCGCTCGAGGCGGTCGAGAGCAGCGGCAGCCATGACGACCGCATCGAGCTCGCCAACCAGACCAAGTCTGGTGTCGATGTTGCCTCGTATCTCGACGAGCTCGAGGTCGGGACGGTGCGCAATCAGTTGCACCTGGCGGCGGATCGACCCGGTTCCCACGGTTGCCCCATTGCGCAAGCCGTCAAGCGATGACCCCACCAATACATCGCGAGCGTCAGCCCGTTCGGGGACCGCGCAGATCACCAAGCCATCGGGTGTCAAAGCCGGCAGATCCTTCGCGGAGTGAACAGCGATGTCGGCGCGTCCATCGAGGACGGCAGCCTGGACCTCCTTCACGAAGACACCTTTGCCGCCGATCTCGTGCAACGGAGTCGTCTTGTCTCGGTCACCTGCCGTCGAAACGACCAGGGGATCCACCATTCCAGACGATGCCTCCGACATGAGCCGTGTCACGTGGTCCGTCTGCCAACGCGCCAAGGCGCTACCGCGAGTCGCTGCACGAATCATTCGGTCAACTCTACGACCGGAGAGGTCACCGAGAAGGTGTTCAGTCTTCGTCGAGTTCGATGCCGAAGAGTTCGCGGAGCGACTCTGCAAGTCGTTCCCCACGAGCAGTCCCTGCAGACTCGCGCAACTCGATCATCGGACGATGCAAGAATTTGTTCAACACGGCGCGAGTAGACGCATCGATGTGTGCCTTGCTGTTGTCATCGAGGGTGGCGCTGATCCGGTCGACTTCCGACACACGGAGCAATTCGACGTCACGCCGAAACGCTGCGGCCAGAGGTTCGACACGACGGCTCGCAGTTGTCGCCATGAATCGAGAGACTTCTTCGTCGATCACCTGCCGGACTGCTGCGATCTCACCGCGGCGCTCGGCGCGGCCAACCTCTGCGAAGGCTCTGAGGTCCTCCATGTCGAGCAACGTCACGCCATCGATGTCGCCGGCGGCCGGATCGACATCACGCGGAACCGCGATGTCGACGATCAGGAGCGGACGTGACGGGCGTTCGGCCATCACAGCGGCGAGCGAATGCTGCTCGATCATGAGTGCATTGGCCCCTGTCCCCGTGAGCAGCACGTCGACTTCGGCGACGGTCTGCTCGAGCTGGCTCAGTGGCACAACATCGCCACCCACGCGTTCGGCCAGTTCAGCGGCTCGCTCGACCGAACGGTTACAGATCACGATCCGGCGCGTGCCGGCATCGCGCAACGCGACCGTCATTCCTTCACTCATCTCGCCAGCGCCGAGAACGCAGATCGATCGACCGTCGAGGGTCCCGAGTTCTTTGGTCGCCATGGCTACCGCCGCACGCGACACCGAGGTGATGTTGCGGGCGATGCCTGTCGAGGCTCGGACCTTGCGCCCAGCAGTACCCGATGCAGTGAACAGATCACTCAGACCCAGTCCCACGACCCCGGCAGATCGTGCCTGATCGAGGGCCCTACGAACCTGACCGAGAATTTCGGTCTCACCCAGAACTGCAGAATCGAGCCCACATGCGACACCGAAAAGGTGCCGAACTGCGTCATCATCATGGTGGGCATAGAGGTGCTCGGCGAAGGCCTCCAACGGAAGTCCCGAGTGCCGACCCAGGCTGTCTCGTACGTCGGCGTATGCCGGGTGGAACCGTTCAGCTCGAAGGTAGATCTCTGTTCGATTACAGGTCGACAGAATGACAACTTCTGCGATGTCTTCAGACGAGGTCAGATCGTCGAGCACCTTTACGAGGCGGTCTTCACCGATCGCGAGTTTTTCGAACACGTCGATCGGGACCGATCGTTGGTTCACTCCGATGACGATGACAGACATTGGTTCCAGTCTCTCTGTTGGAGGGCCATTTGCCCACTCCTACAGCATCACGTTTGGGTAAGAATCCTGCAAAGTCCGCTGAGAACTTCGGAGGTGACGTTGATCACGTCACAGAAAGAGTACTACGTCATCCTCGATGAGGTCGAAGGTTCAGTCGAGCGCGTCACCCTCTCTGAACCCCGACCAACAGGCACACCCCGGCGGTGTCTCGACACGTTGCGTCAGATGTTTGACGAGACTCGGTCCGCCATCGTGGAAAGAACGCGCATGGCCAGGTCCGGGTCCTGCTTCACGGTTCGAGCGAACGATGGCCGTCCCAAGGCGAAGAGGACCGTGTCGGTGGTTGCCTGGACCTGTGCATTTCGCGGATCACCCGTCAGC
>CAJQNJ010000072.1 GCA_905479685.1 uncultured Acidimicrobiales bacterium
GTGTGTGCGGCCATCGTCATGTTCGGCTATCGGCGCCTCGAGGTGACGAAATGACCGTCGCACCCCCTCCACCTCCACCTCCAACTCCACCCCCCGGACCACCGGTTCCCCCAGTGCCTGGACTGCACGCGGTCGACCGAACAGCAGCCGCGGTCGCGAGCGGTGACGAAACCGTCGTCGTCAGTCGGGTCAGCAAGTGGTTCGGCGATGTCGTCGCAGTCAGCGACGTGAGCTTTGCCGTCTGGCCTGGCGTCACTGCCCTCTTGGGGCCCAACGGTGCTGGGAAATCGACGATGCTCCGAATGTTGGCTGGCCTGGCCCCGACATCGCAGGGTGAGGTGAGCGTCCTCGGCTCCAACCCCAGGGCCGACAGAACAGTGCGAGGTCGCATTGGGCTCGTACCTCAACAAGAGAGCCTCTTTCCTGAACAGCGTGCCATCGAATTCGTCACGCTTGCTGCGCAATTGAACGGTGTGGCAAACGCTCGTCAGGCAGCCATCGATGCGCTCGGGATCGTCGAGCTCGATCCTGACGACAAGCGCCCGACGGCCATGTACTCCAAGGGCATGAAGCAACGCGTCAAGGTTGCCCAAGCCCTCGTCCACGAACCCGACCTGTTGTTGATGGACGAACCGCTCACCGGGCTCGATCCGCGTCAGCGCCTCCACATGATTGAGCTCATCCGCAACCTCGGTGCCGACGGTGTCAGCGTGATCGTGTCGAGCCACGTCCTCGACGAGGTCGAGCGACTCGCTTCTCGCGTGCTCGTCATTGCCCAGGGTCGTCTCGCCGCACAAGGTGACTTCCACGAGATTCGTGCCTTGATGGACGACCGCCCGCATCGCATTCGTGTTCGCACAAACGATCCGCGCACACTCGGCGCTGCATTGCTGACCTCTGCAGGCGTCACCGGTGTCACGGTCGAAGCAGATGGTGTGGTTCTGGTCGATACCGAGGACGTGGATCTCTTCCGTCGCAACCTCGCGCCCGTTGCCAAAAGCTTCGAACTCCAACTTCTCGAGGTGCGTCCGCTCGACGACGATCTCGAGAGCGTCTTCAAATATCTGGTGGGTCGCTGATGGCTGCATTCCTCGGAATGACCAAACGTATGGTCCGCTCCATCGCAACACCTGGACGTTTGATCGCCATGTCGACCGTCGGCATCATTGGCATCATCATCGGTGTCGTCGTCGACCGGTCAGATCCAGGCCCCGAGTTCGCTGTCGATTTCCTGTCGAGATTCGGTCTCATCATCTACGTGCCACTGGTCGTGCTCGTGATCTCGACGGCGACGCTCGGTACGTTGGTCGAAGAGAAGACCTTGGTCTACTTCTGGATGCGCCCGATCGGCCGCTGGCAGATCACGGCCGCGGCGCTTCTCGCTGGTCTCGTCGTGTTGGTGCCGCTCATTCTCGTGCCGCTCGGAGTACTCGCGGCTGTCGTGGGTGATGGAAACGACGTGTCAGGCATCATCGTGTCATCGTTGGTCGGAATCGCCGGGTACACGTCGCTGTTCACGTTGCTCGGGCTGGTCACCCAGCGAGCGCTGGCGTGGGGGCTCGGATACATCCTGGTGTGGGAGGGGTTTGTCGCAGGTCTGAGCAGATCGGCGGGCTGGCTGGCATTACGCACGTATACGACTTCGGCACTGAGCCGCATCGCAGACAGTGCTGGTCCGATCGCCAACCCCGCCTCGGGGTTCACGATCGCCGTCGTCACTGTGGGGGTTTTCGTCTGTGGAGCTCTGCTCACGACATGGAGACTCAACACTGCCGATGTCGCTTGACCTGAGCTACGGCTGAGGCTGAAAGCGACGGGCGATCGTGCGGTGGAGTGCAAGCTTCTCGCTGAGCTGATCGGACACGAGTTCGCCCGTTCGAACCACACTCTTGCCGGCAACGATCGTGTTCCACGCGCTGGTTGGCCCTCCACGGAGCCAGCCTTCGATGAGATCATCGAGCACACCTGCGAAGGGGAGTCCGTCGAGCTTCCACGTTGCGAGATCGGCAACTGCGCCGACGGAGAGCTCCCCGATCTCGCCTTGCCTCCCGAGGCAGCCTGCGCCCCCTCGGGTCGCGATCTCGAGCGCTGTCCGAGCTGTCATGGCACTAGGACCCGAGCGAAGCTTTCCTTGGAGCATCGACAGACGAGCCTCCTGCCAGAGCGAGGCGGAGTCCGCCGAAGATGACCCGTCGCAACCGAGGCCGACGGGGCAGCCGGCATCCCTGAGGTCGATCACGGGCGCGATCCCCGAGCCGAGAATCATGTTCGAACTGGGACAATGTGCAATTCCCACGCCAGCTGCGCCAAGCCGAGCAATCTCTGTGGGGTTGGGCCGCACGACATGTGCGCCCCATGTTCGATCGGTCATCCACCCGACGTCTTCGTAGAGGTCGACTGGCCGCATGCCAAATGTTGCGACCGCGAACTCGTCGTCCTCGGCATTCTCAGCCAAGTGTGTATGCAGTCGCACGTCGAGCGATTCGGCGAGCTCGGCGGTCTGACGCATGAGCTCGGGGGTCACGCTGAATGGGCTGCACGGGGCGAGCGCGATCTGGATCATCGAGCCATGGCTGGGATCGTGCCAGCGCTCCACGTGCATCTTGGAGTTGGCAAGAATCTCGTCTTCGGTGAGGACCGCGTCGTCGGGTGGAAGACCACCATCCTTGACCGACAGACTCATGGAGCCATAGGTCGGGTGGAACCGCATGCCGAGCTCGCTGGCTGCGCTGATCTCTGCGGCCAGAAGGTCTCCCGCCCGGGCGGGATGTATGTAGTGGTGATCACTCGATGTCGTGCAACCGCCCATGGCAAGTTCGGCCAACCCGACCCAGGCAGCGGTGTGGACGGCTTCCTCATCGAGGTTCGAGGTCCAGAGCGGATAGAGCGTTTGCAGCCATCCGAACAGAGGAGCCGAGGTCATCGGGCCGTAGGCGCGCGTGAGGTTCTGGTACAGGTGGTGGTGGGTGTTGATCAATCCTGGCGTCACGAGCTGGCCGGTTGCGTCGATGACCTCCTTTGCCTCGGGCTGGGGGTCGGTGGACGATCCGAGCCCAACCACGAGTCCGTCGCTGATCGAAAGCCATCCTCCGCGGAGCTCGGTTCGCGAGTCGTCCATCGTTGCGATCAGGCCAGCATCTCGAATCAGCAGGTCGACTGTCATCTGGCCATTCTTCTCCACCTGCAGCAGTCGGGGTCAGACCCCGAATGCACCCCCGACTACCCCAGCGTGTAGGTCAGAGGGCGAACTGCCATGCGGCGACGAACAGGCCGAAGATGATGATGAACGCGCGGAGCGCGTTGATGGGTACCTGGCGGGCCCAGCGAGATCCGTACCGCCCTCCGATCCAGCTCCCGATGAATATGGGTACCACCGGCCACCACGAGATGTAGCCGGCGATCGTGTAGGCGATGGCGGCCATTGCGGTGCCGACGCTCATTGCAATGTTCTTCGCCACGTTCGCGCTGAAGAAGTCCCCGAATCCGCGAATCGTGAACATCGCCAGCATGATGTTGCCGACGCCCGACCCGAAGTAGGTCAAGTAGATCGAGAACACGAACACGAGCGCGGCACCAACGACGCCATCGGTCAATGACGGTGCCGACTGTTGCGCCCACGTTCGCAGCATTGGGCTGATGGCAAAAAGAAGTGTTGCAGCAAGAATCAGCCACGGAACGAGCTGTTCGAACACATCAGCGCCCGTAGAGAGGAGCAGCATGATTCCGACCAGCCCTCCCGCTACGACAAGAGACAGCTCGCGCGGATAGCGGCGTCTTTGCGCAACGACCTCTGGCCAGAACTCCGGGATCGCGGCAAGGTTTGCAGGAGTGAGTGCTGCGAGGGTGGTCGTGGCGGCCGAGAGAGGTGTGAGCCCCGTGAGAACAATGCGGGGTAGGTGAAGAAGCTTCCACCGCTCGACACGGAGTTGATGACTCCACCGAGCAGTCCGGCAACGAGAAGAAGGAGCCACTCGCCGATACTCA
>CAJQNJ010000073.1 GCA_905479685.1 uncultured Acidimicrobiales bacterium
GCCGCGACCAAAGCCGAACTCGAGTCGCGCTCTGATCGAGCCATGATCGAGTTCGTCACTCCCGCCAGAGATCTCACCGACTCGTTGTCGTTCGCCCTCGATCGGCTCGGTCCGGATCTGACCCTTCGGGACAAGGCGCACGTTCCCATTCTTCCCGGCGAGGCGCCACAAATCGAGACTTCTGAACTGCGCGATCTGATCGACGAGCATGTGGACAGCGGTGCCGCCGCAACCCTCCTCGGTCACGTGTCCAATGAAGACTCCGACGGCGATCCTGTGATCACCCGCGATCTCGAAGGACGTGTCATTTCGATCGTCGACGCACCATCCAATTCGACCGGGGTCCTGTGTATCAACGCATCCATGCTCGTCCCCGCCCTACGGCGTGTCGTGTCACCGAGCTGGCAACGGACGGTGCCGTTCGCCGAGATCGTCAGCGTGCTCGGCGAAGCCGGCCACTCGGTCAGTGTGATTCCCAGGTCGGAACCGTTGCGGTCGATCTGGTCTGCGGCTACTCGGACGCCGATCGAGATGGCGCTACACGATCGCGTCGTCGCAGGATGGCGCGAACGGGGTACATCGATGCCTGACCCTCGGCAGATCTCGATCGACGCAACCGTGACACTGGGCCAGGGCGTCCAGATCCTCCCAGGTTCGGTCGTGCAAGGGACGTCGGTCGTCGGCGATGGCGCAATCATCGGTCCGAACACCCAACTGGTCAATGCTCTCATCGGAGCCAAAGCGCGTGTGCCGCACTCGGTGGTCATCGACGCCGAGGTCGGCGCTCGCGAACAACTTCGCCCCTTTTCTGTTCTCGGCTCACCGCCAGGCTGACGCGCCCGATATCGTCAGCTTGTAGACGGAGCTGAGGGGCACATGGAGCAGATTTCGAAGAAGAAGATGGCGCTCTTTGCCGGTCGAAACAGTCTCGTCTTGGCTCGAGCCGTCAGCGATGGTCTGGGCGTCGAACTCGGCGAGGCAAACACGGCAGAATTTGCCAATGGCGAGATCCATTGCCGCTTCTCGGAGTCAATTCGCGGTTCGGACGTGTTCATCATCAATACACATTCGCAGTGGGAAGACGGATCGATCAACGACTCGATCATCGAACACCTCGTGATGGTTGACGCGGCCACACGTGCATCGGCCAAGCGGATCACCGTCGTTGCCCCCTTCTATGGATACGGCCGACAGGATCGCAAGTCTGCTGGCCGAGAGCCGATCACCGCAAAACTCGTTGCAAACATGTTCAAAGCTGCAGGTGCTGATCGACTGGTGAGCGTCGATCTTCACTCGGGGCAGATTCAAGGTTTCTTCGACGGACCCGTCGACCACCTCACCGCAATGCCCGTGCTTGTCGATTATCTGAGATCGCTGGGCACCGATGATCTCGTGGTCGTGTCGCCAGACGCCGGTCGTGTGAAGGTTGCCGAGCGGTATGCCAACCAGCTTGGTGCCTCGCTCGCCATCGTTCACAAGCGCAGGGTTGCGGGCATGAAGAACACAGTCGAGGCGAAAGACGTCGTTGGTGACGTCGATGGGAAGGTCTGTGTACTGATCGATGACATGATCGACACAGGCGGCACGATCGTTGCTGCAGCTGAACAACTCGCGGAAAAGGGGGCACGTTCGGTGATCGCCGCAACGACCCATCCAGTCTTGTCCGGTCCCGCAGTTGATCGTCTGAAGAACTCGGTGATCGAGAAGGTCATCGTGACCGACACATTGCCGATCGCCCCGGAAAAGCAATTCGACAAGCTGGTCGTGCTCTCCGTCTCCGGAATCATCGCCCGCGCCATCGAGGCCGTGTTCATGGACACGACCGTGTCGGAAATCTTCGGCGGCAACAACCAGTCGTAGTTCCCGCTCGTCCCTGTTTCCCGCTCGTTCCTCGCTCCAGATGTCGCAATCCGTCGCTGCGCTCCTCGATGCTCGGCTGTTGCGCCCGAGGCGCCTTTCCGTCTCTGCTGCTCTGCTGGTCTGACCCCGCTACTGCGTTTCTGTGCAGGTCTGGGTGCCTCGGTGGCGTCTGCTGCTGCACAGATTTCCGATCGAGTTTCTGTGCAGGCTGAGGTGCCTATGTGACAGCTGGTGCTGCACAGAATCCCGAATGAGTTTCTGTGTCGGGTGGAAGCCCCGACGTGTTGCCGATCTCGACCGGAAGTGTCGAGATTTGCCAGTAACATCCAAAGGTCCAATTCTCTAGACGAAGGATGGCGTTCCAATGAGCGAGCTACTTCTCACCGCACAAACAGGCCGGCCAACCGGCACCCGATCGAGTCGCCGCATGCGCGCCGAGGGGATGGTCCCGGGCATCGTGTACGGCCTCGGCCAAGATCCCGTGGCGGTCGCGGTCGCGTGGCCTGAACTTCGTCGTGCTCTGACCACCGACGCCGGTGTCAACGCGTTGCTCACGCTCGACATCGACGGCACCCAACAGCTTTCCATCGTGAAGGAAATTCAGCGTCACCCAACCCGTCGTGATGTGACCCACGTGGACTTCATCCGCCTCGACGCCAACACCGAGATCTCCGTCGAGGTCCCGATCGTGCTCGAAGGCGAAGCCAAGAACGTGACCCAGGTATCGGGCATGGTTGACCAGAGCCTCTTCTCGCTCGCGATCTTTTCCAAGCCAGATGCGATCCCTACAGAGCTCACCGTCGATGTTTCCGAACTCGAAGTCGGCGAAGCGATCCACGTGTCGGACCTCACGATGCCCGCAGGCGTGCGCACCGAGGTCGATGGGGAAGAGACGATCGCAAGCGCGCTCGTCACCCGTTCGACGCTCGAGGCGATGCGCGAGGACGAAGCTGCTGAAGCTGCCGAGGGCGAAGACGCTGTCGCAGGTGAAGACGCCTCTGACGATGAGGGTGCTGGCGACTCCGACGGCGATTCCTGACGGGATCGAAGCACCACAGCGGTGCTTCGCTGATGTTCAGACGACGCGCAGGTACAGAACGCTCGGGGACTCCCGCCGATCTCTTGGTCGTCGGATTGGGTAACCCGGGCGAGAAGTACGAGGGAACGCGTCACAACATCGGGGCTGAAGTGGTCGAGCTGCTGGCCGATCGACATGGAACTCGGTTGCGAGCAACCAAACAAGCCGCGCTCGTCGCAGAGCTACGAATCGGATCACAGATGCTCGTCGCCGCCTTTCCCCAGACCTTCATGAACGACTCAGGTCGGAGCGTGCGAGATCTGGTCAAACGCCACGGCGTCAGCGACGCTGGAACGATCGTCGTGATCCATGATGAACTCGATCTCGATGTCGGAACCGCCAAGCTCAAGATTGGTGGCGGACTCGCTGGGCACAACGGCCTGAAGTCGCTCAAACAGCACCTGCACACTCAGGACTTCTTGCGGATTCGTATCGGTATTGGTCGCCCACCCGGGAGGCAGTCGGTGAGCGATTACGTTCTCCGTCGGCCCGGAAAAGCAGAACGAATTGAACTCGATGTGGTGGTCGAGAAGTGCGCTGATGCAGCCGAACGTCTCTTGACCGCCGAAGTTGCCGACGTCATGAACGAATTCAACCGATGAACGACGAGTCTGGCGCACCACTCGGCGGGCTCACTGCAGCGCTGCGGGACGATCCCGCCTTGGTGTCGGTGATGGGCAAACGCAGTGCTGTACTCGCCGTACCAGAGGCGGCGAGGCCACTGACGCTTGCCGCAATCGCAGCCGACACCGAACGGACTCCGCTCGTTGTGGCGGTGCCGACGTCGACCGAAGCAGAACGACTCCGGGCCGATCTTTCGGTATACCTGGGCGAGGATGCGGTCGCATTGTTCCCCGCCTGGGAGACCTTGCCGTTCGAACGGATCAGTCCGAATGTCGAGACCATGGGCCGGCGTCTCGAGGTCCTCTGGCGGCTCCAAGATCCGTCCAGATGTCCCAAGGTCGTGGTGTCCTCCGCTCGCGCGATGGTTCAGCGGCTCGGTCCGGGTATCGACGACCTCGAACCGACGATCGTCGGCGTGGGCGATCAGATCGATATCGGCGAGCTGGCCCGGCAGCTTGTCGATGCTGGATATCGTCGCGAACCTCAGGTCGAGTCACGCGGGCATTTCGCGATTCGCGGTTCGATCGTAGACGTGTTTCCAAGCACTGCGCATGCGCCGGTCCGTATCGACCTTTGGGGCGACGAGGTGGACCGCCTCTCGGAGTTCGGTGTCAACGACCAACGCTCCACGGTCACCCGATCCGAAGTCGTCATCCACGCGGCGCGAGAGGTCGTTGCGTCACCTGCGATCGCGGACAAGGCGAGAGCCCTTGTCGCTACCGAACCTTGGGGACGCGAACATTGGGAACGGCTCGCCGATGGGGAGTTCTTCGATGGCATGGAGTCATGGTTGCCCTGGTTGACCGATCGGGATTCGGTCATTGTCGATCACATCGGCGACGATGCCCTGGTTGTGTTGGTCGAGCCGCGAAGGCTCCGCGATCGAGCAGGTGACATTCTCGCTGAAGAGGCGGATCTGGCAACCACGCTGGCCAAGACGTGGGGCGCAATCGCCGATGAACACGATTCCGCGGATGCCTTTCCGCGTCTGCACGTTCCGTTCGACCGGATTCTCACCCACACCGATGCTCCTGTGTGGACAATGACCGTTGCGCCCGAGGGTCCCGATGTGTCCGTTGTTGCCGCAACAGGTTGGGAATCGCCGACTGGTGACCCTCCTCCTCTCGTCAATCAGCTGCATCGGCTGATCGGTGACGGCTACCGGATCATCGTCGGTGCCGACGGAACGGGAACCGCACCTCGGATCGCCGTCCTGCTTTCGGACAACGGCGTGCACCTGCCGGTGGTTGATGCGGTCACCGAAACGGGGAACGGCATCGTTGTGGCGCCCCTCGAGCGCGGAGCTGTCTTCACGTCTGCGAAACTCGCTGTGTTGTCCGAGTCGGACATCACAGGGCGGCGACGCACGCACCGGCGCGCGAGAGCGCGCACGAACAGCTCGCAGGAAACCTTCGACGACCTCGCACCTGGTGACTACGTCGTTCACCACCAACATGGCGTGGCACGTTTTGCGGGGATGGTCACGCGGGCGATCGGTGGAGTCGAACGGGACTATCTGCTGCTCGAGTATCGCGGTGACGACAAGCTCTACATTCCGTCTGACCAGATTGGCGTCGTCCGTCACTACACCGGCGGAGACAGCCCGACGCTTTCGAAGATGGGCGGGAGCGACTGGGCGAAAGCAAAAGCTCGCGTTCGGTCAGAGGTCAGCGAGATCGCACAGGAACTCGTGGTGCTGTACCAGCGCCGAGTGACCGCCGAGGGACACCCGTTCGCTCCAGACACACCGTTCCAAACCGAGCTCGAGGATTCGTTCCCCTTCGAGGAGACCCCTGATCAGTTGACTGCAATCGTCGACGTCAAGGCGGATATGGAACGCCCCTATCCAATGGATCGCCTCATCGTCGGCGATGTCGGTTTCGGAAAGACCGAGATTGCCGTCCGAGCGTCATTCAAGGCAGTGCAGGACAACAAGCAGGTGGCCATTCTGGTTCCAACGACGCTTCTCGCCCAGCAACATCATCAGACGTTCTCAGACCGCTTCGCCAGCTTCCCGGTGCGGGTCGAGGTGCTCAGCCGTTTTCTCACGAACGCACAGGCCAAGAAGGTCATCGCCGACACAAACGCGGGCAAGGTCGATGTTTTGATCGGGACCCACCGGATGCTCACGAAAGATCTGGATTTCAGGGACCTCGGTCTCCTCATCGTCGATGAAGAGCAACGATTCGGTGTGAAGCACAAGGAGACGATCAAGACGCTTCGCACCGACGTCGATGTCCTGACGCTGACGGCGACTCCGGTACCGCGAACGCTCGAGATGAGCCTCACAGGGATCCGCGATATGACGCTCCTCTCGACAGCGCCATCGGAACGCCAGCCGATTCTCACCTACGTGGGGGAGCAGAACGATCGTGCGATCACCGAAGCGATTCGGCGCGAACTTCTACGAGAAGGGCAAGTGTTCTTCGTCCACAACAGGGTGCAGGACATCGAGCACACGGCTGCACGCGTGCGCGAGATGGTTCCCGAAGCGCGTATCGCAATTGCACACGGTCAGATGGACGAGGGATCCCTCGAACAGGTGGTGCTCGACTTCTGGCAGGGTGAGTACGACGTGCTGGTGTGCACGACGATCATCGAATCCGGTATTGACATGCCCACGGTGAACACATTGGTCGTCGACCGTGCAGATCTGCTGGGGCTCGGGCAGATGCATCAGCTTCGCGGCCGAGTCGGTCGTTCTGGGCAACGTGCGTATGCCTACCTCATGGTGCCGGAGGATCGTTCGCTGACCGAGCAGGCCTACGAGCGGTTGAAGACGATCGGTGAAGCAACTGAGCTCGGATCCGGATTCAAGATAGCGATGCGCGACCTCGAGATTCGTGGCGCAGGAAATCTGCTGGGAACCGGCCAGTCCGGGCACATCGCTGCGGTCGGTTACGACTTGTACTGCCAGATGGTGACCGAAGCGGTGGCCGAGCTGAAAGGGGAGTCCGTCGATGAGGCCGAGGATCTCAAGATCGAGCTGCCGATCAGAGCGTTCCTCCCTGACAGCTACATGGAGACCGAGGATCAGCGACTCGAGGCCTATCGGCGCCTTGCTGCGATCACGACCCACAACCAGATTGATGATGTCCGCACCGAGTGGCAGGATCGGTACGGTCCGCTACCTGATCCAGCTGCGAACCTGCTCGATGTGGCCAGCGTCCGAGCAACGTGCATGCGCGTTGGCATCACGGAGCTGACGGTGGCCAAAGGGCCCGGATTTGGCGGGCCGGACTTTCTCGTTCGTATGTCTCCGCTCTCGCTCCCGACCTCCAAGCAGATACGCCTGGATCGCATCTACAAACACTCGTTGTACAAGGATGTCGACGGCGGTTTCCTGCAACTGGGTATGAAGAAGGGGAACATCGCTGAACAAATCGTCCTCGCGTTGGACGATCTTGTGCCCGCTGACGCCGACGACGGCGAGAAAGTGTCATCATGAAGCCCGTGATTCGAAGAATTCTGCTCCTTACATTTTCGGTGTTGGTACTGGCGGGCTGTAGCGCTCAGGAGCGCGATGCGCTCCGAGTTGGCGAGGAGTCGATCAGTGAACAGGGCCTCACCGATCTTGTCTTGGCCCTGAGTGGCGGCGCCCCCGATGGTGAGGAGCCCTCCGCGTTGAGCGCACAGACCTTCCGAGAGATTGGAGCGGTATGGCTTCGCGATGCCGCTGCGCTCACGTACCTCGAGGAAAACGGTGTGACCATCACACCGTCCGAGCGTGATGGCATCAAATCCGAGATCGAAAACGCGATCGTTGCGCAACAGCTCGGCGCCATCTCTCGACAGAGTGAGGGATACGAAGCACTCACGACCAACTTGTGGGTTGCATCACAAGGAAGTGCGCTCGCGGCTCCAGACGTCCAGGAAGAGTTGCTGACACTGGTGAAGAACGGTGCTGTGTCCTCTCGCATCGGCAAATTCGACGTAGAGACGTTCGAGCTCGTTCCCCGTGGGTAAGTAGATCTCGGTTGGCGTCCATCGTCACGGTTGTGGGGCTCGGCCCAGCAGGTCCCGAGCTCGTCACCGAGGAGACCCGCTTGCTCCTCAGCGGTGACGCGCCCGTCTGGCTACGTACATCGAGACATCCGGCGGCTGCGTCGATGACGCCCACGGGTTCCTTCGACGATCTCTATGAACAGTCGGAGTCGTTCGACGAGGTGTACCGCACGATCGTCGATCGGCTCGTGGCCGACGCGGAGATGTACGGGCAGGTGGTCTACGCCGTGCCTGGATCGCCGACGGTGGCCGAGCGCACGGTCGAGTTGTTGCGTTCGGACGCCCGGGTCGAGGTCGATATCCGCCCCGCAATCAGTTTCACGGATCTCTGTTGGGTTGCCCTGGGCATCGACCCAATGGCGGAGTCGGTCACCATCGTCGACGCACATCAGCTTCTCATCGCCGCCGCGGGCCGCTTGGGTCCACTTCTGGTGACGCAGGTTCATTCCGCCGACGTCCTCGACGATCTCATCCTCGCCCTCGACGACGTTGCTCCCACCACGGTCACGGTCCTCCAGGGCCTCGGCACCGTCGAACAACGCGTAGATGAACTCGACTGGTCGGAGCTCTCGACGTCGCTCGAGCCCGATCACCTCACTTCGTTGTGGATCCCGCGTTTGTCCGAACCGGTTGCAGGTGCGTTCGCTCGCCTCGATGAGCTCGTTCGACGTCTGCGCGACGAATGCCCATGGGACGCGCAACAGACCCATTCCAGTCTTCGACGTCACCTTCTCGAAGAAACGTACGAGGTCTTGGCGGCAATCGATGCGGTCTCGGCCGAAACCGAGGACGGGTATCTCGAGCTCGAGGAAGAGCTCGGGGATCTGTTGTTCCAAGTGTTCTTCCATGCTCGTCTCGCCGCCGAAGCAGGTCGCTTCACAGTCGCCGACGTGGCAGATGGTCTCCATGACAAGTTGGTTGAGCGACACCCACACGTCTTCGCGGGTGCCAACTCCGAAACCACTGTGGCCAATTGGGAGCTGTCCAAACAGTTGGAGAAGGGTCGGGCGAGCGTGATGGACGGGATACCGTCCACGCTCCCGGCTCTGCTCTACGCACTGAAGATCCAGAAGCGCGCCGCGGCCACCGGCTTCAGTGGGCACGATCTTGGGTGGGCCCTGGCCGACGTGGCCGAAGAGCTTCAAGAGGTCACCGAGGATCCATCGGAGCACGAGGTCGGTGATCTCCTCTACGCCGCCGTGCAGGTTGCTCGTATGATCGATGTCGACCCAGAACATGCGTTGAGGAACGCGTCGGTCCGGTTCGCCGACCGTTTCAGACTGGTCGAGCAACAGGCTCGCACCGACCAAGTGGAGCTGTCCTCCCTTGACCAATCTGACCTCGGGCGGCGCTGGAGTCAGGCAAAGGATGCACTTGCCGCAGATGCTCCCGACGATCGCTGAGGTCCAACCCATCTGGGAAGGATGGGGCAACATCGGTAAACGGCAGCGCGGCGCAGTGTAGGTTTTGCAGCGGGCGTTCGAGGTCCTAGCGATGGACCGAGGCATCCTCGAACGCGGTTACGTTCGAAAAACTTTGCAAGAGGAGAACACGTGTCGGCGATCGAGTCGGTTGTTGGAATCGAAGTCATCGACTCCCGGGGAAACCCCACGGTCGAGGTTGTAGTAACCACCGAATCGGGGGTCTCGGGCCGCGCCCTGGTTCCGAGCGGTGCCTCCACGGGCAAGTTCGAAGCGGTCGAGCTTCGCGATGGTGGCGATCGCTACATGGGCAAAGGCGTCCTCACCGCAGTTGGGTTCGTGAACACCGACCTCGCCGACGCTGTGGTTGGGCTCCCGGTCACCGCTCAGCGCTCGATCGATGCAGCCATGATCGAAGCAGACGGAACGCCGAACAAGAGCCGATGCGGAGCCAACGCAATCCTTGGAGTTTCCCTCGCTGCCGCACACGCTGCGTCCGCCGAACTGGATCTGCCGCTCTACCGCTACATCGGCGGCCCGAACGCACACGTTTTGCCGGTCCCGATGATGAACGTTCTCAATGGGGGCGAACACGCGGACAACAACATCGACCTGCAGGAGTTCATGCTCATGCCCGTCGGCGCGGCGACATTTTCCGAGGGCCTGCGATGGGGTATCGAGACCTATCACACACTCAAGGCAGTCCTTCACGAGCGTGGTCTATCCACGGCTATCGGCGACGAGGGTGGCTTCGCCCCCAATCTCGGTTCGAACGAAGAGGCGCTGCAGTTGCTCGTTGAGGCCATCGAAAAGGTCGGACTCCGCCCTGGGGATGACATCGCCCTGACCATGGACGTGGCAGCCTCGGAGTTCTTCCGTGATGGCAAGTACGAACTGGCCGGCGAAGGTCGAAGCCTGACGCCCAGCGAGATGTCGTCATACCTGACCGATTTGTCCGAGAAGTACCCAATCGTGTCGATCGAGGATGGCCTCGACGAAGATGACTGGGACGGCTGGGCCACGCTCACGGAATCGGTCGGTGATCGAGTACAGCTTGTCGGTGATGACCTGTTCGTCACCAATTCCAGTCGCCTGCAGCGGGGCATCGATTCGTCCGTTGCGAACTCGATCTTGGTCAAGGTCAACCAGATCGGCTCGCTCACCGAGACCCTTGACACCGTGGGACTCGCTACAGCAAACGCGTACACGTCTGTCATGTCGCACCGATCGGGCGAGACAGAGGACGCGACCATTGCGGATCTTGCTGTCGCCGTGAACTGTGGGCAGATCAAGACGGGTGCTCCTGCACGATCTGATCGTGTTGCCAAGTACAACCAACTGATCCGTATCGAAGCAGAACTCGGTGACGCGGCGGTGTTCCCGGGTCGTTCGGCGCTTGCTGGCCAATGACGCAATCGAGGAGTCCGAAACCACCAACAGGTCGTGGGACGTCGCGATCAGCGCCAGGTCCGCGGCGACGCGCCCCACAGGCACACGATCGCGTCGTCGGGCGAGCACGTCGCGGACGACCACAGCCGCGCCGTAGCCAGGGAATCTCCGTTCAGCGACCCGATCGAAGCGCAGAACCGCGCCCAATTCTCAGGACGCTGACCAAAGGTGTCGCTCGTGTAGTTTTAGGGCTGGTCATCTTGGCCGTCTTTGTGTTCGGTGTGTTTCCGACAGGTAGCTACGTCGAGCAACGAAACGAACTCGATCGTGCAGTTGACGAACTGGAGCAGCTCGAGGGCGACAACGATCTTCTCCAACGTCGCGTGGTGCGGCTCGAGAGCGACGAGGAGATCGAGCGGGTAGCGCGTCAGGAGTTCGACATGGTTCTGCCCGACGAGGAGAGCTACCTCATCTTGCCGCCCGGGAGCTGAGCGCTGTTCTGAGAGCGCAGCTGTCGCCTACCATCTGACTGTGCAGTCTTCGTCGAATCGTGCACGACACACTCGTATCGTCTTGTACGCAGTCGTCGCTGTTTTGGGTCCCGGAGCCGCTGACACCGCTAATGGTGGTTACGGCTGTCAGCTGGCAGTGGCGTAGTCTTCGCAGATGAGTCGCAGCGAACTGTCCTCCGTCGATGCCGTCATCGAACAACTCGCGCAGCACGACTATCTCGCTGATCGCGGGCTTGCAACATCGATCTTCCTCGCCGCAGAACTGCAACGCCCGCTGTTTCTCGAGGGGGAAGCCGGCGTTGGTAAGACCGAGGTCGCAAAGGTCGTCGCTGCGATCACTGGCGCGGATCTCATTCGAATGCAGTGTTACGAGGGCATCGATGTCTCGCAGGCCTTGTACGAGTGGGATTACACCCGGCAGCTACTGCATTTGCGAACGGCCGAGGCGACGGGGACAGCCCGGGAAGCCGACGTGGATGAGCTCGAGGACGAATTGTTCACGGAGCGGTTTCTGATTCGACGTCCCCTGCTTGCGGCGATCGATCATCGGTCCGCCGTCCCACCGGTCCTACTCATCGACGAAGTCGATCGAGCCGACGACGAATTCGAGGCGTTCCTCCTCGAAGCACTGTCCGACTACTCGGTGACCGTTCCAGAACTCGGCGTCTTCGCTGCCGAGGATCCGCCGTTGGTCATCATCACGTCCAATCGAACTCGCGATGTCCACGATGCGCTCAAGCGTCGAGCGCTGTATCACTGGGTGGAGCATCCGAGTTTCGAACGGGAGGTTGCCATTCTCGAACGCAAGGCACCGAAGGTCTCGGCCAAGCTGGCCCGTCAGGTGGCATCGGCCACTGGCCAGTTCCGCGAGATGGGAATGTACAAGCCGCCCGGTGTCGCTGAGACGCTCGACTGGGCGAATGCATTACATCTGCTGGCACAGACCGACCTGACCGAAGAGTTCGTCGACGCCACGCTCGGGACTCTCCTCAAGTACAGAGAAGATCAGGAGCGAGCTCGGCGGGAGGGGTTGGGGACCGTGGTCGAAACCGCACTAGGCGCGTGACGACCGACCTCGGCGAAGCCAAGTTCGAGTCGCCCGCTGTTGAGCGGCTGGCCACTGGTTTCGTACATTGTCTTCGAAGTGGCGGTCTCACAATTCCTGTGGGAATGACCCTGCGCTTCACCGAGGCCCTCGACGCGGTAGGCATCGTTCACCGAGACGATGTCTATTGGGCTGGACGAGCCACCCTGGTGAGTCGACCGGAGGACATCGCCATGTACGACGCCATGTTTCTGGCCTTCTTCCACCAGAATGGCTCCGGGTTCAACGTGCGTTTCGAAGACGAGCCGGAGTCGGTCCCGTTGGGAACCGATGATGGTGACGGTGATGGTCACGGTGACGACGGCGATGATGAGGTGTTGGCGCTTCGGTACAGCGCGTCGGAAGTATTGGCCGAAAAAGACTTCGCCGAGTTCACGAAAGCTGAATTGCACGAAGCGCAACGGGTGATGGCGTCCATGCGGATCAGTCCGTCGATGCGGACCAGTCGGCGCCGGATCCCAGCGGGCCGAGGTGATCGACACGATCTTCGACGAACGGTGCAGGCAGCGATGCGGACCGCTGGTGAGCCACTCGCGCTTCGACGGACCAGCATGGGCGTGCGGACGCGCCGTCTTGTTCTGCTGCTCGATGTCAGCGGTTCCATGGAGCCGTACGCCCGTGTACTCATACGATTTGCGCATGCGGCGGTTGTTGGTCGCGGGCGCGTCGAAGTGTTCGCCTTGGGGACGCGGCTCACTCGAATGACACGACAGCTCGGATCACATGACGTGGATGAAGCCGTTGCGGCCGCTGCCGAGTCGGTGGTCGATTGGTCAGGCGGCACAAGACTCGGTGAGGCGATCGGAGCATTCAACAATGACTGGGGTGTCCGCGGGATGGCACGAGGGGCGATCGTCGTCGTTCTGTCGGACGGATGGGACCGTGGCGACCCCGCACAGATGGACGCAGAGATGGAGCGTCTTCATCGGACGGCACACCGAGTCGTCTGGGTCAATCCCCTCAAGGCGAGTCCCGGCTACGAACCGATCGCCAGAGGAATGGCAGCAGCCATGCCACACATCGACACGTTTCTCGAAGGGCATTGCCTGGATTCGCTGGCGACCCTGGCGGATTCGATCGGGGCATGAGAGGAACCTCCGTGGGCGCTAACGTCAAAGGGTCATGAAAGAACTTCTCAACGACGTCGACCGTTGGCAACGACAGGGCAAGGCGGTCGCGGTCGCCCGCGTCATCGACCTCGACGGATCCGGTCCACGCCTTCCCGGTGCTGCCATGGCAGTGAATGAAGACGGCGAAGTAGCTGGTTCGGTGTCAGGCGGATGCGTCGAGGGAGCCGTGGTGACCGAAGCCCTCGACGTGATCGAGAGCGGCGATCGCCGGACGGTCACGTTTGGATACTCCGATGATGAAGCATTTGCCGTCGGTTTGACGTGTGGCGGAACTATCCACCTCTTCATCGAACCACTGGACTGGTAGGCGTGGCCGCCGAAACTCCGATTTTCACCCAACTTCGAGACGCCATTCGCGCTGAATCGCCGATCGCTTTGGCCACAACGATCGAGGGACCGGGCGTCGGCTCGAAACTTCTTGTCACCCCGGATTCCACGACTGGCTCTCTCGGCAACGCCGATCTCGACCGCGTTGTTGCACGGGATGTCTTGGGAGAACTCGCGGCTGGCCGCACCGGCATTCGTCGCTATGGTCCAGAGGGGCAGGCGAGGGAGGACGACGTCGCCGTCTTCATCGAAAGCTACGCGTCTCCTCCCCAGATGGTGATCTTCGGTGCCGTCGACTTCACGGCAGCACTGGCCCGGGTATCGAAGTTTCTTGGATATCGGGTGACCGTCTGTGACGCTCGACCAGTGTTCGCAACCAAGAAGCGGTTCCCATTGGCCGATGAGGTCGTCGTTGACTGGCCTGATCGACTCCTGGCCAAGATCGGACCTGACTTGGGCCAGCTCGATGCTGTCGCGGTGTTGACGCACGACGCCAAATTCGACATTCCAGCGATCACCTCCGCGCTTGTGACCAACGTTGGATACATCGGAGTCATGGGATCGCGTCGTACCCACGATGATCGGACCGTGCGTCTCATCGACGCAGGTGTCACCGAAGATGAACTTGCTCGGCTCCGATCACCGATTGGGCTCGACTTGGGTGGGCGAACGCCCGAGGAAACGGCGATTTCGATCGTGGCCGAGATCATTGCGCTTCGCACCGGTCGGATCGTGCCTGCGTTGCGTGACACCGAGGGCCCCATCCATCGATGATCGCTGCGGACCCCCGCCTCGGATCTGAGGGACGTGTGGCCGAAGAGCGCCCCCTAGCCAGGACGAACAGAGAACGATGCGGTCCAACTGTCGGTGGTTTGCTCGTTGATGAAGAGTCGCCAGGCAAAACGTTTGCCGCGAGGCAGAGGCAGCGCACCGAAGTTGATTCCGAGCGGAACCCAGAGTTCGCTACCCGGCGCCACGCCGGCAGGTCTTCCAGCTTCGAACTGCCCGTTCAAGCTGATGGGTTTGTCGCGGACGATCACCGCATGCCCGTCTTCGTCGGTCAGGTCGAGACGCCAGTGATGTTTGACGTTCGCCTGGTCCCACGGGACACCGATTCGCACGGCCACCGAGACCTGTTGGGGTCGAGGTCCGATGACTCCGAGCCCACCACCGAGGATGAACAGTTTGCCACCGTTCACTTGCACGGCATCGGCCATCAAGACGATCGCGCGAAAGGCTGGGGGGTTGAACTCGAGGTCAGGCTGATCCACTGCGTCGACCCTAGCGGGCTTGATCTGTCGACCCAGGCTTGCCCATGACCACAGCAGCGATACTGCTCGCCGCTGGAGGCGGCAGCAGATTCTCGGGAGCTGCACACAAACTTCGGGCGGACGTGCTCGGGCGACCGGTTCTCTCGTGGTCGCTCGACGCAGCTCTCGCAGCAGGTTTCGACGACATCGTTGTGGTCACAGGAGCCGATCCATTTGAGGATCTGCTACCGGAGTCCGTTCTGCGTGTGCACAACGCTCGCTGGGAGGAGGGGCAGGCAACATCGCTTCACCTCGGTATCGAGACGGCCAGAGCCCGTGGGCACGACGTCGTGGTCGTCGGTCTCGCCGATCAGCCATTGGTGGGGAGCCGTACATGGCGTGATCTTCGCCAGGCCGAGTCGCATCCGATTGCGACTGCTACATATGCCGGCAGTCGTCGTCCCCCAACCAGGCTCGCGAAATCGGTGTGGGGGATGCTGCCGACCGAGGGCGACTCGGGTGCAAGAGTGGTATTCGAGGAGAATCTCGACCTTTTGATCGAGGTGCCGAGCGCCGGTGATCCGACCGATGTCGACACTCAGGATGCGCTGGCCACAGTGCGCCAGCGCGCCGTCGACCTGGTGTCGGTCACCGATCTCTTGGGTCGAGAGCCAATGGGTCCATTCGAAGTCGTTGTGCGCGACCAGACTGGCAAACCTGTGGTCTTGAAGAACTACCCGCTACTTGCCGACGGACGACCGATGCCTACCCTCTATTGGCTGTGTGGTCGGCGAGAGTCGATGCTGGTCGGTCGGTTGGAGTCGATGAAAGGTGTCCGGCGAGCCGAGGCCGAAGTCGGACTTGATGCGATCAGCGAGGCGCACGATCGATATCGCATCGAACGCGACACGATGCTCGAATCGAGCGGTGCGTCCCCGGCGTACCGCCCGAGCGGGGGAGTTGGCGGCACGAGAACCGGAGTGAAGTGTCTACACGCGCACTATGGCTGGTGGCTTGCCGGTGGCGACGATCCTGTCGGCCAGTGGGTGGCCGACCATCTCCACGAAGTCGATTCGCCCACGTGGCCAACCCAACCAACTGAGGTGTCATGACCAAACCGGTGTACGCAGCGATCGACTGTGGCACGAATTCCACCCGCCTGATGATCGGGGATGGTTCGACCACGTTCGAGCGCGAGATGATCATCACGGGCCTGGGTCGCGGTGTCGACTCCACGGGACGTCTCGGAACTGACGCCATCGAGCGGGTCCGCGTAGCGCTCGCCATGTACCGAGAAATTATGGACCGTTACGACCTCGCTGGCGTCCGTATGACCGCCACGTCGGCGGCACGTGATGCGGACAATCGGGAACTCTTCTTCGATGTCTCCGAACACACCGTGGGGGTGCGTCCGGAGCTGATCTCGGGGCATGCCGAGGCCGAACTCTCCTTCATCGGGGCGACCGCTGATTTAGATCCCTCGGACGGCCCGTTCTTGGTCTTCGACATCGGAGGCGGTTCGACCGAGTTCGCAGTGGGCAGCACTCGGATGGAGGGAGGCTTTTCAACCGACATGGGAAGCGTTCGTTTCACAGAGAAATACATCGAGCACGACCCCCCTCGGCCAGAGGAACTCGTGGCGTGTCTTTCGATCGCGGAAGCACATCTAGATGATGTGCTTCGAGAGGTGCCGATGATCTTGGGCGCGCAACAGTTGGTCGGTCTGGCTGGAACGGTCTCGACCGCTGCTGCTGTGGAGATCGGGTTGGCCGAATACGACCGAGATCAGATCCACCACTTTCGTCTCGAGCGAGACGCCATCGAGGACGTGTACCGGACGCTCGTGACAGAATCTCGCGACGATCGGAAACACAATCCAGGGCTCGAGGAAGGCCGGGTCGATACGATCGTGGGCGGTATGTGCATCCTCGCCCGAATCGTCCGATACTTCGACGCAGCCGACGTCCTGGTCTCCGAGGCCGACATCCTCGACGGGCTGATCTTGTCGCAGATGTCGTGATCCGGTCGAGCTCTGAACCGGGTTCAGGACCACTCTTCGGCCGCCGACTCGTGCTCCGACCCCTCGTGGTCGACGACTATGTCCAATGGAAAGAGGTTCGGACCCACAACGAGGAATGGCTCACCAAGTGGGAGCCACAACGAATCGCTGGGCAGCCCGATGTCGTACAAAGCCGTCAGGCGTTCTCGTCACGATGCGCTGCGCGTCAGCGCGAACGTCAGCTCGGAACGGGGTATGGCTTCGG
The DNA here is from genome assembly GCA_905479685.1 of uncultured Acidimicrobiales bacterium. Lineage (GTDB taxonomy): Bacteria > Actinomycetota > Acidimicrobiia > Acidimicrobiales > SHLQ01 > SHLQ01. The sequence continues at coordinate 16,966 of CAJQNJ010000073.1, forward strand.
GATCTTCGTCGATGGTGCCCTCGCCGGGGAAATGAACGTGTCTGCCATTCAGCGCGGTCCCTTTCAGAACGCTTATGTCGGCTATTGGGTCGACCAGCGCCTTGCTGGACAGGAGTACACGCCCGAAGCCCTGGTGGTGGCGATGCGATTCTCCTTCGAGGAGTTACGTCTCCATCGGCTCCAGATCGCGATCATTCCCCGGAATCGACCGTCGCGTCGAGTGGTGGAGAAGCTCGGCATCCGGCTCGAGGGAATGGCAGAGAGATATCTCGAGATCAATGGCAACTGGGAGGATCACCTCCGGTATGCGATCACGACAGAAGAGTGGACGGAGCGGGCGGACAGTTTCAGCCGCTGGTTGTAACCCGTCGGGCCCTCTACCGGTCAGCCGCGGTTGGTGAGGACGAGCGCCCGCGTGCTCAGGATCTACGGCCAGATGCCGCGTTGGTTGAAGACCGTCCCGATACGAGCCAGCGCCACGGCGTAGGCGGCTTCTCGGCGCGAGCAGGCGAGTCGCTTCTTCTCTGCCTCGATCGCGTCCGCGGCCTCCCACAGATATCGACGCAGCTCGTCGTCGACCTGGCCGAGCTGCCAACGAGCACTCATCTTGTTCTGCAGCCACTCGAAGTATGACACGATGACCCCACCGGCGTTTGCAAGGACGTCGGGGAGAATCTCAACTCCACGGTCGATCAGGATTCGTTCGCCTTCGACACTCGTCGGACCATTCGCACCTTCGACGATTACCGAGGCGCGTACGTGCGGTGCGCGCTCGGTCGTGATCTGGTTCTCGATCGCGGCCGGGACCAAGATGTCGACGTCGGCGGTGAAGAACTCGTCGACGTCGAGGGCTTCAGCGTCGTCGAAGCCGGCGACACCGCCTGCCTCGCTGGTGTGTCGCCACAAAGCTTCAGCATCGATTCCACGACCGTTCATGATCGCGCCCGTGTGGTCGGCGACGTGTGTCATCGTCACCCCCATCTGAGCCATCGCACGGGCGCAATGCTCACCGACATTGCCGAATCCCTGTATGGCGACGGTGCTTCCCTCGAGTTCTCGGTTCACCCTGTCGAACTGATGCGCGAGGACGAATGCGAGACCCTGACCGGTGGCCTTGTCTCGCCCGAGCGAACCGCCCGTCTCGATCGTCTTGCCGGTGACAACACGCCTCGTGTTCTGACGGTCACCACCCGAACCAGAGTTCAGGTAGGTGTCCATCATCCAGACCATCGCTTGTGCGTTCGAGCCGATGTCGGGGGCCGGTATGTCGTGCTCGGGGCCAATGTTCGAGCCGAGGGCGTGGGTGAATCGTCGGACGATGCGTTCGATTTCGCGGACGCTGTGCTCGCGGGGATTGAACGCAATGCCACCTTTGGCTCCACCGAACGGCACGTTCGACAGCGAGGTCTTCCACGTCATCCACATGGCGAGGGCTTTGACCTCACCGAGTTCGACGCCTGGGGTGAACCGCAGACCGCCCTTGTACGGCCCGAGGATGTCGCTGTGCTGCACGCGGTACCCCCGAAAGACCCGAAGGCTCCCGTCGTCCATCTCGGCGGGAAAGTTGACGATGATCTCGTTCTTCGGAGAACGAAGAATCGTACGGATGTTGTCCGAGAGACCGATCAGATCGGCCGCGGCGTCGAATTGTTCGACGGCAGTCTCGAACAGCTGCTCTCCCTCGGTTGAATCCGCAGAACGTCTCGTGGGCATCTATTTTCACCTCTTGCGATCGCCGTTGATCACACCCGGCCAGCATGCAGTGCGCAAGGCACGACAGTTCCGGCACTGTTCATTTAGTTATCTTCGGCAACTGCTGCCAGCGCATCAAGTGCTGCCTTTGCATGTTCAGGTCGACAGATCAGAAGATCCGGGAGGTACGGGTCCTCGTGATTGTACGTCAGTTCGCTTCCGTCGATGCGGCTGCAGTGCAGACCGGCCGCCAATGCAACCGCCACCGGCGCACACGAATCCCACTCGTACTGACCACCCGAGTGTGCGTACATCTCCGACTCACCTCGAACGACGGACATGGCCTTGGCCCCCGCCGAGCCCATCTCGACCAGCTCGGCTCCGAGCGTCTCCGCGACTGCGAGCGCCGCGGCGGGCGGTCGACTTCGGCTGACGATCATCCGTGGGGGAGTGACGCCAGAGTCCGGCATCGCGACTGGATCGGCGGTTGAAAGAGTGACACCGAGGCCGGGAAGTGCCACTGCGCCCACGACTGGCTTCCCGTCGACAACCATCGCGACATGCACGGCCCAATCCGTGCGTGGTGGCTCCGAGAACTCCCTGGTTCCATCGACTGGATCGACGATCCACGTTCGTTCGGCTGTGAGGCGCGCCAAATCGTCCTTGCCTTCTTCGGACAAGATTGCATCCTCGGGACGCACTCGTGTGAGCTCCTCCATGATGAAGTCGTGTGAGCGACGATCACCCTGCTCCTTCATTTCCTTCGAATCGGCGCCTCGTTGTGTCAGTTCGTCACGAATTGCGAGCAAGAGCTCACCTGCTGCGGTGGCGATGC